>CP064999.1:3764000-4077666 GCA_016700115.1 Sphingobacteriales bacterium | reverse complement strand
TGCACGCATTGCTTTGACAGAACCCTCCGAGCGCAGCAGAAGCCAGATGGACATTGCCAACTATGTCAATAAAAACACTGCCGGATTGACGGAAGGAAGGGTGTTTGCCATTCAGGAACAAACCATTTCGACCAACCGGCGTGGGGGATTACCGGTGTCGTTTGTCCTGCAAAATATCAACTTTGAAAAATTACGCACCGCTCTCCCCGTATTTATGGAAGAAGCCGGAAAAAGCCCGGTGTTTCAGCAACTCGACGTTGACCTGAAGTTTAACAAACCCGAATTGAACGTTAAAATTAACCGCGAAAAAGCTGCCGACCTCGGCATCAGCGTTAACGATGTTTCTGAAGCCCTGCAAATGGCTTTCAGCAACCGCAGGATTGGTTTTTTCAACATGAACGGAAAACAATATCAGGTATTGGGGCAATGGGAACGCGAATACCGAGACGACCCGGCCGATTTGAAAAATATTTTTGTCAAAACCAATAAAGGTGCTTTGATCAGCATTGACAACGTGGTCAGTATGGAAGAAGAAACCAGCCCGCCGACCATTTACCATTTTAACCGCTATAAATCGGCGACTATTTCGGCAGGGCTTGCACCCGGAAAAACCATTGGGGACGGCATCGAGGAAATGCAAAATATTGCAGCAAAGGTGTTAGACAGCAGTTTTAATACTGCCCTGACCGGTTCCTCGCGCGATTTTGCTGAAAGCGCATCCAATACCGGTTTTGCATTTGCGCTGGCGCTTATCCTGATATTTTTAATCCTTGCAGCACAGTTCGAGAGTTTTATTGACCCCGTTATCATTATGCTTACCGTTCCGATGGCGATTGCCGGGGCTTTACTGTCCTTATATATGCGCGATCAGACGGTCAATATCTTTAGCCAGATCGGGATGATAATGCTCATTGGGTTAGTAACTAAAAACGGGATTTTGATTGTCGAATTTGCCAATGTGCTGATGAAACAAGGTATGGGCAAAACGCAGGCTGCCATTGAAGCGGCGGTGATGCGCCTTCGTCCTATTTTGATGACAAGTTTTGCCACCGCTTTAGGCGCATTGCCCATTGCAGTTTCATTTGGTTTTGCATCTACCAGCAGGATGCCTCTGGGAACTGTGGTTGTCGGTGGTATTTTGTTTTCCTTGATTTTAACCCTGTTCGTCATTCCGGTGATGTATATTATTATCAGCAGACGAACGCCCTCGCCTGCAATTTCACCACTTAACCAAGAAATCTGAATGTTCCGGCTTTCCTTTTTATATCGCTTGTTTACCCCGACCCGCCAACTTTTGCAACTTTTAACACAGAACCCGGGCAAGAATTTTTCAGTTGCCATCAGGTTGAGATTTGTCGTGCTGATGGTTGGTATGATTTGTTTATTGCCAAATTCCCTTTCTGCCCAAACCCTGACGATGGGCGATGCCATCGAACAGGCATTGGCAAACAATTTTAACCTTCAGTTTGCAAAAAACAACGTGCGGATTGCCTCCATTAACGACCATCCCGGACAAGCCGGCATGTTGCCGGTGGTGGGTTTGCAGGCCGGAACAACGGCATTGGTCAATAATATCAGCCAAAAATTTGTGAGCGGGGATGAAATCAACCGCGCCGGGGTTTTTTCTTCTAACACCCAGTTTTCGGTGTTTTCTGCATGGACTTTATTTGACGGATTCAGGATGTATGCCGCCCGCCAAAGGCTGAAAGAGCAGGTCGCAGAAGCAGAAATTGACCTGACTGCCCAAATGTTGCAAACCACCCGCGATGTGGCGGCTTTGTATTTAGAACTGATGCGTCAACAGGAATTGCTCAAGAATACCGACACGTTGATTGCCATTACCAACGAGCGGCTGACGCTGAGCAAAATGAGGTTTGAAAGTGGGCTGAGTTCAAAAACTGACTATCTTCAGGCACTGACCGATGTGAACGCTCAAGCTGCCCAGAAACTTACCCAACTCAACAACCTGCAACAAACCAAAGAAAACCTGAATCTTCTGATGGGGCGGAATGTATCCACCCCTTTTGAAATTGAAGAACAATCCCTGCCGGAAGAAAACTGGGTATTGCCCGAAGAGCTAAATCCGGCACAACATCCTTTGGTGCGTCAGGTAAAAACTCAAATCGGAATCGCACAGTTGCAACAGCAGGAAATTGAAGCCGGTAAATATCCCACAGTTGACCTCAATGCCGCCTATAACTTTAACTTCAACCGCTCGCAGGCCGGCTTCTCTTTATACAATCTCAGCACAGGCCCTGTGTTGGGACTGAATGTGAACTGGACTTTGTTTAACGGGGGCAACCTCAAAAGGGCGGCCACCGTGAACCATATTGCCATTGAAACCCTCCGTACTTCGCTGGCGCAAACCGAACAGCTTTTGGATGCACAATGGGTACAGGCACAGCGAAACGCCGCCTTTGCCCGCAACCTTGCCGACCTTGAAACCAAAAATCTCGAAGCCATTTCGGAAAATATGCTCATTGCCCTCGAACGCCTGCGGGCAGGTGTCGCCAATACACTCGAATTTCGAGAAGCTCAGCAAGGCTACGAACTGATGTTGGCGCGAAAAACCGAAGCTCAGTTCCAGCTAAAACTCGCCGAGTTGAATTTGCTTTTCCTCAAAGGCGAATTGATTATGCAGGATTAAAGCGGAGTTTAATCTGAACAGAGTCCCCTGAACAGGAGGAAACAAGGAATTTCTCCTGCTGTTCATTTTTCCGCAGATGGCGCTGATTTTTTTTCTCCTGCTGTTCGGTTTTCCGCAGATGACGCTGATTTTTTTTCTCCTGCTTTTCAGTTTTCAGCAGATGATGTAGGTTTTTTTTTCTTAGGTAGCCCGATTTCCGGTAGCCAGACCTATAAGGTTTTGAAAACCTTACAGGGCTCGAATAAGGGCTGTTTCTTTCTTGTCTGCTGTTCATACTTATACAAACAAGATATCTTAGGTTTTACCCTTGTATTTTGACTTTTTAGGTGTAAAATCCTGAATAGCAGGATTTCAAAACTATTTTTCGCTTGTGCAGCCTGATTCTTCGCAAGCGAAAACTGATTCTTCGCAAGCGAAAACTGATTCTTCGCAAGCGAAAACTGATTCTTCGCAAGCGAAAACTAATTCTTCGCAGGCGAAAACTAATTCTGCGCAAGCGAAAACTAATTCTTCGCAAGCGAAAACTGATTCTTCGCAAGCGAAAACTGATTCTTCACAAGCGAAAACTGATTCTTCACAAGCGAAAACTGATTCTTCACAAGCGAAAACTGATTCTTCGCAAGCGAAAACTGATTCTTCGCAAGCGAAAACTGATTCTTCGCAAGCGAAAACTGATTCTTCGCAAGCGAAAACTGATTCTTCGCAAGCGAAAACTAATTCTGCGCAAGCGAAAACTAATTCTGCGCAAGCGAAAACTGATTCTTCGCAAGCGAAAACTGATTCTTCGCAAGCGAAAACTGATTCTTCGCAAGCGAAAACTGATTCTTCGCAAGCGAAAACTGATTCTTCACAAGCGAAAACTGATTCTTCGCAAGCGAAACCCGATACTTCAATGGCATAAACTGCCCTTGCAACTGCAAAACTTATGCTAAATGCAATGGGTAATTAGTCAGTAAGTTTAAATTCAAGAATTTAACAGACAAATATACTGTTTGGGTAATTTGAAAGTCCGCGCGGGAATGTAAAATTATTTTTAAAAAAAAGCAACCCCAAGGCAACTTTTTTTAAAAAGCTTTCGTTTTAGAGGTATATTCAATCACCAAAAACCCAATTGTCATGGCCACATCAAAATTTATCCCCAGCAGCAATGAAGACAAAGTAGTTTGGCTTCAAAATTTCGCCTCCAAACTTCATCTTTACAAACTCAAGTACAACCTTACAGATGACGAAATTGACGACATGGTCGCAAGTGCCTTATTCTTTACTTTTGTAGTTAACTACCACAAACAGGTAGATGAATACAAAATCAACATCACCGCCTACCGCGACGAGTTGAGTTATGGCTTTGAACATTTTGGCGTAACTGCTCTGATTCCCGTAATCACCTTTTACTTTGATGAGGAAGTAGAGGAAACGTTGCCGCCTCCGGCTGTTCCGAACGGGATTTTCAAAAGAGCCTCTGCCATTGCCCAAAAAATTAAAACAGCCACCAACTTTGCTATTGCAGACGGGCAAAACCTCGGAATTATCGCCGAACATTCTGATACAGACTATAATACGGTAAAAGTTGAGTTCATCCTTCGCCTTGTTGCCGGCGGGCATCCCGAAGTGGTCTGGAAAAAATTGGGTATGGATGCCGTTGAAATCCATGTATTAAGACCGGGTTTTGAAAATTTTGTGCTCCTTGCCGTTGACCAGTTTCCAAATTTTATTGACAACCACCCTTTGCCGGAAGCCGGCCGTGCCGAAGTTTGGTCTTACCGGTTGATTTACCGCAAAAAAGATGGTCGTGTCGGACTTTGGAGCGACATTGTTTCCATCACCGTTACAGGAATCTAAGCCGGAAAAAACAATACGGATGATTGAGGCAGATGTAGGCTGCCTGCTCCACCTCATTTCACAAAAACCTTCGCCAAAAGCGGAGGTTTTTTTATTGCCCTGCCCTTTGAGATGTAAGTTTTAAAACCTCTTTCAGACCAATTGACGGGTAAAGGCGAACCCAAAAAGTCTGAGATTGAACGGAATATGTCTTTCCCGGAAAAAACCAAACCACCTGTTTACTGTTATACACACTTCAAATTCCATTCTTTTAACAAACCAAAAACTCACAATTCTCTGTTTATGAAAAAATTAATTGCAACCTGCTTGCTGATGATGGCTGTTTTTGCCTTTGCTCCTGATGTTCAGGCACAGGAATTAGACGAAGTTCTTAAACAGCATTTTGAAGCCATCGGGCAAGAAGAGGTCAATAAACTCAACAGCATCACCTTTGCCGGTAAAGTGATTGTAAATAACGGCATGATGGAAATTCCGATGACCATGACTCAAAAGAGAAATTTCAAAATGAAAACAGAAAGCACTTTTCAGGGTCAGAAATTTATTGAAGCATTCAACGAAACCTCCGGTTGGCGAATTAACCCCTTTGCAGGTCAGACAGAACCCCAGGCAATGACTGAAGACGAAAACAGAAGTACCAGAATGCAGGCCGATATAGACGGCGCATTGCACAATTACGAGAAAAAAGGATATAAAGCCGAGTTGTTGGGCGTAGATGATATGGAAGGCTCCAAAGTTTTTAAAATTAAATTGTCCAACACAGCCGGCGAGCAGTTTACCTATTTTATAGATGCCGACAGTTATGTGATTCTAAAATCTACATCCAAGTTAAAAGTTCAGGGCAACGAAATGGAATCTGAAACTTTTTTCGGCAATTACAAACAGATGAATGGGATGGCTTTCCCATATAGCCTCGAAACCAAAATAGGAGGGCAGGTTGTTTCGCAAATCGTGATTGATGAAGTAAGACTGAACCCCGAAATTGACGATGCAGAATTTATGATGCCCGGCAAAAAACCTGAAGCTGCCGAAGTAAAACAAGCAACCAAGGCTGAAGAAGCCAAACCAAAAGCCAAAAAAGGCAAAAAGTCTAAAAAATAGCCGCAATATTCCGATTGTATCAGAAATATAACCGGCAATCCAACAAACCCCGGTTCTTATACTCCAGTAATTCCTACACATTCACCCTCACCACGCTAAACTGATATTCCCATGAATCATCGCTTTACCGATTTTTTTATAAAAAACCTGTTCCTTTTTGTTCTCGTTGGATGGGCTTTTACCCCTTCCAGTGCACAAACTCCCACCGCTGACATTGACGAAAATACGTTTGGAGCGATAGAGGCTCGCCATATTGGGCCGGCTGCCATGAGTGGCCGGGTTGCTGCTTTGGACGCTTCAGCCAAAGACCCCCTCTTGCTCTATGTTGGCGCAGCCGGCGGAGGGGTTTGGAAATCAAAAAACGGAGGCACCACCTTTAAAGCGGTTTTTGAAGACCATCCGCAATCCATCGGAGCCATTGCCATCAATCAGCAGCAACCCGATACAGTTTGGGTAGGCACCGGCGAACCCTGGACAAGAAACAGCGTTTCGGTCGGAACGGGTATTTATAAAACTATGAATGGCGGTGAAAAATGGGAGTTGATGGGTTTGCCCAATTCAGAGCGAATTGCCCGCATTGTACTCCATCCGACAAACGGCGAAGTGGTCAATGTTGCTGTGTTGGGAAATTTATGGAACAGCAGCCCTGACCGCGGAGTTTACCAAACCACAGACGGTGGAAAAACGTGGACTAAAACCCTGTATGTTGATGAAAACACCGGCGCAGCCGACCTCTGTATCCATCCCAACAATCCCAATATCCTGTATGCCGGGATGTGGGATTTCAGAAGACAGCCCCATACCTTCCGTTCAGGCGGAAAAGGCAGCGGGCTGTTTCGCTCGGAAGATGGGGGTAAAACCTGGAAAAAACTGAGCGGAAACGGACTTCCCGAAACCGAGCTCGGACGGATTTCAGTGGCTGTTTCGCCGGTTTCGCCATACGCCACGTATGCTTTGATTGAAAGCGAAAAAACAGCCCTCTACCGCTCAGACGATAACGGACAGACCTGGAAAATGACCAACAGCAGCCCTGCCGTGGGCGAGCGTCCTTTTTATTTTTCCAATCTTACTCCAGACCCTAAAGAGGCCGACCGGATCTATAAACCCGGTTTTATGTTGCAGGTGAGTAATGACAGAGGAAATACCTTTTCGGGTGCAGCAGTCGAAGGCGGAAATTATCATGTTGACCTTCATGCTTTTTGGGTTTCCCCTAAAAACAACCGCAATATGTATCTCGGCACAGACGGCGGGGTCTATGTGTCAAACGACAAAGGGAATACCTGGACATTCCTGCAAAACCTTCCGTTGTCGCAGTTTTACCATGTTGCATCCGACAACGAATTCCCCTACAATGTATATGGCGGTTTGCAGGACAACGGCTCGTGGATGGCTCCTTCGAGGGCTGCCGGAGGGATTACCAATGCCGACTGGAAAAGCATCGGCTTTGGAGACGGATTTAACGCATTTCCCGACAAACAGGACAACAATATCATTTACTGGCAATGGCAGGGCGGAAACATCGTCCGCTATTACAAACAAACCGGTGAGTTTAAACAAATCCGCCCGTTTGCTCAATCGGCAAAAGACCAACTCCGGTTTAACTGGAATACCCCTTATACGTTTGGTGAAAAAAGCGGTCATCTGTATGTCGGCGCTCAATTTTTGTTCCGGTCAAAAGACCGGGGAGATACCTGGGAAAAAATTTCGCCCGACCTGACCACCAACGACCCCGAAAAGTTAAAACAAGAACAATCGGGAGGGCTGACCGTAGATAATTCGACTGCCGAAAACCATTGCACCATTTATACCATCGGCGAATCGCCCTTAGATGCCAGTATTATCTGGGTGGGAACTGACGATGGAAACATTCAGGTAACCAAAGACGGCGGAAAAACCTGGGACAACGTTACCGGAAACCTTGCCGGGCTTCCCAAAAATACCTGGACTTCTTTTATAGAACCCGACCGATTTGACAAAGCCACCGCCTATGCTGTTTTTGACGGTCATACGCTCGGCGACAAAAATCCCTATTTATACAAAACAACCGATTATGGCAAAACATGGACTAACCTGGCTGCCGGAAAAGTTCCCACATTCTGCAGGGTAATGCGTCAGGATTTGGTCAATCAAAATCTGTTGTTCCTCGGAACCGAGCTTGGTCTGTATATTTCGATTGACGGCGGAAAAAACTGGGTCAGGTTTAAAGGCAACTTCCCGCAGGTTGCTGTTTATGATATGCACATTCACCCCCGCGAACATGACCTTGTCATTGCAACCCATGGGCGCGGCATTTTAATTATAGACGACCTGACGGCACTCCGGCAAATCACTACCGGATTAGTCGAACAGGAAGTAGCTTTCATCAAACATTCCCCTTACATTATTCGAACACCGGGAAGTTATCAGGCTTTTTCGGGCGACCAGACTTTTGTCGGCCGCAACCCCTCCACAGTGGCAAACATTACCTATTACCTCAAAAAACGCCATGTTTTTGGCGATATGTATTTAGAAGTTTACAACGATTCGGGTGAAAAAATTACGACCCTGCCCGCCGGCAAACGAAAAGGAATTAACCGGGTGAAATGGGCAACCCGCCGCAAACCGCCCAAAGTTCCCGCCTCACAAAGCCTCGATTTTCAGGCCGCCTTCGGACCCAGTCTGCCCACCGGAAACTATACCATCAAACTGATTAAAGGCGACAAAACCTACGAAACAGACATGAGCATCCGTTTTGACAGTAACTCCATGCACAGCATAGCTGACCGCGAAGCTCAATTAGCCGCCACCAATCAGGCTTACGATATGCTGGAAGATTTGTCTTTTGTCGCAAAACAGGTAACAGATATCATGGATCAGGCAAACAAACTCAAAGACAAAGCTAAGGATGCCAATCTGAAAAACGGACTTACCCAACTCGCAGAAAAAATGGACAGGCATAGAAAAGAACTGATGGCAACTACAAAATCATCCGGCATTACCGGAGAAATCCGCCTCAGAGAAAAACTAAGTGAAATTTACAGCGCAATCAGCAGTTTTGACGGTCGCCCAACCCAATCGCAGTTAGACCGCATGAAATCCATCGGATATGAAATCAGCGATGTGAAAGGCATGCTGGAAAAAACCCAGGCCGGAGAAATTTCGGGCATCAACAGTATGCTGACTACTGAAGGACTGGCCCCCATCGCCCTGATTACCCGCGAACAATTTGACAAAGAAGAAGAAGCCGGCGGCGCTCCCATGCCCCACAACGAAAATCAGGCACGTCAGTTGCAGCGGACTTTGTTTGAAATGGAGGTGAAAAACAAATAAGGAAGGATAATCCTTTAAAAGAGAACCGTCTGTTCAGTTATTACGTGTAACTTTAAATAAAATACCCTGAATTATGTTCGATTTACCCGGAATGATCCGGCAAATGCAGGAGAATATGCTCCAAAGCAAAAAGCAACTGGACAATATCACCGTAGAATCCGAAGCCGGAAACGGGGCGGTAAAAGTAGTAGCAACCGCCTCTAAAAACATTGTCAGCATCAGCATCTCACCCGGATTGCTGGAAAATCCGGACAAAGAGGAACTCGAAGATTTGTTGCTCGTTGCCGTTAACCGCGCCCTGAGTATGTCTGAATCCAAAGCTACCGAAGAGATGAAAAAACTGACCGGAAACATGTTGCCGCCCGGGTTCGATTTTCCGGGTCTGTAAATCGGTTTATCTTTGTGTTTGTCAGACAAGAAATGAGCAAAACCAACGGGTTTCGGTTCAAACAGTTTTTTGTAGCCCATCACAAATGCGCCATGAAAGTCGGATTTGATGCCGTTATGCTTGGCGCATGGGCGGCAATTCCCGAAAAAACAGCCAATGTGCTCGACATAGGGACAGGCAGCGGAGTCATCGCCCTGATGTTGGCGCAGCGAACTCCCGAAACGGTTAATATATATGGTATAGAGTTAGACGAGGAAGCATCGGGGCAGGCGGTTGAAAATGCAGCACAAAGTCCATGGGCAAACCGCATCAAAATCCTACAAGGCGATTTCAACCATTTTTCTGCCATAAAAAACACATACTCCCTCCCCCTGCAGTTTGAAGTCATCGTCAGCAACCCACCCTTTTACGAAAACCACTTGTTGCCGCCCGGTGAAAAACGAAACCTCGCCCGTCATGCCGGCAGGCTGAGTTATGTGCAGTTGTTAAAGGGGGTGTCGGAACTGCTTGCGCCTGAGGGGTTGTTTTCAGTCATCCTGCCCCATCAGCAAGCCCAAAGTTTCCGGCAATCGGCAGCCGGACTTTACGGGTTATTTTGCCACCGCGCAACATCGCTTCGCCAGGCTCCCGGCAAACCCGTCATCAGGCAGTTATTGCAATTCGGTTGGGAAAAACCGGAATTTACAGAGGAACTCACTCTCGACACAGGAGGAACTCACCCCTCCACATTTTCAGATGCCTGCAAACAACTGACTAAGGAGTTTTACCTCGATTTGTGAAAAAATCGCAAAGCAATTCTAAAAACACGCATCATCAACAACCGGCAATCCGCCCGCAATCCGACCTTAATAAACCATCCCTTTCCCCCGGTCAATCATCAGTCCGTTTTGGTAAATGGCGTAAATATAGATGCCGGTGGGCAGTTGTATTTCTGTGCCATATTCGGAAGCCGGAATCCATTTGCGAACTGCCTCCCGCCCGTCGGGATGGTAAATCAACAATTCGACAGAAGGGGTCGCGGGGTCAGAAATTCGGGTTATGTCGAACAACAAGCTATGTTGAGAAAGGCTGTTGACCAATGCAACCCCGGTAGCAGGTCTGCCGGTTGGGTCAACAAACGGACAAGGTAAAACTTCGGCATTGAACAAAATAGAATCGGAGGCAATATCCCACCCAGTACATTCTTTGAGGTGGAGGGTAATGGTAAAATCTCCGCCCGTATAGCTGAGCGGAAAAATAGAAAATGTATCCGTTTTGTTGCAAAGCATATCGAGCGGGCCGAGACAGTAAGTAGCGGTGATTTCAGCACTGTTGGGAGCGGTAAATTCCACAGTATATTCCTGAAGGTCGCAGGGAGAGGTAGGTAAAATCATTTCAGCAACTACGGCGATGGAATCTAATTCACTGCAAAACTCATCGTAAGATGTGGTTAAGCCGGTAATACTGCCGCCCGGCGGGTCGGAAACGATGAGTGAAACAGTATTGTTGCCGCCGCCTAAAAAAGGAGGATTACAGGCACTTCCATCATAATAATTGTAAAAAATCTGATAGTTCACTGCATAAGCGCCTGCCGGCAACATTCCAAGCTCGATGTTATTGGTGGTTTCACAAATAATGGTCAACATCCCCATACAATAATATCCTAAAACCTGAATTGTAGGAACGGGTGTGGACATATCTACCGTAACTGAATAGTCAATCAGGTTGCAACTGCCGTTGCTGAACATGGCGGAAACAATCAGAACAGCAGGCTCGTTGCTCATGACGGGAAGGGGCGAAATTTGAAGATTGGTAATCGTTTGCCCTTGTAACGAGCCGTTAACACACAAAGCCATGAAGAACACGGGAATTAAACTGCGGAATAAACGGGTAAAAAAATGGTTCATACAAAGGAATTTTTGGGGGATAAATATTGTTGAACAAAGATTTAAAGCACAAAATATACAATTCTACCGGAACCGGATTTAACCGAAACGGAATAAATTTTATCTGTTTCACAAAAAAGCAACGTAATTTTGCCGCTCAAATAAAAGCGAACCTTTTTAATAAGAACTATGAGTAAAGATAATCAGGAAAACAAAGTTTCCCAACAACCTGAGAAAGACTGGTATGAAGACCTCGTGTTGCGCTCCGAGTTAGCCGAACATTCGGGGGTGAAAGGCTGTATGATCATCCGCCCTTACGGATATGCTATTTGGGAAAATATGAAAGCGGTGCTGGATGCCCGTTTTAAGGCCACAGGTCATGTAAATGCCTCCTTCCCGCTGCTGATACCCAAAAGCTTTTTAAGCAAAGAGGCCTCGCATATTGAAGGATTTGCCAAAGAATGTGCAGTTGTAACGCATTACCGCCTCGTAAACGACCCCAATGGTGAAGGCGTTATCGTTGACCCCACCGCAAAACTCACCGAAGAACTGATTATCCGCCCGACTTCCGAAACCATTATCTGGAATTCTTACAAACGCTGGATAAAATCTTACCGCGACTTGCCCCTGCTCATCAACCAATGGGCGAATGTTTTGAGATGGGAAATGAGAACCAGATTGTTTTTGCGCACTGCCGAATTCCATTGGCAGGAAGGACATACTGCCCACGCAACCGCCAATGAAGCGGTCGAAGAAGCAAGGTTGATGTTGGACGAATATGCCGCATTTATGGAAAACTACATGGCCATTCCGGTCATCAAAGGCTATAAAACCGAAAGCGAAAGATTTGCCGGCGCAGTGGATACCTATACTTGCGAAGCCCTCATGAAGGATGGCAAAGCACTTCAAATGGGCACCTCCCACTTCCTGGGACAAAATTTTGCTAAAGCCTTCGATGTCAAATTCCTGAACAAAGAAGGGGTGGAAGAATACGCGTGGGCTACCTCCTGGGGAGTTTCTACCCGTATGATGGGGGCCATGATTTTGGTTCATTCAGACGAGGCCGGATTAGTAGTTCCGCCTAAAATTGCCCCCATACAAGTGGTCATTGTTCCGCTCATCAACAAACAAACCAAAGAACGGCAGGACGATTTTGATGCTGCCATTGATAAGGTAAAATCAGAACTCAAAGGGGTTTCCTTCAAATATGACGATGACGACACCAAAAGAAGCGGGTTTAAGTTTGCAGAATACGAGCTTCGGGGAATACCTGTCCGGATTACGGTAGGACTTCGCGATATTGACAACGGAATCGTAGAAGTTTTCAGACGCGATACCAAAGAGAAAATAAACCTGCCCATAGAAAACCTGGGAAGTAATATCGAAAAACTATTGTCCGACATTCAGGCAAATATGTTTGCCAAAGCCCTGAAATTCCGCGAGGAAAACACAACTGAGGTAAATAGTTTTGAAGAGTTCAAAGAAGTGCTGAACACCAAAGGCGGATTTTTGTACGCCCATTGGGACGGCACTCCTGAAACGGAAGCGGCTATCAAGGAACAAACCAAAGCCACTGCAAGGGTCATTCCATTAGACAACAAACAAGAGGACGGAGTTTGTGTGTACAGCGGGAAGCCTTCAAAGCAACGGATCTTGTTTGCAAAGGCCTATTAAAAGAACGATGAACTATTTTTTGCCAAATTAACTTTATCTGTTGTTCATTCAGAAAAACACCTTATCTTTGCACCATGATAGGACGGACCCGTAGCTCAACTGGATAGAGCATCAGACTACGAATCTGAAGGTTATGAGTTCGAATCTCGTCGGGTTCACTGAAAATTCGCAACGCCGCAATTCCCTGCCAACCGGAATTGCGGCTTTTTCGTTTAATGAAATGCAGCGGACAAAGTATTACTATTATGAACCGTGAGTTATAAATCCTACGAACTTTATTCAAAATTTCCTATTTTGTAACGATATTCAGACAATATACAACCCAATTTGTCTATTCACCATCTGACTAATCTTCACACAAATCAAACGCTTATGAAGCAAAATTACTTACCTACTCATTTTTTGCTCCTCTTTGTTTTAACGATTATTACTTTTTATACCGGGGAGCTGAAAGCAAATCCCAATCAACATCCGGCATATTTAAAGTTTATTGAAAACAAAGGGCAATGGAATCCCAATGTTTTGTTTCAGGCAAATGTACCCGGGCAGGAAATTTATACAGAGCGGCAGGGGTTTTCGTTTGTGTTTTTTGACCCTGCACAAGTTGATGCCGCTGCGCACTGTGGTTTAGAGCATAACGGAGCCAATCCTGTTTGTGAACATGAGAGTAATCCTTATTACGAAAGCTATAACGGGAATATCAATGTACATGCCGTTAAAGTAAATTTTTTGGAGGCAAACACAAATCCGGTCATTGAAAAGCAGGAGGTTTTATCGGAAAGGTATAATTATTTTATCGGAAACGATCCTTCGAAATGGGCAAGTAATATCCATCCTGCCAAATCCCTTTTATACAAACAAATCTATCAGGGCATCAATTTGAAGGTGTACAGCAGCCATAACAATTTCAAGTACGATTGGATCATTTCCCCAAATGTTGACCCCGGACAAATCCAACTGAACTACACCGGTCAGGCAGACATCTGTGTCAAAGACGGTCACCTTTTCCTTTCTACTTCTGTGGCTGAAGCTGTTGAATTATCTCCGTTTGCCTATCAGATAATTAACGGAACAACGATACCGGTTGTTTGTAAATATCATTTGCAAGGCAATCAGGTTAGTTTCATTTTTCCCGAAGGCTATCAAAAGGATATTGAATTGGTAATTGACCCCGTTTTAGTGGCCTCCACTTATTCCGGCAGTTCAAGCACCGTTTACGGACATTCGGCCACTTATGGTCAAAATGACGAAATATTCGGTTCAGGCCGTGCTTTTGGAACAGGCTATCCCGTAACAACCGGCGCTTATGATGTTTCTTTTAACGGTTCTACCGATGCGTCTATCAGTCGTTACAGCCCCGATGGTTCAACCCTGGAATACGCCTCCTATGTCGGTGGCTCTAATGAAGACCTTACCTGCAACCTCATCACCAATTACAACAACGAAATTATTCTGCTGGTAAAAACCGGCTCTTCAAATTACCCAACCTTAGCAGGCACAATTGACAACTCCCTCAATGGAACAAGTGATTTCGGGGTTACCATCCTCAGTGAAGATGGCAGCACTTTGATAGGCTCTACTTTTCTGGGTGGTTCAAACGAAGAAGGGCAGTTGTTGAGTGGCTGGTCTGGAATTACCTATGGTCTCCTTGGAGAACTGATGATTGACGAAGACAATAACGTTTACCTTGCAGGCTATTCCAATTCCAATAATTTTCCGGTTACACCGGGTGCCTTCCAAACCACACATGGCGGTGGATGGGATGGGGTAGTGGTAAAAATGAACCCCAACCTCACCAACCTGATCTGGAGTACCTATCTCGGTGGTACAGCAGACGATGCGGCTTTAGGAATCAGGATAGCTGAGAACCAAAGTGTGTTTGTTTGCGGTGGAACTTCAAGCATTAATTTCCCCGTTACAACAGGAGCATACCAAACAACTTCCATGATAACCGGTTCAACTTCGCCGGATGGCTTCGTAACTCATCTCAGCGCAAATGGCACTACCAATTTAGCCACCACTTTTGTCAATACCAACCAAAGCGATATCGCCTTTTTTATAGATTTTGACAGAGACAACAATGTCTGCCTCTATGGTCTGACCGATGGAAACTTTATCATCACGCCGGGTACCTATTCCAACGCAGGCGGAAAAATGTTTTTAATGGCTTTAAATCCGGAATTAAACACCCTGCTCTACAGTACCAGGGTAGGAGTTACATCAATGTCTATTAACCCAACAGCCTTTTTGGTGGATAACTGCAACCGGATTTATGCGGGAGGATTTACCGGCAACTCCGGAATGCCGACAACTCCCGATGCCTGGGCAACGGTAAATGGTTCCGGTGATTTTTATTTTATTGTGCTTGAAGCCGAAGCAGCCGGACTTTTATACGGCACTTACTTTGGAAGCCCTACCGGGTCTGAGCATGTTGATGGGGGCACCTGCCGGTACAATGACCGCGGAGTGGTTTATCAGGCTGTTTGTACCTCAGCCGCAAACTTCCCTACAACCCCCACTGCTTATGAAAACACCAATATCAACTCTTCCTGGGATTTGGTCGTTTTCAAATTTGACTTTGAGCAGGCAGGGGTGCTTGCTGAAGCAACTGCTTCTCCTGCTGCAGTCGGTTGTATCCCTTATACGGTTTCATTCTCCAACTTCAGTATTGATGCAATGACCTATTTCTGGGATTTTGCAGATGGAACTACTTCCACAGATGTTTCTCCTGAACATACCTTTACTACTGCAGGACTTTATGAAGTCATGATGATTGCCATCAACCCGTTGAGCTGCAATTTTGCAGATACTATCTATTTGAATGTATTGGCAGTTAACCCTGCTCAGGTTACTTCTGAGTTTACCTATACACAAAACACAGACTGCGACATCTATCAGTATAATTTTAACACGGATTTAGATGGTTTGACACATTTCTGGAATTTTGGCGATTTTACAACAAGCACCGAGCAAAACCCTGCTCATATTTACAGTTCTCCGGGCACTTACGAGGTCATGTTAATTGTAAGCAGCACATTGGGTTGTTTTGACCCGGACACATCCTATCAAACCATCAGTTTTACTGCTGATGCTGTAGTTGCTCTGACCGACAACCTGGTAACTGAATGTGCCCCGCTGACTTTTACTTTCAGCAATAACAGCCTGAATGCCACGACTTATACCTGGAATTTTAGCGACGGAAGTCCGATTTCCAACGAAACAACTCCTACACATACATTCAGCAACCCGGGATTTTACAATGTTACCTTAATTGCTGACAATCCGCTTGCTTGTAATTTATCGGATACTGCAGTTGTAACTTTGACAGTGTTGCCAAGTACACCTTTAACTGCATCTTTTACGCAAATACTCCCTCCGGTTTGCGCTCCCTTAACGGTACAGTTTGATGCTGCAACAGCTTCCAATATTTCAGATTATTTTTGGGATTTCGGGGATGGTAACACCGGAAATGGTGCGTCAGTTTCTCATACTTACAGTACAACGGGAGATTTCACCGTCAGCCTGACAGTCAGCAATCCCACAGGAATTTGTATTCTGGAAAACACGACCACTACTACCTTCACGTTGTTGCCCGGCAATGAAATCACTGCCCAGTTTTTACCGCCGCTTAATGGTTGCGCCCCGCTGACGGTCGGTTTAGTGGCAGAAAATACCGGGGCAACTTCCTACACATGGCTGATAGACAACACAACTTTGCAAGGGCAAAACGCAAGTCATGTCATTGATGTGCCGGGTAGTTACCCGATCAGCCTGATTGCTACACAAACAGGAGCCTGCAACATAGCCGATACCATTACTGCCTTTGTCGAAGTTTACTCCTTTGCAATTGCGTCTTTCGTTTCTTCCGAAAAAATATTAGTCAACAGCCCGGTAACTTTTACGAACAGCAGCACGAATGCAGTAGCCTATAACTGGGACTTTGGTAATGGCTCAACCTCCAGCGAAACCAACCCCACGGTTGAATTTAGTCAGGTTGGAAGTTTTACAATCTGTCTGACAGCTCTAAACGCCGAAGATTGTAATGACGAAATATGTCTGCCAATCACAGTTTTGGATGATTCGAAACTGGGGGTTCCAAACGCATTTAGCCCTAATAATGATAATATCAATGACATCGTTTATGTAGAAGGCCGTTCCAATATTCAAAGTATGGAATTCAGAATTTTTAACCGTTGGGGCAAGTTGATGTTTGCGACTAACGACCCAAATCAGGGATGGGACGGATATTTTGAAGACGTTTTGCAGGAAAACGAAATCTATGTCTATACGCTCGAAGCCACTCTGCAAAGCGGTGAAATTGTTACCAGAAGCGGAAACATTGCTTTGTTGCGTTAAAAAACTCTTTAGTAAATTTAAAATATTCCAATGACCATGAAAAGAAAAATCACAAACCTTGTATATATAGTTCTGTTTACCCTTACCTCTGTTTTAACGGCTCAGGACATTCATTATTCTCAGTTTTACACAGATGCCATCCGCATCAACCCCTCAATGACCGGTAATTTTAATGGGGATTACAGGGTAGGATTAAACGCAAAAAATCAATGGCAATCTGTTCCTGCTCCTTACCGAACTATTTCGGCTTATGCAGACCTTGGCTTGTTAAAATATAAGCACAAAAACGGTGCAATGGATTGGTTAGGAACCGGTTTGCACTTTTTATACGATTATGCCGGAGACGGTCGTTTGTCAATGCTCGAAATCAGAGGTTCAGTAGCCGGTCACAAATCATTAACACCCAATCTTTATCTTTCGGCAGGTGCAAGCGCAGCTTTCAGACAGCGGCGAATTGATTTTCAAAAACTTTATTTCGGCAATCAGTGGAGTGAAATCAATTTTGACCTGAATGCTCCTAATTTAGAAAATCTGAGTACTGAATCTTTCGGTTATTTAGATGTAGCGGCAGGAGCTACCATCACCTATCACATTCCAAACCGTTTCAATTTTCATCTCGGAGGTGCTGCATTACATGTCAACCGTCCGGTCGAAACCTTTTACGATACCGACAACCGCCTTGGTACAAGATTGGCGTTCAATGCCGGAGCTGCAATTAATATCGGTCAGGTAATTGTAGAACCGGGAGCTTATTATTCTTCACAAAAACAAGCATCCGAAATTGTTTTTGGCAGCAATATTGTTTGGACTACCAATAACGGAAGTTATGGGCGAAACGCAAAATCGTTCAATTTGTATGTCGGAGGATGGTACAGATGGGATGATGCGGTCATTGCATTGACCGGTATTGAGTTTAATAAATATCGGGTCTTATTGTCTTATGATGTCAATACTTCTTCCTTAGTTCCGGCAACCAATCATCGCGGTGGCATAGAAATTTCACTTGTTCATGTAGGCACCTTTAACCGCTCACCAAAACAAGAAATCTATTGCCCCAGATTCTAAAGTTGAAATTTGTCAGGCAGCTTCTTTTATCAATCGTTGTCCTTAAACCTGAAGTTTAGGGCATCGCAATAATTCAATCCCGAACTTAACGCAATTCTTTTGGTTTTCTTTCCGTCTTTTATGGTCAGTGCTGCAGTATTTGGCGGTCTCAAACCTTCATTATGTGCATAGAGGATTAAGTAGTTGTCCGCATTTCTGTCAACACTGATAGTTAGTTTATGGGGTTTTGTTTTTAGACCAAACTCTTTTAACACCCATTCACCATTAAAATAGAGTGAAATGGTATCGCCGTCCTCATAATTATCATCCCATACCTGAACCTCAATAGTTTCGCTGCTGATAAAAACGCGTTTCCCGGTTTTTACACTGCGGTCATTCAAATATGCAGGAACGTTTCGTTCTGTATATATTATTCTGACATTTTCTAAATTTTCATCCGAAAACGGATCAGTATCTAAAATCTCCGGAATAGTAGGTTGTATGATATTATTAGTAATTGAAGAGTCCATTTCCATGGTTATAATGGGAGTTACAGGCTGAGGAGGTTCCGGCAGTGGGTATAATCGGGTGGCAAACGGAACATATTCGGTTCGGCTACAACCATTCGCATCAGTTACCTGAATGAAGCCAACTATTGCAACCGGATTTTGGAGCGATGCTTTATCAATATGGGCTTCTAATGCAGTTAAACCCTGATCTTCATAGACCAAAGTCATTTTTTTGGGTTTTGGGGTCATTGAATGAAAAGTAGCCGCTTTCTTTGCAGCCTCCCCTTCAAGAATCACATACCCCTTTTGTACCTGATAAGGAGATGAGCCACCGCTTGGTTTGCATTTCCAGTTGTAAATACTGTTAATCTGTGTTTCAGCTATTTCAGAAATTTGAACCGGAGCAGGATCTTTAACTGTTACAGACTCCACCAATTTATTTCCCCAGTTGTCAGAAACGGTGATTTGATAGGTGCCTGCTTTGACATTTTTTAAATTTCTGTTTTTATCCCCATTCGACCATTTAAAAGAATATCCGCCTAATCCTCCGCTAACTTTGGTAACAATCAAAGCATCAGAACTTCCCGGACATTTCGGAATAGTGGATGTAAACTTAACTGACATTGGCTTGAATTTTAAAACAATGCCCTGAGCAGCAATTCTTGACTTTGAACTTGCAGCCGTAAACCCCCAAAATGCCTCTGATTTACCTTTAAACACCGAATTGATGACATCTCCGGTATAAGACAAAACAAATTTGTCATCTACAAAAACTTCTAAGGTTTGTGTGCCTGGTTCCCAAACAACACTCACCTTGTGATACTTACAACGATTGTTGCTTCCGGATTTTTCAGGATTTATCAAAACAGGACCTGCTAAATTATTCGCTGATAAATGGTCATTACTGCCATTTTTTAATATGGCGACATGCGTTTCTGAAGAAGGGAAAAAACTTTCAAATTCATTCAGATAATTGTCAAACTCAATGATAAGCGATGGGGAGATTCCCTTATAACCAAGTCCGGATCCGACATTGCCAAGTGCTTTGCTGCCTTGTTGTTGAAAAACAAAGGCTACACCATCTCCCATGTTTTTGCCACATCCCAGAAAAATATCAAAATTTACCTCAAATGCCTCGTTAAAATCTATTGTACTCTCTGACCATACTGCACCAACTGAAGAAGGAATTTCACGGGTCAGCCTATATCTGTTTTCTTCAAGTTTTCTCGCAGTACCTACTAACTTGACTTGTGCTAAAGAAACATTCAAACATACAGACATTGCGAAGAGTACGAAAAAAAACTTTTTTCCGTATGAAATAACAATTTCCTTTTGGGAACATATAAAAACAGGCTTAAACATCATAATGGCTTTGCTCTATGGTAAAATTATAGAACACGTACATGTTGCAATAGTTGTTTTTGTGGATAGCCTTAACTTTTTTTAGCGTAGATGCTGATTTAACTTCCGGCAATTCAATACTAATCTAAACAACAAAGCACATGAAAAAACAAGGAGGACTTTACAAAAAAGCAGAAAATTCCAATTGAAACAGTTAAGGGCAATTAGAATTACTATTTAAATGACACAACGATTAATCCCATTTTAACTCCTCTTCGTCAAGCGGAAGTTCTTTGGTATCTTGTGATGTAGCTTCTTTGTTTTCTTGTTCGTTATTCGAGTCTTCAATAATAGGTTGTTCTTCAGAAACTATGCCTTCTTCAAGTTCATCGGTTTGATACCTTTCTCTCCGGTCAAATTCATCAAAATCATAATCAGGCATCAATTCAGTCTTGATATAGTCAATAACTTCCTGCATAGATTGGACAAATTTGTTAAAATCTTCCTTGTAAAGATGCAATGAGTGTCTTTCATATCCCTCTCCCTCAAAACGTTTTTTACTTTCTGTGATGGTCAGAAAATAATCATTGGATAGCGTGGTTTTTACATCAAAAAAATAAGTACGTCTTTTACCTGCTTTCAATCTTTTCGAAAACACACTTTCTTCTTTGTAATTGGGGCGCTTAATAAACTTTTTCTCTCTGTCCACAGTGCTTAATTTAATTTAAAGTTACTAAAACTTGGATTTACAAAAGTATATCGGCTTTTGTTTAAAACCGCACAATTCCTTCTTTTTTTGATTTTTTTTAACATATATCTCTTATCATTAAACAAAAGAATATGCAACAAGTAACAGAACGATGCTCAAAATGTTTTTTAAAATGAAAACGCTAACCTATTAGCTCTTTGAAATCATCGAAAGTTTTTGCTAAAATAGAGTAGCTGATCCGCATAATTTTTTCCTGCTCAGAAGTCGGTTTATCGAGGAAATTTTTAGATTCTAACATTTTTAACCAGGCAATAAGCTCTGCCGTTGCAGGTTTTTTCTTTGGCAACAAATTCCTGATTTCCATAAATGTTTTAATCAGCTTTTCACTGGCATAAGGGGATTCAGAGCCGAGATGGCTCAATGCAATACTGAGCAGTTTTTTTTCATCTGGGAATGGTATATGGTAAAATATACAACGACGCAAAAATGCGTCCGGCAGGTTTTTCTCAGAATTGCTGGTCATTATGACAATAATCTTGTGATTATCGTCTTTGACAATTTCCCGGTTATTGTCTTCTTTAATTTCAAATGCGTACCGTTCTATTTCGTAGAGTATATCGTTTGGGAAATCACGGGGAGCTTTGTCAATTTCGTCAATCAATACAACCGAACCGCCTATAAAACTTTCAAGTTGTCCTCCACGCAGAAACTTCCTGCTTTGGTCTGTAAGCGGTTGTGTGAGTGCAATAGCTTTCCCTAAAGCCTGAAATTCTATATAAGTGCCAATATCAGGAAGTGTTTCCCCCTCCGCTTTTTTAATGCTTGCATCATGAAAATGGCGGATGGCATCATACAAATAAAATAAATCGTTTGAATTAGAGCCGGTTTTGGTATGAAAGACCAGAGGGAGCTGCAAAAAATTGGGATTGTTCTTATTCAGGTCAAAAGCTACTTTATAAGCAAGTTGTGTTTTACCGGTACCCGGTTCTCCGGTAATTAAAAGAGGCTGACCAAGTTGAATAGCTACTTCAACAGCAGCCTTTAAAGCATCATCTAACTGATAGGTATGAGGCTTTGGTTTGTTGAAGTTTGGAGTTTGTATGTCTTTGAGCAGTAAAGTAAAATCGGACATGGCTATTGATTGCAGGTTGGTTAGTTGAATGAAAGGTGTATGGTCTTTTTTTAGAGTAAAATCAAGGTGTTGAGTCTTTCGCAAATATCTGTTTAACAGGGCAAAAAATTTAAAAAAGATTTAATCATCTAACGCTTTTTGAATTTCGCGGTTATATTGTTTGATGATAAGTTCCAGATTCCGCTCAATATCATACATATCATATTGAGTTTGATCTTTGAAATACTGTTCCTTTAAGTTCGCTTGTTTATCCGGATCTTGAAGATAGGTATCTAACCAAACATCCACGTCCACTGACGAAACTTGTTGCAATGGAGAAAGCAAGGAAACTTCTGTATTGTTTTCTTTCAGTTCCTTTTGAAGTTGCAGCAATTCAAGTTCAATTTGTGTTTTGTGCTGAACTTCGGCATAATCTATCATGAAAAAAAATAAAAACTGCGGAATATCGGTTCTGTTGTGTTTGCAAAAATTGTCTATAAACCATCGAATAAAAGCCGGTACCTGTTGGTTCCAAACTTCACTTCTCATTTTAAATCCAACACAAACCACATCATAAGATTTAACGCAAACGGCATTCAACAAGGCAGTGATGTTTTGATCTGTGTAAATATCGTCATTGTTGCTTTTTAACTGCATGGATAATTCATCCAAAAAATTAAGAATGAAAACCTGAAGGTCATTGTCAGGAACAACAGGCACATAAACAAAATGTGGAGAGATGTTTTTGTTTCTGTAAAATTTCGGGATTTCCTGATAGTAAAATCTTCTGAACAAGCCTTCGGTAGATTGCCGTACAATTCCCCTTATATAGAAATATTGAATCCTCTCATTACGGGAAATCAATGTACTCTTAAGAAATTCGCCTTTCTGTGTACTGCGGTTACAAGTGTATTTTAATGGCAAAAGTTTGACTTCGTGTTGGTCATTAGAATTGTTTGGGAGATTACCCGGCAAATGAACTCGTTTGGGTTTGAATAGCTCCGGATGTGCTGAAATATCAGTGATTTGTTTGGTCAGCACATGAATGACTTCTTCAAAAATTGCTTTTTCTGATTTATCGCTAATCGGGGTTTTATCTAAGGGTAATGCGTTATAATTTGTAAGCTCCGGGTATAATTCCCAATTACAATAACCGGTTATTACCGGCACTATCGCTGTATTTGGCAACCCTTTGAATAAGTTAGCTATTGTTCCAAAATCAACAGAAGTTAAATAGTCTATGCTGACAAGTAAAACTACTAATTGTGCAACTTGTATTTGCTCAATTGTTTCCTTCAAAATATTTGCTCCTAACTGAACTTTACCGTTATGCCATAAACTGACTATTCCTTGCCTTTCCAGCAAGGATAACTGCTTATTTAACACAGTAAAAAAAACTGCATCTTCCGGGGCATAGTGGATTACTATTTTTACCGGATTCGTTTCGGGCATTTTGTCAGAGTTGAAAACTTAAACTTACTGCTGTATGAACAGCTCAAATTTAACTCGCAAGTTAAGTAAAAAACTTAAAATCAACCTTCTTTGCTATTTTTGTGCCATGAATATTAAATTTCACACCAAACAAATGGTTCTGTTTGGGTTTGTTTTTTTTATGGCATGGGGAGTAATTAACGCCCAGCAAACTACGATAGGAACCCTTCCATCCGTGATTAATGAATCATCCGGTTTGGCATCTTATCCTGAAAATTCCGCCTATTTCTGGTCGCATAACGATAGCGGAGGTTTACCCGAACTTTATTTATTTGATATCAACGGTGAATTAATACATACTTTGCAAATAACCAACTTTAACAATATTGACTGGGAAGATTTAGCTCAGGACAATCAAGGATATCTGTATATCGGAGATTTTGGGAATAATGGAAACAATCGAACAAATCTGAAAATTTTAAAAGTTCCTGTAAACGGATTACCGGCACAGGCAATAGCTGCTGCAATCAACTTTAATTACCCTGACCAAACTTTGTTTCCTCCACCTCCCGCAGCTTTTAACTTTGATATGGAAGCCATGATTTATAGAGAAGACTCTCTTTATTTATTTTCTAAAAACGTGCTTTCCTTTTCGGCAATGGGAACCGGTTACAGCAAACTGTATTCACTTCCTTCGGTTGCCGGAGATTATACTGCAAACTTAATAGACAGCCTTTATACTTTTTTTCAGGTTACGGCTGCGGATATAGCCCCTTCCGGAAAAGCAGTTGCCTTGCTTTGTTATACGAGATTGTATATTTTGCATAGTTTCACCGGCAATAATTTTTTTTCCGGTCAGCAACAGTTGTATCAAATAACCCCATTATTTCCACCCAAGCAAACCGAAGCCGTTGTATTTCGGGATTGCTCGTCAGTTTATATCACGGCTGAAACCGGTGAACTTATTTTGTACGATTTTTCAGCAGACTTCCCTCCTCCAATGGTAACTGTGGCAAGTGATTCTATAACTATCTGTGCTGGTCAAACTGCCGATTTATTTGCTTATGGGGGAAACAGTTATGAATGGCAACCTGCATTGACTTTAGACAATCCGGCTTCATCAAATCCGGTTGCCTTACCAATGACAACAACGACTTATACGGTTACATCATTTAATCAGATAGGTTGTTCAAATTCCAAACAAGTTTTGGTTACGGTAGAAAACTGCCCCGATGCCATACAAACAGGGGTAAAGCTGTTTTTGGAAGGAGCATATAACACTACCTGGGGCGTAATGAATACAACCCTTAATAATGCCCAGCTTTTACCCATTAACCAACCATTCAACCGCCAGCCATGGAACTATTCAGGAGGGGAGGGGTTGGTTTCACCGATGGTTTTACCCAACAATATCGTTGATTGGGTATTGATAGAAGTTCGCAATGCCATAAGTGGGGAAGTCATCTCAAAGCGGGCAGCATTGTTGCAGAGTGATGGATATTTAATGGATGTTGCTCAGTTAAATTCCGGGGAGCCCAAAGTTTTGTTATATGGATTAACCCCTTCAACACCTTACCATATATCTGTAAAAACAAGAAACCATCTTCCGGTTATGAGTGCTTTGCCCGTAGTTTTGTCTGACGACATTATGATAGATTTCACCCTTCCGGAAAATGTATGGGAAGGAGCAGATCAACTCAAACAAATTGGCAACCAATATGTGTTATATGCCGGAGATATTTCAGAAGACGGCATTATTTCTTTTACTGACTTTAATAAATGGTTTTCAAATCAACCTGCCACATCAATTTATTCTGATCTCGATTTAAACTATGATGGCATGGTGGATATGTCAGACTATCAGATTTACAGAACTAATATCAGCAGGATTGGCATCCCGATCATTCGGGATTAACTCACTTTTAAACATCAATTCGTCAATACATGAATCAGGTTCTCAGTAAACTCTTGATTTCTTTTTTTTCGTTGGCCATACTACTTTTATTATGTTTGGCCGGTGTGGGGTATTGGGCTATTTTTAAAGACAATGTCATTGACCCATCGGGTGAAATACAGGAACATGAATTGTTCATTAAAACAGGGTGGGGGTATGATCAGGTAAAAAATGCACTGAAAGAACAGGGAATTATTCGAAATGATTTAACCTTTGATTGGGTTGCGCGCAAAATGAACTATCCTCAAAAAGTGTTTGCCGGAAGATATTTGATCAACAAAGATATGGGTAACCGTGAATTAGTTTCTTTACTAAGGTCGGGAAAACAAACCCCTTATAATCTTGCCATCCATAACATCAGAACAAAGGGGGATTTGGTTTCATTGGTCAGTCAGAAATTAGAAGCCGATTCGGTCGAACTGTACCAATTGTTAAGCGACAGCATTTTTTTGGCCAAACATAACTTCACCCCTGAAAATGTAATTTCAATATTCATTGCAAATACCTATCAGTTTAACTGGAACACTTCAGCAAATGATTTTTTTGAGCGAATGAAACGGGAGTATCATAACTTTTGGACAGAAGAACGCAAACAAAAAGCAAGGAACCACAAATTGACTCCTTTTCAAGCCATTACTCTTGCTTCCATTGTAGAAGAAGAAACCGCCAAAAATGATGAAATGAGCCGTATTGCCGGTGTTTATTACAACCGGTTGGAAGCTTTTATGCCGCTTCAGGCAGATCCAACCGTCAAGTTTGCAGTGGGTGATTTTACTCTGAAGCGTATTCTTACGGAACACCTCGCCATAGATTCTCCCTATAATACTTATAAAAATATAGGACTTCCTCCCGGACCCATTCGAATTCCTTCTCTTTTGGCTTTAGAATCTGTTTTGCAACCCGAAGCTCATAATTTTATCTATTTCTGTGCTAAGGAAGATTTTTCGGGCTATCATAATTTTGCCTCTAATTATGAAGAGCATTTAATCAATGCCCGAAAATATCGGGATGAACTAAACCGGAGACAAATCAGATAAAATGCTGTAAAACCCAAAACGTACCGGAAACTTTTCAGTCTTTACCAAATAACCCAACCATACTGAACCAAAATAAAAAAACCCTCACCGTTTCCGGCAAGGGTTCATTGCAATTCTTTAAATCCTCTTTTTTCAGTTTCTATCTAACCATAAATTGAAAGGGGTCTGACCAATCGCTTCGTCCTTTGGTGCTGATGGTTAAAGTTTGAAACCAATAAATCACCCCGGGAGTTAAGCCGTTTAGAAGAAAGGTAGTTTTTGTTTGTGAGGGAAGTTCAGTCCACCTTGCTTCCGGACCAAAGGGATCAGAGGTATAGCGCAATTGATTGGCAATAGCATGTTTCATTTTTGATGATTTAACTTTTACAGCTCCGCTATGTGCTGCGTCTTTTGCATACTCAATGGTTGGTTTTTCTGATGCAGGTGCAACTTCGTGTTCGGTGGTATAGATATCAAAACCGGAACCCAAAATTATGGATGCAATATCAGGACTGTTTAAATCTACATAAGTTCCCAATCTTTGCAAAATGTCAACAACCACTGCTCTTTTCTCATTTCTGGTTGCAACTAAGTGCCTTCCCCCATTGGCTGCATTTGAAATTGCAATTTCATAGTTATCGAGTGCGGTTTCAAGTACAGGTAAAGCAGGTACCGGTGTCAGAAAATCCGTATTTCCGGATAGGTCAAGATGAACTTTTCTGCCTTTTGCCAACAAATCTTCATCAGATGTGTTTTTGAAATTTTTTACTGTGCGAATCCTTTTCATGGCGCTTGAATTTTTGGTTAATAATTATTTAATTTTTAGTGAGTTGAATTGCTTTCTTTTTTTTACTGTTATTTTAACTCTGTGTTTGTTGTTGCGGTGATTGCTTATTTTTTTCGGTTTAGCAGATAGACCTTAAACCGTAACAAAAATTTAAAACGGAAACTAAAATTTAAGCTTTATTTTGATTATTTAACTTTATTTAATACTTTAATGGATTTTATAGGCAGAAATACAACTTTCTGTTAAATTTTTAACAATTAACCGGAGTTTTATGCTGCATCTGTTTACAAAACACCATTGTAATTTCTGTAAACCGGTGTTTTAAAAACCTGATAAAGTGAGTTTTGGGGGGAAAAGCCGTTTTTTTAACCAACCCTGCCGGTTGTCAGTAACCTGTTGCTGATTGTAAATGGTTTTTGTGTCAGGTTGATTTCTCATAACCGGATAAACCATCAAACATCAGGAGATTTGAAAGACAGACTTCTTAGCATTTTTTAGGTTATGCGTGGTTTTTTAGCAGTTGGGAAACTGTTATCGCTGATACCGGCCGTTGTTCTTTAAGCCCTCCTTAATAAACCATTGTAAGTTTAAAATTTCCGTGTGTTTATCTGTCTGCTTAAGTGGGATTGGCAAAGTAATAGCAAACAGGGTTGGCATTGCTTTCAGTTAAATTGGTGGAAGTCCCAATTCCTCTAAAAATTGATTGTGTGTCTCTCTTGCTTTTTTTATATCATTGTCAAGGGCAACCAGTTTTTTGTTTACCTCCTTCAAATCTATGAGTTTTTCGTCCAATGATGTACTTACATACCTTGAAATATTCAGGTTGAATTCGTTTTTCACGATTTCTTCCATAGTTACTCTGCGGGAGTAACGTATTTCTTCTTTACGGTTTCTGTATGTGTCAATTATTTTTTCAATATTCTCAGGGAGTAAGTTGTTTTGTCGTTTTCCTTTTTCAAAATGGTCAACGGCATTAATGAATAATACATCGTCAAACTTTTTGCACTTCTTTAAAACCAATATGCAAACGGGAATACCAGTTGAGAAAAACAAGTTGGCAGGAAGTCCAATGACGGTATCAATATTTCCGTCCTTAAGCAATTTTGTTCTGATACGTTCTTCCGATCCGCTTCTGAATAAAACACCATGTGGCAAAATGATTGCCATTGTTCCCTCTTTACTCAGGAAATGAAACCCGTGTAATAGAAATGCAAAGTCGGCTGCTGATTTAGGCGCAAGCCCGTAACTTTTAAATCTGAAATCTTCCCCCATCGCTTCTGTTGGTTCCCAGCGATAACTGAAAGGCGGATTGGCAACAATGGCATCAAATTCGAACTTTTTAGCGGGATTCATTTCATTTAATATCTCCCAATCGTTGAGCAACGTGTCTCCGTGATGAATTTCAAATTCGGTATCCTTCACACCATGCAAAAGCATGTTCATGCGTGCTAAGTTGTAAGTAGTGATGTTTTTTTCTTGTCCGAATATTTTACCGATTGTTCCATTGGCATCATTCATTTTTTTGCGAACGTTCAGCAACAATGAACCCGAACCACAGGCAAAGTCTAAAACCCGTTCAATCTTTTTCTTTTCTCCTTTGCTTGGGTCCTGGCTGTCAAGCGTTACAATGCCTGAAAGAATATCTGAAATACGTTGCGGGGTATAAAATTCTCCTGCTTTTTGTCCTGAACCTGCCGCAAATTTTCCAATCAAAAATTCGTAAGCATCGCCTAAGTAATCAATGTTTTTATCAAAGCTGTTGATGCCTTCTGCAATTTTCTGAATGATGTTGCAGAGTTTTTTATTTCGTTCTTCATAGTTCTTGCCGAGTTTTTCAGAATCTAAATTAATCTCGGAAAACAAGCCCTGAAAGGTGCTTTCAAAAGATTCGTTTTCTATGTATTTAAAAGCATCCTGCAAAGTGCGAAGCAATTCTTTGCTTTGGGTTTTGGCCAATTCGGCAATGCTGTTCCACAAATGCGTTGGCTCAATTACATAGTGAACCTTCCTTCGCATCTGTTTTTCAAAATCGGTGATGTCATCCGGATTTTCCTGATACCATTTTGCCAACGGTGTAATGCTTCCATTTGGTGCAGGATAATCTTTCCCCAATTCCTTTTTGGCTGCTGTTTCGTAGTTATCGCTTAAATAACGCAGGAACAAAAACGAAAGCATATAATCGCGGAACTGGTCAGCGTTCATTGCACCACGCAATTCGTCTGCGATTTTCCAAAGTGTATTGCCTAATTGATCCATATTCAATTAAAAAATTAAAATTACGAATTACGTTTCTTTATTGTAATTTGAATTTTGCCGAGAATTTTACATATTTCTTCTGCATCATTCAACAAACTGTTTGCTTCTTCATTCGTTAAATAATCTGTTGCTTGCAAAAGTTTCAGCCAATAAACAGTTTCTCTTGCTTCCTTGTATGCTATGCTTAGTTTAGAAAGAAAATCTTTATCCGATTGTCCTCCGATTGATTCTTCTATGTTTGCCCCAATTGATGTTGCTGAACGCAGTAGTTGTTTTGATAAAACAAATTCTTTCTTTACTGTGATTAGGTGTTTATAAACATTCACAATACGAATTGCAAATGCAAATGATTTTTGTTGTATGATATTGTCTGTTTTCACTCGTAATTCGTAATTTTTAATTTTTAATTCGTAATTTTTAATTCGTAATTCGCAATTCGCAATTCGCAATTCGTAATTCGTAATTCGCAATTCGCAATTCGCAATTCGTAATTCGTAATTCGCAATTTTTAATTCGTAATTCGTAATTCGTAATTGTATTTAATTTTCTTCGTAGTAATAGGAATGGTCAATGCCTTTCATAAACATTTCCTTATCGTTTATTTTATGGGTAAGTGCAGGTTTTATCAATTGCAACAGAACCGAGCTATCAACGGAACTAATAATCATGGCGTTCATATAATTCTCTTTGCTTATTTTGCTCCAATCCACACATTTTTTCAATTGTTTTTTTAGAAGCAAATCCAGCCATATTCTTGTCGTTCTGCCATTACCTTCCATAAAGGGATGTGCCTTGTTCATTGCTGCATACTTTAGGATTATTTCTTCAAGTGTGGTTTGTGGCATGGCATCTATTTGCTGTAAAGAGGCTTTTAAGTGCTGTGCATAAACGAACTGATACCCTCCCTTTGAAATGCTTTTTTCCCTGATTTGACCGGCAAAATCATACAGGCCTCCAAACAAATAAGCATGAATTTGTTGTAATCCTTTTGTTGTGCCTGCTTCAAACTCGTTGATCAGATTACTTTCAAAAAGGGTGTAGGCTTTTTTTTTGCTTTGCCCGTCAATGCCGGTATCACTGTAAAGGAACCAATCCAAAAATTTCATTGCCCGGTTGTTGGGAAAATTACCCGCCAATTGAACCACTCCATGGCTATCCAGGGTGTCTGTTAAACGCCTTTTACCATCTGGTGCCAAAATCTTCAACTGGGTAGTGGCACTAACCACTTCATTATTTTCTTTTTTTAATTTGGCTTTCAGGTATTTCCAATAGTTGCGGATTTTAGCATAGTCGTTTTCTTCATTTAACACACCTACAATATCCAAAACCGAAAACCACCATTTGGCATTGGCTTCATCCCAAACCGCCCTTACTTCACGGTCGTTAAAAAAACGGATGGATATTTTTTGATGACTCATTTTCAATTACGAATTAAAAATTACGAATTGCGGTTTTTTAGGGTTATTTGAATTTTGCCGAGGATTTTGCAGATTTCTTCTGCATCATTCAATAAGCTGTCTGCTTCGGGCTGTGATAAATAATCTGCGGCTTGCAGTAACCTCAGCCAATAAATTGTTTCTCGGGCTTCTTTGTATGCAATACTTAGTTTGGAAAGAAAGTCTTTATTTGATTGCCCGCCGATAGATTCTTCAATATTTGCCCCAATAGATGTTCCGCTTCTGAGTAATTGCTTCGACAAGACAAACTCTTTCTTTTCTGTGATTAAAAACTTATAGGCATTTACAATTCTTAGTGCAAATGCAAATGATTTTTGTTGAACAATATTGTCGCTTTTCATATCGTAATTCGTAATTTTTAATTCGTAAGTGTATTTGGAAACATCCCCTGCAATAAACCTTTCTTGTGCAATTGCAGCGCTTCCAATTTTTGATTTTGTGCATTGATTAAATCGTCTATGGAGGAAAGGGTAGAGGCGATTTTTTGTTGTTCGTAATTAGATTTTGGAAATTTAATATTGATATTGGAAATTCTACTCGCAGAAATTCCCAATACTTTTGCCCCCTGTGCTTCTCGTTGGATTTGTTTTCTAATCCAATCTGACTTGAATAAATATCCTCCAAAACCAATGGTTAAAATATAATCTCTTTGACGTGCCAGAAGTGTATGTAAACCAGAAACAAGGCGTTTGTTATCTAATTTAATAACCTCAATGCTTTTACCAACATCATTTAAATCTTCTGAAGCATCGGCAAAGATTACATCTCCTTCTCTACAATAGCATTCTTCTTTAATCTTTTCAATGGGAATATCAGAATTTATAAAAGGAACATTTTCCTTTGAAATATCAAAAAGGGTATTGAACTTTGTGTGAATGTCCCCATAGTGGATATTCTTTACTTCTCCATTTTCATATTGTAAACAATCCCTTGAAAAAGAGTTTGTAACTTTAAATTCATAGACTTCCCCCAACTTCTTCTCCACCCACTCCCCACTATCCTCAAACTCCTTAAACCGAAACTTCGGCACTGTTTCCCCTTCTTTCGGAAAAAGATTTTGCAGTAAGCCCTTTTTGTGGTCTTTCAGCACTTCTAACTTTTGGCTTTCGGCTGAAATGACTTCATCTAAGGACGAAAGACAGGAGGCGATTTTTTGTTGTTCCGCTTTCTCTTTGTCGGGTGGAAGAAGAATCTTTGTTTTTCGCAGTTCATCCATGTTAATTTTACATGGAACTGCATTTAAAAGAGATTTACTTAATATTTCCTTTTGATATCTACTTGATTGGAAATAACTATGTAAGTAATGTGAATCAAAAATTGATGACTTCTTTACGATAGCAAGTGTAACGTAAACACTAAATTCATAATCCCAATCAATAACTTTTGATGTTCCAATATTACCAATTCGAGTAATTATAATATCTCCTTTTTCAGGTTTGTTTTTTGATGTTGCTAAAAGGTAGTCTTTCTTTGAGATAAACTTATTTTTATTTCTACTAATTATATTTTCAACACTGAAAAATGGAACACCACTTTCAGTGTATTTTGGAGTTTGATGTGTGCCATCAAATATTGCAGGAGATACTTCATTAAGTAAACTTTCCTTCCACTCACCATCATTTTTAAATTCAGGAAACCTCAGGTTCGGCACCAATTTATTTTCGCTGTTCTTACTCATTGTCTGAACCGTTGATTTTTTTGATTAGTGGATTTCCTTGATTTTTTTGTTTGAATTTTCTATTGATAATGCGTTTGAATTGAAGACTTTTTGCTCCAAAATTTACCAAAAGCCCTATTTCCAAATCACACGCCTCCAAGTAATTTATAGCTTGTGCCAAATACACATCTTCCAGTTGTGTTACGGCTTTTAACTCTAACGCGATAAATCCTTCTACTAAAAAATCTACTCTGCGTGTTCCGATTTGTTGTTGTTTATAGTAAACCGGCATTTCGTATTCTCTGGAAAATGAAATGCCTTGTAAACTCAATTCTATCGCCAAAGCCTTTTGGTAAATCAATTCCTGAAATCCATTACCCAATTCACTATGTACTGTCATAGCACATCCAATTATCTTGGCAGTAAGTTCCGAGTATTTGTATTCTTCTTTAATCATAGTAAACCATTTAATCACAACTATCAATTGATTTGGCAATAAGTTCCGAGTATTTGTATTCTTCTTTAATCATAGTAAATCATTAAATCACAAATATCAATTGATTTGGCAATAAGTTCCGAGTATTAGTATTCTTCTTTAATCATAGTAAACCATTTAATCACAACTATCAATTGATTTGGAAGTAAGTTCAGAGTATTTCTATTCTTCTTTAATCATAGCAAACCATTTAATCACAAATATCAATTGATTTGGCAGTAAGTTCCGAGTATTAGTATTCTTCTTTAATCATAGTAAACCAATTAATCACAAATTTCAAATGATTTGGCAATAAGTTCCGAGTATTTGTATTCTTCTGATTTGGAAGTAAGTTCCAAGTGTCAGTATTCTTCTTTAATCATAGAAAATCATTTAATCACAACTATCAATTGATTTGGCAATAAGTTCCGAGTATTTGTATTCTTCTTTAATCATAGTAAACCATTTAATCACAACTATCAATTGATTTGGCAATAAGTTCCGAGTATTAGTATTCTTCTGATTTGGAAGTAAGTTCCAAGTGTCAGTATTCTTCTTTAATCATAGTAAATCATTTAATCACAAAAAAATCAATGGTTCAGACATTTAAGTAATTTGTAGCCTGAGCCAATAACAGTAACTTCCATGTATTTATATTCTTTTTAATCATAGTAAATCATTAAATCACAAAAATCAATGGTTCAGATATATGCTTTCAACCCACTAATCTCCCTGCCTTCTGCTTTTTTTCTCAATACAGGTATGAGTTCTTCCATCAATGCCAGTTCTCGTTTGGTGCGTTCTTTCCAACCTAAATCCAAAGGGGCAAAGAGTTCACTTAGTTTGTCGGCATCAAAAATCATTCGGCTAATGATGGCATCTGTAAATTGCTGCAAAGCTGAAAACTCCAAGGCGTTATTGTTGGCTATTTCAGCTAATAGTTTGGCTATTTTAGCTTCCTTAAAATTTTGATAGCCCTCTTTAATTTCCTGCTCGTTTAATGCCTTACCAACTTCCAAAGTCTTGATGAAGTCTATAATATCGTCCCGTTCTTCCATCAGATTGGCACTGCTGCTCAATACACCAATCAATTGCTCACGGGTCATTTTTTGTTTTTTCGCTGTGCCTTGTGTGTATTTGGCAATCAGGTTCATGATGTAATCATAATCCACCACCGAAGAAGCAAACAACACAAATTCAAAATCCAATTGCTGAATGTTTTCAGGAGCTTTGTCGCCTTCTTTTTGCTGAATATCCTTGAGCTGCCTGGCAATTTCCAAGTACGAACTTCGGAACGAACGCAATTGCTCTTCGGGCAATAGTTCGTCAATCTTTGCTTTTTGTTCTTCGTTTAAATCCGTGTACTGGTCAAGTTGTGTTTTCAGACGTTGCACTTCTTTAAAACGGTTGATAAACTCCACACGGGCAGCATCGCCTTTGATGTTGTAAACCTCATGCGGTTCTGCTACCATGTCTTTGTCTTTCATCCACTTTTCCATGGCTTTCACTGCCTCCTGGTATTGTTCAATTACTTTCGGAGCTGGCTCAACCAACCAAATTTCTTTAGCCCGTCCGGTATCTTCTCCACTGAACAGGGCAATAGCTCTGTCCACTTCGGCTTGTTGTTGCCGGAAGTCTAAAATGTTTCCGTATGGTTTGGTGTCATTCAAAATACGGTTGGTTCGGCTGAATGCCTGAATCAATCCGTGGAATTTCAAATTCTTGTCCACATACAATGTGTTCAGGTATTTGCTGTCAAAGCCGGTAAGCAACATATCCACCACAATCACCAAATCAATTTTATTCTGGTACGGATAGTCGGCATTGCTGAACTTCTGAAATTTTATGCGTTGCTGAACATCCTGGTAATACAAGTCAAATTCAGTGATTCTATGGTTGGTACCGTATTGTTTATTGTAATCGCTGATAATGGCTTCAAGGGCTATCTTTTTCTTTTCGGGTTCAACCTTGTTGTCGGCTTTTTCCTGTTCCAAGTCTTCCTGCAATTGCTGAACATCTTTGTTTCCTTCGGCAGGCGGAGAAAATACACAGGCGATATTTAAGGGAATATATTCAGAATCTTGTTGAGAAAGGGTATGCCCTGTCTGTATGAAAAGATTATAGTATTCAATGGCATCATTGATAGAAGCCGTTGCCAACAAAGCGTTAAATCGTTTGCTGTGTGTTGCGGCATCATGTTTTTTCAAAATGGCATTTACAACTGCTTTCTTGTGTTCTGTGCTTCCAACTGTTACATTTTTTTCAGGCTTGAAATAATCAATATGAAATCGCAACACGTTTCTGTCTTCAATAGCATGTGTGATGGTGTAGTTGTGTAGCGGATTTTGGAAAATATCTTTGGTGGTTACATAAGAGCCCACTGTTTCGTCAATTTGCTTGTAGGTGGCATTGTCGTCAAAAATGGGAGTTCCGGTAAATCCGAATAACTGCGCTTTCGGGAAAAACTTTTTGATAGCTTTATGATTATCGCCAAACTGTGAACGGTGGCACTCGTCGAAAATGAAAACGATGCGTTTGTCGCTTAAAGCCCGTAAGCGTTCTTTGTAGTTGTTTTTGTTGTTCGGGTCTAAAGCCAATCCTAATTTTTGAATGGTCGTAACGATTACTTTGTTGGCGTAATCTTCCGAAAGCATTCGTCTTACCAAAGTTTCGGTATTGGTGTTTTCCTCCACACAACCTTCCTGAAACTTGTTGAACTCCTCACGGGTTTGTCTGTCCAAGTCCTTTCGGTCAACCACAAACAGACATTTCTCAATATTCGGATTGTCTTTAAGCAGGGTAGATGCTTTGAAAGAAGTCAGCGTTTTTCCGCTTCCTGTGGTATGCCATATATAACCGTTGCCTTTGTGTTCCTGAATGGAATTGACAATAGCCTGAACGGCATAAATCTGATAAGGGCGCATGACCAGCAACTTTTGTTCGCTGGCAACCAATACCATATATTTGCTGAGCATTTGGCTAAGGGTGCATTTGCTCAAAAATTTTTCTGAAAAATCATCTAAGTGGGTAATCTTCTTATTGTCTTCACCGGCAAACTGATAAATCGGCAAAAACTGTTCATCGGCATTAAAACTGAAATGTGCCGGATTGTTATTGGCAAAATAATAGGTGTTTGAACGGTTGCTTACCACAAATAACTGCACAAAACAAAGCATTGAATTGGTATATCCGTTGCCCGGATCGCTTTTGTAGTCCACAATTTGCTGCATGGCTTTCCGTGGACTTATTTCCAAACTTTTCAGCTCAATTTGTACAATGGGAATTCCATTTATCAGCAACATCACATCGTAACGGTGATGGCTGTTGGTGGTGTTGATGCGCAATTGATTGATTACTTCAAACTCGTTTTTGCACCAGTCCTTGATGTTTACCAAGGTGTAATGCAGAGGCGTTCCGTCTTCACGGGTAAAGGTGTTTATTTCTCTTAGCCGTTTTGAGGACAAAAAAACATCTGAATTGATTATCTCATCCCGTAAACGGGCAAATTCAGCATCGTTGAGGGTTACCCTATTAAGCGCCTGAAATTTTTCACGGAAATTTTTTTCAAGTGAGGTTCTGTCACGAATGTCTGCCCTGAAAGTGTATTTCAAGTCCGTCAGTTTCTCTATAAAACCTTGTTCTATTTGTACTTCTTTTGTCATTTATATATAGTATCGGCCAAAGATACTTTTTTCATCATTTTAATCAGTCTTTTCTTTGGCAAAAATTGGTTCTAATGGCTTTGCGAAGTGTCGTTTTGCGGGTGAGGTAAAGCCAAATACGTTTCTTTAGGGTTGGGACTTTTGCACAGACCGGTAACCTCAGCCTGTGAAAATACAAGTATCAAAAATACAAAAATATTTTAAGCCGTGATAAAATATGCTTAATTTTAAGCTATTGCATACATACAAGGAATACTCCGAAGGCAGATGAAAATAATTTGTTTGGAGAGCAGCATCGGAACTGAAAATTCTGTTCGGTTTATGGATGCTTTTGTTGAACATCTGAAATTTATCGAAAATTCAGGAAAAGTTAAAATTCAGTAAAAGCCTTTAAATTGAAGGTAAGGTTTTTTTTAAATTGCGTATTTAGTGGTTTTTTAGTGGTTGGGCTAAGGTCGCTCTTGTTTTTATCTGTCTATCTTTTAACCATCTTATTCGAAAATTTCGTTCGATATCAGGACTAATTGTTTCTGCTTTCCTTTAGTTAAATTTCCGGTGATCAATGAATGTGCATTGTTGTCTTCTAAAGGATCAGATATGACATCTAATCCATCATTAATATAGTTTCTGATTTGACCAACATTCAGTTTAAGCAATCTAAAATCACTTCTTCCTAAAGTGGCTTTTGAAAAAGAACTTAGTCTTTCTAAATCTACTGATAAACCATTTTCACCATTTCTAAGACGAAATGCCAGGCTTGATATTGCGCCATCAGGTTTTACATAATTTGGAAGAAAGGTGGGAACTCTTCTTAATACATTATCCTCATCATAAATTTGGTGGGCAGTTTCCATTTGGGCAAATTAACCATTTTAAGTATGAAATTTGTGTTGTATTATTTAGTATGTCTTCAGCAATGAAATCTCCTTTTTGCGAAGCGCAAATACTATCTTCTGAATTACTTGAGAATTCGATTTCTACATTCGCATTTCCTTCCTTAATTTCAACTAAAATTTCTCCGTTTGGTGTGGGGGCAACAAAAAACACATCTATATTATATTCTGATAACCACAGAATGAACGTAATAGCTTTTTGAATTGCTTGTTTACTGGGAGGAACAGCATTATAGGTATCCCAATTCAATTGTAAACTTGAGTATGATTTGATCAAGTTTATAGCATTTTGATTGCTTTCAGAAATGTTATTGTATGAGAAATTTGTGTTTGGAGCATCAATACTACAAGTGTTGTAATATAACTCGGAATATATATTATTGACTGAAGTGTTCATATAATTCATAGCTAACCATGTTTTTAAAGGTATTTGAGCAGGTTTCATGGGCTTTCTGTACCCAATCAATCAATTCTTCCCAAGATAATCGTTTTTTATTACTGACAAAAGTGTGCCATTCTATAACATCTTCTTTTGAATCTTTATCAACACCTGTCTGAACGATTAGGCTTAAGGCACTATCATTATCAATTGAAAAGTTATTCGTAAATTGAATGTCATTTAGTTCTTCCTGTACGAATGGATAGGTTTGGGCATTGACTTGTAAGTGTTCTCTTAAGAAATCGAATTTATCATTGCCCCCGAAAATATAAGGAGAAACCCTATCTATATACCTTAATTGAATATTTGATGGAATAAGTTCTTTCTCATAACTTGATCTTAAGCAAGATATTCCATTTATGACCATATCTAAGAAATCGCTCCAGATGTAGTTTTTGTTATTGTCATTTACAGTAAATACTCCCGGCCCTAATTGATACAATGGATGTTGTCCTTTTTTTTTGAAGAAGCGATGAGTAACTCTATTTATAAATGCAGTAGGAGGTATATTTTCAGGCTTTAAAATGGAAACTTCTTTAAAATCTTGTTGACATGCACTGGTAAAATTCAGAATAGCTCTTTCAAAACCTTTGTCAAACAAGATTTTTTCTTCCGGGATATATTCTAAATCCCAATGAATCTCGAACAGAACCTCCTTAAGAGGAGCATTAGGAAGAAATATTTTATTCATAGTTCAAGTTTCGAATTTAGCTCCAAAATAAGAAACCTAAAAGGAAATGTTCCATGTTTTGCAATATTTATCATAGTTTTTTAAATGGTTTCAAGCGTTTATGTACAACACTAACCTGTAAAACCGAACAAAAGTACTAAAGTTGTTTTCGTTATGATTATAAAAGATTAATTTTTAAGCTATGCCAAACCAACATGGAAAGTAGTTTAAAGTCTGTCTTGAAGGTATTATGAGTGTCATTAAACCGGAACTGTTTATAAGTGCTATTGTTAAGTATCCTGGTAGTCCAATTTTTAGTTTTGAATACATACTTTAAAGAATGTACTCCTCAAATACCTGAAATTTGAACGCAAAAAACCCAATATCAAGACACAAGCCCTTCAAGCACCGATAATTATTCCGACTTATACGGATAACCCTTGTTTTTTGTCTGTATATGCTAATCCTAATCTGCAAACAACCCATCTAAAGCTATTTCTGTTCCAAGTTGCATGATCAAGACTAATAAGTCCACAAATCACCAAAAGCCTTTAATTTGAAGGCAACTTTTTTAAAAATCGGGTATTTAGTGGTTTTTGAGTAGTTGTGTAATGGTTACGGATGTTAGCGGCTATACTTATTTGTAATTACTCTCAAGATTTTCTTTAATACATCAATTCCTTCAGTCAATTCTGAAATGCTTAACTCCGCTTTGGTGTCTAACAAGGCTTTGTCTTGTGGTATGTTTTGAATATACTTTTCGGTAATTTGTCCTTTTGAATGTTGATATGCATGCCTTTTTTCAAAAACTCTTTTAATGATAATCTTTTCATTTTCGTTAATATCCACATAGATGTCTAATTGATACTTTTTAAAAAGTTCCTTGGTAATTTTTAAGTTTTGAAAGTTTGTACTTTCTAGTCCGTTACGTTTTGATACGAGCTTACAATAACCTTCAAAAGTTGAAACTACGTCATTGTAAGCATGTCTTAAAGACCGTGTTTTGTCAGAAGCGTTATTTATTTCTTGAATAATGATTTGCAGATTGGTCTCATAAATAAGTAAACTTTCTTCTCTACAACTTGGGCAATAACCGAATATTCCGTAAATCTGAAATTTTAGTTGGCAAGTTGGGCATTCAATTTCAGTGTCTACAGATTTTTCGAGGTGTCTATTTACTGAAGTCCGAGGAATTGTTTTCAGACTTTGAGTGTATTTTATGAATTTACTTTTTCCAAATGCACTCTTAAACACATTTTCCAATTCATCTTCGATATAGCGTTTGCCAACTGAAACTGCTATTTCTTTAGCTTTGTCAGTCTGTTGCTTAGTCCAAAGATTGTCATTAGGCTGAAGCTCTCCGCAATACGGGCAATAAAGTTCAGATTTAATTTTGTCTGCGTCAATCTTGAAATAATTGTCGCATTGTTTGCACTGACGCCCCCAAAAGCCACCGTCAGTTGGAAATGATATTTTGAAATTTAGAGTACTCATATTGTATAGCAGCTAACTTTTGGACCCTTTGCATTCGAGTAGGATTTCGTAGCACAAAACTGTCAATACATTAAAAAATTGATGCGAGGTAGAATTTTAAATTAACCACTTCACCCGCCATTGAGCCAAACGGATGTTAGGCACAGTTTTTACTTGTTTTTTAATAACTCTTTGATTTCAGTAGGAATTGTTGGACTATCTAATAAACCATTGATAATCTGTTCGTAATGTGTTTCAGAAATTTTGCCTTTATATTCAAGCAAATCATTTTCATACATTGCTTTGAAGTCATCAATTGCATATTCAAAAAAACTGTTGCAATCCACAAACGTATCTTTGGTTAGTCCATTGCTACTGTCGGGCTTAATCCAAATCAAGGTAGTATGCAATCCCAATTTTTCAATACGTTTTTTGCGTTTGTCTTCTCTGTCTGATGTGCAACAAACCAATATTACAGTGTTGCTACTACCTTTCAATACACAAATAAAATAATGTGGAACAGAAGTATTGAGCTTGGCACTTGAAAAATAATATACATTTTTTTCATCAATACCTTGTAGAAAAAACTCTATAGGTAATTTCATATCAAGTTACCAATAATTTGATTTTCTAAAAATACCTCTTTATTAAGTTCCAAAAGTTCTTCATCTTGTTTAAATAACGGGTGAGATGCTTGATTATCTTCAAAAAAATCTTGATAGTTCATTTCAAAGCGTGAAGAATGTCCTACTTGCAGACTTTTTTCAAATTTTTTCCATTCAGGGTATTCGTGAGAAAGTTCTGATAATGTTAGCTCGTCTAAATTTCCAAAATTGTCATAAACAAGGCTCATTACTTCCAAATCGCTTTCAGAAAATACATTTTTTTGTACATCTGTTTTGGTTTTTATGGTATAACGTCCTGCATTTTCAAGCACCTGTTCTCGCAATTCTCTTTCACTATCTGCCAAGTAATCAGAATTATCTGCTAAGTCTTTGGTACTTGACGGAATAGGTCCCTTGGGAAGAGCAAAATATACATCATTCAAGATCGGTCTGCCATATTTACGCAGATGTAACCTATCAGAAAGCCAAATCAATTTAAAGGCTTTCATTTTGTTAATCACACCACCTTCTTTTTGAGCAAAGTAGGCAAGTGTTTGAACAGCTTTTTTATGATTAAATCCTACCATATTGTTTTTTTTGAAAGGTACAAAAACTTAGGCACATTTTAAGAGCCTAAGTTCAAAATTATCCATTGGTTTGTTGACTTTTAAAATTGTGCCTGACAAGTACTTATTCGCAAAACTTGCCCGTTTTTAGTTTTTTATTTTAACAAAGTATCCAAAGGGTTTTGAACCCGCTAACTACTTAAGTTATTAACATATCAAGTTGCTTTGCAAACAAATATCTTTTACAAAAAGTTCATAAACAAAATGAATATCAGCACAAATTAATTTTCAACCTAAATCATAACCATAATTTACTCACACCCCCCTATTTCATAATCATCTGTATGCAAGTATGAGGTAGCCTTTTCGTCTTTTATTATCATTTTATCAGCATCAGAGTTGCTTGCTATATCAGTATGATGAGATAAAGGCAAAGTCTGAACAGGGGCGTTGCTTGTTTCAACTATTTGGAGGTTTGAAAATAGTTGTTGAGTTGGTCAAAAGCCGATTTTTAGTAAAGAATAAAACAAGATTTAAAAGTTTAGGGTATTTCTGTTTACCTTCATTTTTCTAAATAAATTTGCAAGAATCGGTTGCTTGATCTATTTATAGAACGGAACTTCAAGGATAACCTACTATTTCACATCCATGAACAATTTTTTTTTTTAAAAAAATTATTTCTTGCAAGTAAGCCTTTAAGGTTTCCTTGCTTATTGGTGCTTTCAGAAAGTTAAATTTTGCAAACCCTGAATAAGACAAGCCAATTTTATGGATCACTCACATATTTAAGAGAAGGTGTTATTTTGCAGTTTATTCATTGATTTTCAATTGCTAATACATTAAATAATTACCTGAATATTGAGTTTCTTTACCGCTTTCACTCATTTATTCTTCAAATTCCACCGGTGTTTTTTTTGATTCCACCAGTGTTTATTCAAATTCCACTTGTGTTTTTTTTGATTCCACCGGTGTTTTTAAAATTTCCACTTGTGTTTTATTTCATTCCACAAGTGTTTTTAAAATTTCCACCTGTGTTTTTTTTGATTCCACCAGTGTTTTTTCAAATTCCACTTGTGTTTTTTTTCATTCCACCGGTGTTTTTCAAAATTCCACTTGTGTTTTTTTTCATTCCACCGGTGTTTTTTCAAATTCCACTTGTGTTTTTTTTCATTCCACCGGTGTTTTTAAAATTTCCGCTTGTGTTTTTTTTCATTCCACCAGAGTTTTTTCTGCAACCCCTGGATTTAATATCCGTTAAGGGTGCGTTTTCTGGAAGACCGGCGTTTAAAAAACAAGGCAACCTTTTGGGAATTTGAAACGATACCCTGTTCAAAAAAACGAATGGCCGGCAAAGATTAGTTTAACGTTGGTAGGTGATTCTATATATGGCATTTCCAAAATCGTCGCTGACTAAAACCGAACCGTCCCTTAGTTGCAACAAGGCAACGGGGCGGCCCCAGACTTTACCTTTTGGAGGAAGCCAACCAACCGCAAAGGGTTTGTATTCGGTGGATATTCCATTTTTGTTCAACCTGACTTGTGTGATCCTGTATCCTGATTTTTCGCTTCTGTTCCAGGAACCATGTTCGGCAATCAGGATTTGGTTTTTATATTCAGCCGGAAACATGGTGCCGGTATAAAACAACATTCCCAAAGGGGCGACATGAGCGCCGAGATTTTGAACGGGCGGGGTAAAATCTTTGCAGGGAAATTTATTGCCAAACTCAGGGTCGGCAATAGTTCCGCCGTGGCAATAGGGATAGCCAAAATGCATTCCTTGTTCAGGAGCGCTGTTCAGTTCGCAGGGGGGTAAATCATCTCCCATCCAATCGCGGCCGTTATCGGTAAACCATAAAGCTCCGGTTTCCGGATGCCAGTCAAAGCCGACTGTGTTTCTGATTCCGCTTGCAAAAACTTCAAGTCCGGTTCCATCCGGGTTCATCCGCATGATGGAAGCAAACCGCTCGTCTTCTTTTTCACAAATATTACAGGGAGCGCCAACAGGAACATAGAGTTTGCCATCGGGGCCAAATGCTATGTATTTCCAGCCGTGATGTGCTTCATCCGGAAAAGCATCTGAAATCAGCACCGGTTTCGGAGGGCGATTCAGGTTTTTTTCAATATTGTCGAAACGCCAAATTTTGCTGACTTCTGCGACATACAAGGCACCATCTCTGAAAGCCACACCATTGGGACGGTTAAGTCCGCTTGCAATCACTAAGATTGAATCGGCCTGATAATCTCCGTCCGTATCTTTCACGGCATATACATTTCCTTCGTCGCGGCTGCCGACAAAAATAACCCCCTCACTGCCCATACACATGGATCGTGCATTTTCGATTCCGCTTGCAAAGACAGAAATTGAAAACCCATCCGGCAAACTGATGCGGTTTATGTCTTTTTTCCCCGTTTTTATCAAGGGTGGGGGAGATACTTTGCACCCCGACAAGCTGTTTAAAAATAAGCTGAATGAAATCAAAATACAAAAAACAAGGTTGGAATACATATCGGGTGTTTAGGTGGTTTAGTTGCTGATCAGCCCGTTGTTTCTGACAACAGTCTTGTAAAATTCCCCACATTTTTTCAGGGTGCGGGTCCCTGTTTCATAGTCAACGTTCACCAAGCCGAATTTATAGGTAGGGCCTAAATTCCATTCAAAATTATCTATGGTGCTCCAGTGAAAATATCCCCTTAAATCTACCCCCTCCCCAATACATTGATGCAACAAGGTCAGATAATCTTTGATGCTTGCAATTCTGATATCGGAATCATGGGTACAGATACCGCTTTCGGTGATAAACATGGGTTTGCCGTATCTTTTATGGTATCTGAGCACACTTTCTTTCATGCCTTGCGGATAGTATTCCCACATTCCGTCATGTACAATCCCCATTTTGTCGAGTTTGCCCGGAGTATCCACTTCGCTGATTGGAAAAGGGTCGAGTCTGATTTTCGCATAATAGCTCATGCCCCAGTAATCGCACCCTTCAATAAAATGGTCTGCAACATATTCCATAAAGACTTTGTCGGCAATCCATGCAGGCAACCTGCCTAAAAAGTTTTGAGGGCTGAAAATCACGGCGTTTTTTGAAATGCCGACCGGAATGTTTTCATACCTGTCCTTTATGATGGCAACACTCAAACGATGTGCCCGGCTCATGTTTTTCAATGCTTTGTAAAAAGCGGTCAGGCTTTTTTTAAATGGCGGAAAACCACCATGAAGCCGGCTGTTGAACAAATAAACGGCAGGCTCATTAAAAGTATTCCAGTTATGGACCAAATCGCCAAAGTTTTCGACCATTTGTTGCACATAGTCCAAAAACATGGGCAACGTCTTTTTTTCTTCCCAGCTTCCCGCCCTGACAAACCACAGGGGATTGGTAAAATGATGCAGCACCATCATAATATAGATTTTTCGGGCTGCCAGTTTTGCAAGAAATGAACGATACTCCGCCACGACTTGCTTGTCAAACCTCGCCATTGGCTCAGTTTGCAGCCTCCACCAGGGTAAACTCATCCGGTAAGCCTGTCCCAACGAGGCAATATAACCGAGGTCTTCCTCTCTGTGTAATTCGTGATCGGATGTGCGTTCAAAAACATATCCATCTTTTGCAACCACCCCTTGCCAGTCATGGTTATATGCGGTTTCAATTTGTGCTGCTGCGGTGGATGTGCCCCAGATAAAACCCGGAGGAAAAATTAACTGATTTGATTCCATGTAAATTCTAAAGTAATTTTTGGCAAATTTAGGTGGTAAAAGAATAGTTCGGTTTTTTTAATCCGTCCCATTTTTCAAAAATTAAGTGTTCCGGCTCGGGGAATAAAGATAGAATGATTTGAACTTAAACCCTTGAAATCCGTCCGCAATTAGTTTTTTTAGGTATTGGAGCACTTTTTTAACGTATCTTTGCGGCAAAATAAGAATATTACAATGAGTTTTGAACAATTAGGCTTAACAGAGCCACTTTTAAAGGCTATTCATGCCCTTGGTTTTACGACCCCCACCCCCATACAAGAACAAACCATTCCTGTTGTTTTAGACGGAGATTGCGATTTAGTCGGATTAGCACAAACCGGAACCGGTAAAACTGCGGCTTTTGGTCTGCCCCTTTTGCAATTGGTTGACACAGACGACAAACTCCCGCAGGCACTTATCATTTGTCCAACTCGGGAATTGTGCATGCAAATTGTCAAAGACATCGAACAATTCAGTAAATTTTTGCCCAAAGCCCGAACAGTAGCGGTTTATGGGGGTGCAGCTATTTACAATCAGATTAAAGATTTGAAAACCGGTGCTCAAATTGTAGTCGCTACACCGGGACGGTTGATAGACCTCATAGAGCGCCAAGCCATAAATCTCGAAAAGATCAACTACATCGTACTTGACGAAGCTGATGAGATGCTCAATATGGGTTTTAAAGAAGATATTGAGTTTGTTCTGAAACATACGCCAAACCGGCAATGTATGTGGATGTTCAGTGCAACGATGCCTACAGAAGTTCGACAGGTCAGCAAAAGGTATATGGATGAACCTGTTGAAATTACGATTGGAAAGGTCAATACCGCCAATATCAATATTGATCATCAGTTTTACCTGTGTTCCCCGCAGCACAGATACGAAACCCTAAAAAGGCTGATAGATTTTCACCCGGGCATGTATGCGCTGATTTTTGCACGAACCCGTCTCGATGTTCAGGAAATCACGGCAAAACTGGTTCGGGAAGGATATGATGTGGATGCGATTCATGGAGATTTGAGTCAGTCTCAAAGAGACAAGGTGATGGGAGAATTTAAAGACAAAAGCCTGCAGCTCCTCATCGCAACCGATGTAGCCGCAAGAGGCATTGATGTTCAGGGCATCACCCATGTCATCAATTACGAACTGCCGGATGACCCCGAAGTTTATACACACCGAAGCGGAAGAACCGGACGGGCAGGAAATACCGGGGTTTGTATGTCCATCGTCAGTCCCCGCGACCGGAACAGATTGCAGCAGGTGGAACGCTTTGCAAAGTCTGTTTTTCATAAATTAGAAATTCCAAGCGGGAAAGATGTTTGCCGGAAACAGTTTTTTAATTTTATGGACAGGATGCTGGAAACCGATATCAGCCACGGTGATTACGAAACTTATGTGCCTATGCTCGAAGAGAAAGTGGCGCACATGAGCAAAGTTGAAATCCTGAAACGATTGGCTGCCATGGAATTTGACCGGTTTTTAAAATACTATGAGAACGCAGAAGATTTGAACATCCGGGTAGAACCCCGTTCTTCAAAAGATCGAAAAGGCAGCGTCAAACAAAGCCGCGATTCCAAAGGCAGAAGCTTTGGGGGCGGTGCAAATTATGTGACCCTTTTTGTAAACCTCGGCGCAAAAGATGGTTTTTATAAAGCCAGTTTTCTGCAATTTATCTTAGACATGAGCGGGTTAAAAAAAGACGTATTGGGGAATATAGATATGCGGGCAATTCACTCCACTTTTGAAATCGAAAAAGAAAGCGCAAATCAAATGATGCGTTCTATTGACGGCAGGAATTTCAAAGGTAGAAAACTGCGGATGAACCAAATGAAGTAAAAAAATTGAATGAAAGCTTACTATTGGGTAGCGGTCAACCGGTTAAATATAAATTCCGGTTTTCCGGACTCCTCACCATTTAAAATCTAAATAACCCTATCTTTACCCCATTAACAGAGCAATTTTCAAACTTTAAATATGAAAACAGCATACATCGTTCTCTTTCTTTTAATTCTTGGTGTACTGGGATCAATTTACGCATATCGTGTTTCCCAGACCTTAGACTATGTTCAGAACAAAGGCGCATTACCAACCGTAACCGAAGAATCTTATTCTCAACAAAAGTTATATCAAAACCGGACACCTCAATCCCTGCCAACTGATACAGTCAAATCTGATACCACCCAAATGAAATCCGGACAATAAAACCGTCTGAAAAAATTGTTGAGCCTGCTCAAAACAATGCTGTTTTATGGCAACAAATTCTCCAAACTCTTCTAATGCGTCTGAAAAACAAAACGCATCTCCGGAAGAAAAAATAGCCATACTTCAAAACAATATCAAATACGAATCCAAAGCAAAGGTAGTCGCTGCATTGATTTGTATTGTTTTTCCCGTTATGCTGTTGTCGCTCAATTACCTTGGGTTTGTTTATTTTAAGTTTTGGGTAAATATTCTGCTTTGGTCTTTGCTTATCCTTGGCGGGCTTTTAATGATTGGGGTAAATGTTACCCTGAACAAGTATCAGAATGAAATTATCAGTTTGGAGACCAAGCGATTGGCGATTCTTCAGGATAAATTTCAGGAGAAATCCAAAAGCGCTGAACTCAGCACCATAGTTGTCGAAAGCCTGCAAGCCTTTAAAAATCAGGAAAATATTGTTCAAAACCTGATTGCACAATCATCCGGTATCTATGTAATTACAGGAGGATTTATAGTGTTACCCTCCTTAGTTGCGGTTCTTTTAGCATATTCCGGTCCAACAAACTTGCTCTTATTTTCCATTTCCGGACTTTCTGTGCTGCTTGCCGTTCTTGCTTTGGTAAATTATTACTATCACCAAAAAAAACTACAGGCAGAATTGGCTTTGCTGAAAGAGAAATCACAAATACTCAATCGTCTTACTCATTTCTATTTACTTTATGAAATGAGTTCAGATGAAAAAGACAAAGAACTCATGATCCAAAAAATGGTCAATGATTTCCTTTACGATTTATAACATGAATAGCCAACCCATCACCCCATATTTATCTATCGTAGTTACTTCCCGAAACGATAATCACGGCAACAACTTCCTTCAACGCGCCTCCTTGTTTATTGATGGACTGATTGCACAAATCTCCACTTACCAAATCCAAACCGAACTCATCGTAGTTGAATGGAATCCTCCAGAAAACAAACCCCTGCTAAGTGAAGTATTGCCCATACCTCCAAAAACCTGTCCGCTTTCCATCAGATACCTGATGATACCCTCAGAAATTCACGAAAGATACGCCTACTCACAGCATATCCCACTTTATCAGATGATTGCCAAAAACACAGGCATCCGGCGTGCTAAAGGTGAATTTATTCTTTGTACAAATATGGATCTGTTGTTTTCAGACAAATTAATGGAGTTCATTGCGTTAAAAAAACTGCAAACCGGTTTTCTTTACCGTGCAGACCGTTGCGATGTTTCCTCAGACATTCTCCACCTCTACCTGTCATTTTCAGAACAGATAAGCTGGTGTGAAAACCATATCCTGAAACGCCATACGCGAAACCGTTTGCTGCTTGCGATACTTAAATGGATGATTAGTGCTGATAATTCGGTCTTGTCAAAGGGCTTTTTAAGAAAAAAAATTCCTTTGCTTTATTTTCTTCATTTGGCAACAGATGCCTGCGGCGATTTTACCTTGCTTCATCGCAATGCATGGAACAACATACAAGGCTATCCTGAGTTGGATTTATATTCCATTCATATTGATACACTTGGTATTGCAGCAGCTTATGCTTCCGGTTATCAGCAGGTGCTTCTGCCTTCTGAATCCTGTTGCTACCATATCCATCATGAAGACGGCTGGACATCCCTTGACCCCATTCAAAAACTGAAGTTTACGGCCAAAAAACCCGGATTAGGATTAGACGTTGTGATTCAAGCCTCTTGTAGCATGATTAAACATCAAACCGCCCATCATCTTAATCCTCCAAACTGGGGATTTTCTGATGAAACTTTCAATGAAATCACTATAAATGGGTAATTCCGAAACACAGTAACCGTGCGAAAGCTAAACTTTGTTCTAAAATATAGTTTTAGCACGGGGTTAAATGATTCGAAAAAAAACGGTTGATAAAAGAATCTAAAAAACCGGTTAATTGTAAAGCACATAAACGTCTTTAAAGCTCCCGCTGACGTTTACGGTTCTTGGAGGATCTTCGTCAGTTGTAAATACTCCTGAAAATGAACCTGTAACATAGCGATCGGTTGGTTTTCCAAGTGGGGTTGTTGACTCAGATTCGGTAATTGTCATACTTCCCGACACCGAATAAAATCCGCTCGGTGCTCCAGTTGCAGTATGATAATAAACAGACGAACCGGCAGGATCAGCCAAATCATAAGTTCCTGTAGCAATTCCTGTCGCATTAAACGAAGTTAAATTGATAAACCAGGTGGCTCCTTCGCTGAACTGAATGCCCAAGGTTCCGACAAGGCTGTTAAAAGCTCCGGCGGCTGAATGGGTTTGCGAACCGGGCGCAATTGTCTGGTTCACACTTTGACTATAATCTCCGGAAATATTGACTTGTAACTCAGCACTCCTCAACACATTGTCGTCGTCATCGTCGTCATCACCGTTGCACGAAGATAAAACCATCACATTCACCGAAAACAAAAAAATAAATAAAGCGAATAAGGACTTTTTCATAAAAAAATTTTTTGATTGTTAAAAAGAGGAATGAATTATTGAACTGATGGAGGGAAAGATATTTACCATTCCCCCCAAATTTCGGTAGTACCATTTTCTTTTATGGTAACCTGCATGTTTTTTGGAGGGAGACCTTTAGGTTTTACGGGACCAAGTTTTACTTCATAATTTCCGGGTTCCAAAATAAATGTTTTAGGATTTGAACTTGCCGAAACATAAGTTCTTCCTGCTGCAACTGAAGATTTACTGTCTTTGGTGGAATAAACAGTAATAGTGGCATCCACTAAGGCGCTTCCTTGTTTTGCGCCGACTTTTAAAGTTCCTGAAGTAAAATTATGACTAAAATTTAGAACGGTATCTCCCTTTAGAACAATATTGTCGAATTTCTTTACTGGAGAATCTTCAATTTCAACGGATTTGACAATAATATCGTAAGTGCCGGGCAGAACTTCAAAAACAACAGGATTTGAAGATTTGCTGTTATAGGTTCGTTTGTTGGCAACGGTCTCCTTTGAATTTGCCACCATAAGTTGAACCAAAGCATCTGAAATTTCGCCATTTCTGCTCGCTGCCACTTTTATAGTCCCTTTCGAAAAGCTGACAACTTCCTTCAAGGTATCGTTTGCCGCAATAACCAATCCTTTTAAAATCTGCTTTGGGCTACCTTCCAATCTGACAGATTTCACTTCAACATCGTACTCGCCGGCAGGTAATAACAACACTCTTGGATTGGTTTCTTTTCCGGTATAAGTACGTCCTGAAGCAATATCTTCGGTTTGTCCCTTCTTAAAAACGAGGACAAGTGCATCAATCAATTCTTCATTTAGCATCGCTTTTACCGATAAATACCCCCCACCCAAAACAGGCTCGACGGTAACCTGATTTAACACTTCATTTAACTCCTGAGCATTATTTGCCGGCAAGTACATTCCTCCGCCGGCTTGTGCCAAACATTCAAGTTCGGAAATATCGGATTCTGAAATTCCAAAACCTATGACATGTGTGGTAATGTTTACTCCTGCAGCCTTTGCATTTTTCATCGTTTCACAGGCATTTCCCTCACAAGTTTCCAAACCGTCGCTGATTAAAATGATCGTGGTATGTTTTAATGATTCTGTTCTAAGTATTGAAAGAACATGATTGACAGATAAAGCAATCGGAGTTTTTCCTTTGGGATTCAAGGCATCCACTTTTTTGTTAAATGCCGCTTTATCGGCAGGTCCTATCGGTACTAAAGTTTCAATATCGTTACAGTCGCCTTCGCGGTTATGACCATAAGCCACCAATCCCAAACGGGCATCGTCAGGTAGTTTTTGAACCAGTTCCTTTAACACACTTTTGGCAATGGTAATTTTAAACTCATTGTCTATTTTTTGCCACATTGAACCCGAAGCATCAAAAACAAAAAGATATTGAGTTCCGGACTGAGTTGCATTTAACATGAAGCTAAATAACAGCAGCCCTGTAAAAAAAGCAATCGTGGTTTTTTTCATAAGTCTGATTTTTTCAATTTTATACAAATTCATCCTGCGGGGAATCTTAACAATTACAGGTAAAAACAATGATCAAAAAGGCTGCAAAACAGTGGAATTCCAATTAATTTCTTTGTGTTTAAAATAGTTAAACAATGAAAAAAATGAGGAAATCCTGTAACCAAAATCCTATTATCTGTCTAAATGGCTGTAGTTCAAAAAATTGCAATCGCAGTTCTTGTTAACAAAAATAATTCACTAATTTAAATAAAACAATTTTAAACCTGTAAAATTTAAGATTATGAAAAAAGTAGCAGTTCTTATGTTTGTGTTGTTTTGTTTTCTGGCTTTTGAAAACACTTATGCCCAACAAAGACAAAGGGTTGAACCGATTAATAAAACTACCCAAAAAACGGTAAAATCTTCTTCCGGCGCTTTGGTCCCTCAAGGCTCTATGTTGATTGGCGGTACAGCAGGTTTTGTGATGATGGCAGAAGATGGCAACAATTCTTATATTTTGTCATTAGCACCACAATTTGGATATTTTATTCTTAACAATTTTGCTTTGGGCGCTTTAGTTTCAGTGAATAAAATGAAAGATATTGACCCAAGTTTCGGAATAGGCCCATTTGTAAGAGGTTACCTGAACAACGGCTTGTTTGGTCAGGCTAAATATGAATTTCAGTCAGTACCTGCAATTCTTGACAATGTAACCGGTTCGGCAGCAGGTGTTGGAGTTGGTTATGCAGCATTTCTGAATGATGCGGTTAGTATCGAACCCATTTTGTTCTATAACCGCCATTTCGGTGATTTGGGAGAATTTAATGAATTTGGGGTACAAATTGGCGTAAGTGCCTACCTTGGCAGATAAAAGAGAGGATTTATTCCTTGCTTGGAAATCCGAAAAGCAGTTTTCTGTTTTTCGGATTTCTTTTTTTCAGGGAGTTCGGTTATGAGTTCATGAAAAACTTTGTAAAAATAACTTCTTGTTGAAGCAATACAAATCATCCAACTTTTTGCGATTTAATCCCTGCCGATTTCTAAATGAAAAACAGAACACTTATTTTGCAGAAAAAAACAGACCTTTCGCTTTAGTCTGAATTTGGAATATATCTTTTATGAACGGTATTTTTATCTTTTTGCAAATATTGGGCGCACTCAGCATTTTCATCTACGGACTGAAAGTAATGAGCGAATCTTTACAAAAAGTTACCGGACGGACATTAAGAAGAGCATTAAAGGTAATGACCGCCAATCGGGCTGTCGGATTTTTTACTGGATTAGTTTTGACCTCCATCATTCAATCGTCTTCTGCTACAACTGTCATGCTCGTCAGTTTTGTAAATGCGGGATTGATTACCTTCACCCAATCTATGGCAGTAACCATTGGCGCAAACATTGGTACTACATTTACGGCCTGGTTAGTTTGGCTGTTTGGTTATGAAGTTGGGCTGAAATCTGCAGTTTTAGCGGTCATAGGATTGACTTTTCCGCTACTGTTTAAAAGAGGCAATACCCGGAACACTGCCGAATTTTTCATGGGTTTTGGCTTGCTCCTGATTGGGTTGGTTTTTCTACGTCAATCTGTTCCCGATTTGCAGCAAAACTCCACTTTGTTCAATCTGCTAAACTATTTCAACTCAAATACACTCGTTTCCTACCTCTTTTTTATAGTTGCCGGAACAATTATCAGTATAATTTTACAATCTTCCAGTGCTTCTGCAACGGTTACTATGGTGATGCTTTCTAACGGATGGATAGAGTTTCCTCAGGCTGCGGCAATGGTTTTAGGAGAAAATATCGGCACTACAACTACGGCAAATATCGCCGCTTTGCTTGGTAATATTCATGCAAAAAGAGCTGCTCGTTTTCACACATTCTTCAATATTTCGGGTGTTGTCTGGGCTTTGCTTTTTTTTCCGTTTTTACTGCAATTTGTTGACTGGGTGCAATCCATTTTTTTTACCAATCATTCGTCAATTTTAATCCCATATCAGGTTGCAAATGCAGATGCAGCCATGCATCAACAAAGGCAAAGCATAGAAACCAATGGGATTGCCATGTTTCATACCTTGTTTAATGTACTAAATGCCATTATACACCTCAGCATAGTTCCTTATTCCGCCCAACTAATCATCCGGTTGTTTCCAACCCAAAACAAAAAAGATGAAACCTTCAGGCTAAAACATTTGTCTTCGGGATTGGTCGAATTGTCAGAACTCAATATTTCTGAAGCACAGACCGAGATCAAAAAATTAGGAATATTGCTTGAAAAAATGAGTGGGAATGTGGCTTTGCTTTTGGTAGGCGAGGTTAAAAACCGAACCAATCTGATGGCGAAAATCCGTCAAAGAGAAGAATTAAGCGATGTGTTAGAACAAGAAGTCAGCAATTTTTTATCAATCATTATCAGCACTCAAATTACTGAAAAGGCTTCTAAACAAGTTCGTAACATGTTAAGTATTGTCAACGATATGGAAAGCATAGCCGACCACCTCCACAAAATTGCTCGCAGAATAGTAAAAATCTCTAACTTGCCCCATCCCGCTCCTCAGGAATTAATTACCGAATTGCATAAAATACTGAAGTTTTCTCACCAATCAATTGAAGTGATGAACAAAAATCTGGGCTTTGATCTAAATTCCATTGATAATTCTGAATCAAAAGCAATTGAAGCCGAAATCAGCAGATTATACAAGCAAATCACTACAAATATTTATGACCGGATAAATTCCCGTCAAAGCAATATAGAAGAGGGAATTTTATATTTAGACATCCTGAGAAGCATTAAAAAAACCGGTGACCATGCGGGCAGTATTATGAAACTGATCAGCAACTCATAATCCTGAACTGATCCAATTATCTTTACATCCTGAAAAATATTGGTGATTACCAAATCTTATCCCTGATTATGTGTGGAATTTTGGGTTGTATGCCGGCGGTTCATCCCGGTTCTTTTGCAGAAGCATTGAATCTCTTACAACACAGAGGCCCGGATGGGTTTCATATTTGGGCAGATATTTCTAATTCCATCATGCTCGGACATCGAAGGCTAGCTATTCAGGATTGCTCAGAAAATGGCATTCAACCCTTACACTATAAAAACAGATATACCATCACTTATAATGGTGAAATTTACAATTTTCCGGAACTGAGAAAAGAACTCAGTATTTTAGGACACCACTTTTTTACAAATACAGATACTGAAATTATTTTAGCAGCCTTTGACCAATGGGGAAATGCCTGCTGGGAAAAACTAAACGGCATGTGGGCTTTGGCAATCTGGGATCATCATCACCACAGATTAACATTATGTCGCGACAGATTTGGTAAAAAGCCGCTCTATTATGTTCAATTATCATCTGGCAGAATGGCGTTTGCTTCCGAAATGAAAGCACTCATTCCTTTTTTACCGGAAATCGCGTTATCCGAATATTTCGGGTGGATGTCTCAAAACTTGCTTGTTTATGAATCAACCAATCAATGTCTGATAAAAAACATATTCCGTTTCCCTGCCGGTCATTGGGGAGTTTTTAAAAACAATAGCCTGCAACTTACCCAATACTGGAATACTTTAGACCATATTCATGCGGTTCCGGCAAAGTTTGAAGCTCAGGCAGAAGAATTTAAATCCTTATTTTTAGATGCCTGCAAAATAAGAATGAGAGCAGATGCTGGAATAGGGACTGCATTAAGCGGCGGCATAGATTCAAGTGCAGTATTATGCAGTATTGCTTATAATGGCAGGAACCAACCCGATGAATATTATGCTGAAAACCGGGAAAATGCTTTTATAGCCACGATGCCGGGGACTCCTTTGGATGAAGTTGCCTATGCTGAAATGGTTACTGATTACTTGAATATAGCCGCAGTAAAAGTTCAGATAGACCCTGTTGCCGGGCTAAACCAATTGCCGGAATATCTGTATCTAACCGAAGATATTTATATTACCTCACCGGTTCCGATGATGCAAACCTATGCTGCTGCAAAAATGAATGGTGTATCTGTTTGTATTGATGGTCATGGGGCAGACGAATTATTTGCAGGGTACGATACTTTTATGTTTAACACTTTTTTGGATTGCGGTCTGAACCCTTTTCAAATCAAAAACCTTTTAGAAACTTATCGAAATTTAGCGGCATCTGACAACCTCCAATTTGCAAAACCTCCCGTCAATTACTTAGATTATATTCAATGGGTTTCTTCAAACCGCAACGTATTTAAATTTCTTAAGTTTTTGCCTGACGAAATAAAGAAACTGTTTCTCAAACCAAAACCCAATTTACCTGCAAATGAAAAAGGGGTAAAAAACATTCATCAACTTGGTAATCTCAACAGTGCCTTGTTCAGGTTGTTTCATTATGACAATTTACCCACCTTACTGAGAAACTATGACAGGTATTCAATGGCATCGGGAGTAGAAATCAGAATGCCTTTTTTAGATCATCGCATTGTTAGTTATTGTTTTTCAGTTCCCTACACCTCAAAATTCAGAAATGGTTACACCAAAGCACTTCTTCGATATGCTTTAGCTTCAATTATGCCGGAGAAAGTAGCTTTTCGTCGCTCAAAAATGGGATTTCAAACTCCAATCGCAAATTGGATGAAACATGAGTGGAAACCTTTTTTTTTAGACACCCTGCAAGAAAAAGAATTTCAACAAACCAACCTAATAAATACGTTGGAAGTTTCCGGAAAATTAGTGGAGGTTATTCAAAACCCTAATCCAACCTACCGGCAGGCTGAAATTGCATATTCCGGTTTAATCCCCTATCTTTGGCACAAGTATGTGTTTAAAAGGTTTCAAAAAATTCCAAAAGTAAATTGGCAACCCCAAATTCAGACATAAAAAAAGTATTGGTTTTAGGTGCCGGAGGTTTTATCGGATCGCATTTAGTCAGCAGGTTAAAGTCTGAGGGTTGTTTTGTCAGAGGAGTTGATCTAAAATTTCCGGAATTTGAAAAAACAGAAGCAGACGATTTTTTGATAGCAGACCTGCGAATCGCCAAAGAATGTGAAAACGCTTTTGACCTTGACTTTGACGAAGTTTATCAACTTGCGGCAGATATGGGAGGAGCCGGTTACTTGTTTACCGGAATCAATGATGCTTCGGTGATGCACAATTCAGCCCAAATCAATCTCAATATCGTTTCAATCTGTGCTGAAAAAAAAGTAAAACGGGTGTTTTACTCTTCTTCTGCCTGTATTTATCCTGCCTATAATCAGCAAGACCCCGATAATCCCCTTTGTTCAGAAAGTTCTGCTTATCCTGCCGATCCCGACAGCGAATATGGCTGGGAAAAACTTTTTAGCGAACGGCTTTATCTGGCTTATCACAGAAATCACGGGCTACCTGTCAGAATAGCGCGTTTCCATAACGTATATGGTCCTAAAGGAATTTTTAAAGGGGGTAAAGAAAAAGCCCCTTCGGCCTTATGCCGAAAAGTTGCAGAAGCACAAAACCCGGGAGAAATTGAAATTTGGGGAAACGGACTTCAAACCCGTTCTTTTTTATTCATTGATGATTGTATAGATGGCATCCTCCAATTGATGCGTTCTGAACATACCGGACCTTTCAATATCGGCTCTGAAGAAATGATTTCCCTGAATAATTTTGCTGAAATGATTATTCGTATTTCCGGAAAAAAATTATCCGTCAAACATATCGAAGGACCGATTGGAGTGAACGGACGCAATTCAGATAATACGCTCATCAGTTCTTCGATTGGATGGGAACCTAAAACAACCCTTTTTAACGGAATATCTCAAACCTACGATTGGATAAGAGAACAAATTTCTAAATAGTTTGCGAGCTGTTTTTTAAAATCTAATATGGAGCCTTATCTAAGCATCGTTGTTGCATCGAGAAATGACAATCATGGCGGTGATATGCTTAAAAGAATGCGTATTTTTTTGAACGGGTTAATTTATCAATCCAATAAGCATCAATTTCCGGTTGAATTGATTTTTGTAGAATGGAACCCTCCGCAAAATAATGCCTTATTAAAAGATGTTCTGCCAAAACTGCCCAATGGCCAAAACTATTTACAGCTTAAATACCTGATAGTTCCACCTGCCATTCACCAAAAATACCGGTTTTCGTCGGTTATTCCGCTCTATCAAATGATAGCCAAAAACGTAGGAATCAGACGCGCAAAGGCGGAATTTATACTCTGTACAAACGTAGATTTACTTTTTTCAGACGAACTGATGGCTTTTTTAGCGCAGCAAACTTTAAACCAACAAAGTTTTTACCGCGCAAACCGCTGCGATATTCCAAACTCTGTCAGCGAGGAATTAACCGTTCCGCAACAAGTCGAATTTGCAAGAAACAATATCCTCAGCAGGAACGGATTAAGTGCATATTACCCCTATCTAGCCAATGCACATCCTTTTTTTACTAAAAATCAGCAGATAGCCAGGTTTACGAATTATGCCGTTGGCTTAAAACGGAAATGGTTCAACAATCCGACAGAGGTAAATCTTTGGTCGCTTGACACGGATGCCTGCGGTGATTTTACTTTAATGGGCAAACAAGCGTGGTTCGATATTCAGGGGTATCCCGAATTAGATCTTTATTCAATTCATATTGATAGTATGGCCTTAATTGCTGCGGCTGCAAAAGGCTATCATCAGGTAGTTTTACCTCCCAACGCCTGTACGTATCATATTCATCATACAGACGGTTGGGCAAGTATGAATCCTTTAGAAAAACTACATTTTTGGCACAAACGACCCGGATTGGGCTGGGATATCGTTTCTCAATGTGGAGAATACCTGTTTAAAAACAAAACTTCCTATCAAATTAACGCTGAAAATTGGGGATTTTCTGACCTCGAATTGGAAACCTATACCTTTTAACTATTTGTAATCGCTTTGGTAACGGTAAAGTGAACAAAGCATTTGTTGTACGGCAAATGAATTTCATCAAAAACCAAATCCATTTGGTTTTAACCCTTACCATTCAAAACAAAACCAATTCAAGCAAGTAAATCATCTGTTTCCCATTCAGGGATTGCCAATTTTAAATCAATTTTATTCAAAAAGGAAACAAGAAATGCCCCGTTTCTTACTTCGTTTTTCTTTAAAATTATGATTTCCCTCTTTTAAATTGCAATTTCCCCGCCTGAAAAATAAATTCTTTTGCTTAAAAAGTCAATTAAAATCTTTCCAATTGACTTTTGAAGAGTTTTTGAAACAAGAAACGCCCCGTTTCTTACTTCGTTCTTCTTTAAAACTATGATTTTCCCCTTTAAAATTTCTTTTTTCTCTTTTGAAATTGTAATTTTTATTGGGAAAAAAGACATTTTTTTTTGCGTTAAACTCTGACTTACCAATGTTTGAAGCAAATTCGGTTTCGTGCGGAATACATGTATCAATGTGCATATTAAATTTACTAACGCAATTAGTAAGAAAATAGTCGTGCGAAAGAGATTTGCCGGTAAATTTTAATTGCACGAGGTCAAACCTGCTCAGTACGTTGGTAAATGCTTGCTGCACAATAGCAAATGTTAATTGCACAGGTTCAAATAAAGATGTTACGAGGTAAAATGCTACCTGCACAGGACTAAAAATGAATGATACAGCGGTAAATTCAATTCAAACCAATTCAACAGTAAGCAACTCAAATCTGTAAACAGGTTGCAATTCTTCAATAGTGAATTATACGGGCATAAAATCTTAAAATAGGGAGCTGCAAATCGCCCAAAATGGAGTTCAGCAACAAACAGAAACCCGCTTTACCCTTGTCGTAGCTACAATCTGAAGAAAATGGCAGGTTACAAAGCAGCAAAATGAATGAAATCCTGAACTCTCGAACCGGTTTTGGGGCATGAACTGGAGGATAATTTTCAGGGTTAACGGGTTTTGAGGAATCACCCCATCAACCCAAGCGGGAAATGCGTTGTTTTTTAATATAAAAGGAAATAAAGCAATGATGACAATCATTTATTTAGCCAATACCTGGCTGAACAACCCCGAAACAAGGCTATGGTGGAAACAGGCGAACCGGTTTTTTGCCAAAAAAGAGTATTTAGACATGCCCTGGCTGTTGTTTTATATTTTGGTGATTTTGATAGTTACCATTTTATTGGCCAAACTGTTTGAAACATTATTTGGTAAAATCATACAACGCTCGGCGAGAAAAATCAAGAACGACCCGACCAACTATGTATTTCTGAAACATTTCGGACAGGCATTGATTTACATATTCGGATTTTCCATAGCCGTATGGTCAATTCCGTCTTTGAGGGCTATTTCGAGTTCTTTGCTTGCAGGTGCCGGAATTTTAGCGGTCGTGGTCGGTTTTGCTTCTCAGGCGGCATTCGCCAATATCGTAAGTGGTGTTTTCATCGTCATCTTTCGTCCCTTTTCGGTCAAAGATCATTTGGTCATTGACGACACGGCATTTGGCGTGGTGGAAGATATTACCTTGCGGCATACCGTGTTGCGCAATCAGGAAAACCGGAGAATAGTAGTGCCCAATTCGATAATCAATTCAAAGGTCATTTTAAACTCGACTCTGAACGACCCTAAGATTTGCAAATTCATAGAAATCAATGTGGCTTACGACACCGATTTAGATAAGGCCATTGCAGTGATGCAGGAAGAAATTTTCAATCATCCCTTTTGTATAGACAATCGAAGTGAGGAAAATAAAGCAGCAGGCAAACATCCGGTATTGGTCAAGGTAGTCCGTTTAGAAGATTTTTCCGTAAAACTGAGGGCTTGGGCATGGGCTTACAACAATTCGCAGGCTTATGAACTGACAATGGATATGAATAAACAATTGGTGGAGCGATTCAGGACCGAAAATATACGAATTCCGTTTCCCATTCAAACTTTGTTTATTCAACGCCAAAATCCGTTTTCGGAATAGTGGGTCGTGCTGCTGTTTTTTAATGCGACCTGATTAGGTTTTCATGTCGGAGTTACATTCAGGTTTACCGCACCCAAAAAATAGTGTATTTTGCGCCCTTAAACAATTCACACATGAATATATTGGAAGCGTTAAAGGGCATCCGGACCATTATTCTGGACGTTGACGGCGTATTGACCAACAATCAGTTGCACATTACAGAACAGGGTCATTTGCTGAGGAGCATGTACGTAAAAGACGGCTATGCAATCCATCGTGCAGGGATTGCCGGCCTCAAAATTGCCGTCATTACGGGGGGTAAATCGGAAGGAGTGGTAAAGCGGTTAAAAGGATTGGATATTGTGGATATCTATACTAATTGCACCGACAAAATGGAGGCATTTGAAGAGTTGGTGATGATGTACGAACTCGATAAATCGCAGATTTTATACCTTGGCGACGATATTCCCGACTTGCCGGTCATGATACAGGTAGGTTTTGCGGCATGTCCTGCCGATGCCGCCCCCGAAATAAAAAGGATCTGCAAATACATTTCACCCTACAAGGGCGGGGAGGGGTGTGTGCGGGATCTGATTGAAAAAATTCTGAAATTGCAGGGGAAATGGCCATAAACCGGTAATTGCAGTATTCCTGACTTTTAATCCGCTAAATATCTATGTATATAAAAAACACCCCAGAGTTTGAGCAAACCCTGTCTGCGGTCCGAAAATTTATCAAACAGGAAGTTTACCCGTTTGAAGCGAAATTGCTCAAAGATTCTTTTTTCAAAATTGAACCATGGATAAAAGAAAAGCGCCGGCAAGTACAAGACATGGGGCTATTGGCACCGCATATTCCCCAAAAGCTTGGCGGAGGCGGATTGACCTTAACGGAGTTTGCGCAATTAGGTGAAATTCTCGGCACCACTCCTTACGGGCATTATATCTTCAATTGTCAGGCACCCGATGCCGGAAATATGGAGTTGCTGATCCATCATGGCACAGAAAGTCAGAAAGAACAGTATCTGAAACCCTTGATCGCGGGAAATATCCGCAGTTGTTTTTCGATGACAGAACCGGAATTTGCCGGGTCAAATCCGGTAAACCTGGGAACAACTGCGGTGAAGGACGGAGAAGATTATATCATATCGGGACATAAATGGTTTACCTCATCCGCCGAAGGTTCGGAGTTTGCAATAGTAATGGCAGTTACAAATCAGGCTGCACCGGCATATCAACGGGCTTCGATGTTTATCGTTCCGGTCAATACGCCCGGATTTGAGTTAGTACGAAATATATCTATCATGGGGGAAACAGGGGAGGGGTATCTGAGTCATGCCGAAATCAGATATAACGATTGCAGGGTATCCGCACGACAGCGGATTGGAGCAGAGGGAGCGGGTTTTTTATTGGCACAGGAGCGGTTAGGTCCGGGACGGATACATCATTGCATGAGGTGGATCGGGATTTGTGAAAGGGCGTTCCGGTTAATGTGTCAAAGAGCTTGCGACAGACAACTTTCGGAAGGGGTAATGCTGGGACATAAACAAACCGTTCAAAACTGGATTGCCGAAAGCTACGCACAAATACAGGCAGCACGGCTCATGGTCTTACATACTGCAAAAAACATGGAAAAAAACGGAGCAAAGGCAGTCAGGAATGAAATTTCTGCCATCAAGTTTCAGGTTGCCGGCGTTTTGCAGGATGTAATAGATAAAGCCATTCAAACGCATGGCGCTTCAGGCTTAACAGACGAAAATATTCTGTCTTTCTGGTACCGGCACGAAAGGGCTGCAAGAATTTATGACGGGCCGGACGAGGTGCATAAAGCCTCTTTGGCCAAAGGAATATTACAACAATATGGGCTAAAGATATAGAACATTAAAAGTTGAATTAGTAATAAAAATGTCATAATAACGGAACATAAAGCAGAAAAGTCTGAAATCTTGTCAAATTCTGTCATTATCTATTCAAAATTTCAGGATTTGTATATGGAATTGTTAAAAAAAGGTTAAGAAAACGCTATCTTGTAGCCATAAATCCTTTAAAACAAAACTGTATGCTACACTCGCTACTTTCCAGATGCCCGATTTTTGTTTTATTCCTATTCATCACCAATTCCTTATATAGTCAGGTAGTTATCAACGAATTTTCGGCAGCCAACATGAACGGCCCGACCGATAACTACGGCAACCGCGAAGACTGGATTGAATTGTTTAACACAACAGGCGCAGCGGTAAACCTTGCCGGCTGGCATTTGAGTGATAAAATTGCAGAACCGACCAAATGGGTCATTCCCGCAGGTGTTACCATTGCCGCAAACGGATATCTCCGGTTTTGGGCATCAGGCAGAAATACAGTAGTAGGTACAAATTATCATACAAATTTTAAAATTAACCAAACACAGGCATCCGAAGATGTCGTGCTCGCCAATGCTGCCGGCGTTATTATAGACTCAAACCCCATAGATATCCCCAATCAGGAAAACCATTCGTGGGGCCGTTCTCCGAACGGAAGTGCAAACTGGAGAATATTCACAACCCCTACTCCAAACGCCACCAACGGAACTTCACCCTATACTGCATACGCTACAACTCCTAATATCACCCCTGCCTCAGGCGGATATTCGGGTACAATCTCCATCAATATTCTCACACCCGATCCAAGCATTACCATTCGATACACCACCAACGGAGATTTTCCAACAGCCGCCTCTACTTTATACGGAGGCGCTTTTAATTTAAATCCGGCCGGAACAGCGGGCAACGCAAGGGTTGTAAGGGCGTATTGTATCTCTTCCGATCCGGCAATTTTGCCCAGCTATGTGGAAACCAATACCTATTTTATCAATGTAAACCCCCACACGATAAAAATTCTGTCTGTTTGCGGAGCAGGATTAACCACCTTGTTTGGAGGCACTCAAAACTCACCGAGAGGAAGTTATGAATTGTTCGACCAAAGCTTTACCAAAATAGACGAAGGCTATGGCGTGTTTAACAAACACGGAAACGATTCGTGGGCTTACCAGCAAAGAGGGGTGGATTTGATTGTCCGCGACCAGTTTGGCTATGACTATGCGGTAAAAGACGCACTCTTTATGAACACCCCGCGCGATAGGTTTCAAAGGGTCATCCTCAAACCAGCAGCCAACGACAACTATCCCTTCCAAAACGGAGGTGCGCATATCCGCGATGCCTATGTCCATGTGCTATCGCAACGCGCCAACCTCGACCTTGACGAGCGAAGTAACGAACACTGCGCCCTTTACGTAAACGGGGCTTACTGGGGTTTGTATGAAATGCGCGAAAAAGTGGACGACCACGATTTTACCGAATACTACTACAACAAAGGACGATGGGAGATTGACTTTATCAAAACATGGGGAGGCACCTGGTCAGAATACGGCAATCAGACCCAATGGAACGCCCTTCGTACTTATATTTTAGGCAACAATATGGCAGTACCGGCTAACTACAACTACGTTACCAGCAAAATGAACGTGATGAGTTTGGCCGATTATATCATTATCAATACCCATACTGTTTGTAAAGACTGGTTGAACTACAACACAGCCTGGTGGCACAGCACAGACGATATGGTGAAATGGAGGTACACCCTCTGGGATATGGATGCCACTTTCGGGCATTATATCAACTATACCGGAATACCGAATACCACCCCAAATGCAAGCCCCTGCGACCCATGGAACCCGTCTTTGAGCGACCCGCAGCAACATACCGATATGTTGAATGCACTGTTTCAGAACCCGACCTTCTATGACATGTACGTAAACAGGTATGCCGACCTTAACAATACCTATTTTTCCTGCACGTACATGATCAATCTCTTAGATTCAATGATCAACGTCATTACGCCCGAAATGCCGCGCCAGATAGCAAGATGGGGAGGCAATGTTCCCCAATGGCAAAACAACGTCAACACATTGAGAAACTTTATCCTGACCAGATGCACGGTCATAGATCAGGGCATTGCCAACTGTTTTGATGTGGAGGGTCCCTATGAAATAACCATCATTATCAATAATCCTGCCGGCGGTTATGTAACGATAAACGGAAATATTGTGGTAACCAATACCCCCTGGACAGGAACCTATTTTGGCGATGCGCCCATCACCATATCTGCCACGCCAACGGGAGGGTATCAGTTTATCAACTGGGATATGGCTCCTAACATACCATTGCCCAACGCGACTAATCCAAACATTACCGTAAATGTAACGGCAAGCGGTACAATTTATGTCAATTTTGGCACCCCAACGGTTACGCTAACCACCCAAATCCAAAATCCCGGAATGGGAACGATTTCGGTAAACGGGGTTACTCCCGGAAGTTTCCCTAATACCACCACTTACAACAACGGCTCACTTTTAAACATCATCGCAACTCCAAGCTCTCCCTGTTATCAGTTTAGCCATTGGATACTCAACAACCACACCCTTCCGGTAACCACAAATCCAAGCTCGTCTTTCACAATCACCCAAAATGATGTACTGACCGCCGTATTTGCTCCGATAACTCCCCCGGTTTGCAACGACAACAACTGCAACACAACAGACACTTATAACCCGGTAACCTGTCAATGCGTTTACACCCCAATTCCGCCGCCAAACTGTAACGATAACGATTGCAATACTGCCGATAGTTATAATTCAACAACCTGCCTTTGTGAACATACCCCAATTCCACCGTTGGTATGTAATGATAACAACTGCAACACAACAGATACTTACAATACAGTAACCTGTATGTGTGTTTATACGCCTATCCCGCCTCCGGTTTGCAACGACAACAACTGCAACACGGCAGATACTTATAATTCTACTACCTGCCTTTGTGAATTTACCCCAATTCCCCCGCCGGTTTGTAACGACAACAACTGCACAACTTCTGATGCCTACAACGCAACTACCTGTCTGTGTGAATTTACCCCAATTCCGCCGCCAAGTTGCGACGATTTGGATTGTAATACCACAGATACCTATAATACAACAACCTGCGTTTGTGAACATACACCGGTAACACCGCCCTCTTGCGACGATTTGGATTGCAATACAGCAGATACCTATAACGCCACCACCTGTATGTGCGAGCATATACCGATACCGCCGGTCGTTTGCGACGACCTGAACTGCACAACAACAGATGCCTTCAATCCTTTAACCTGCTTATGCGAATTTACGCCAATTCCGCCCCCAAGTTGCGACGATTTGGATTGCAGCACCACAGATACTTATAATACTACAACCTGTCTCTGTGAACATACCCCTATAACCCCTCCAAATTGCGACGACCTCGACTGCACAACAACCGATACTTACGATGCTCCTACCTGCACCTGTATCCATACTCCAATCACGCCCCCATCCTGCGATGATTTGGATTGCAGCACAGCCGATACCTATAATACTGCCACCTGTTTATGCGAGCATACGCCAATTCCTCCACTGAACTGTAACGACAACAACTGCAATACTACAGACACCTATAACCCCGTGTCCTGTATGTGTGAATATGCCCCAATTCCGCCACCAAGCTGCGACGATTTGGATTGTATGACTACTGACACTTATGATAATGCAACATGTACCTGCGTTCATACGCCGATAGTGCCCCCCGTTTGCAACGACAACGATTGTAATACCGCAGATACTTTCAATACTTTGACCTGTGCCTGTGAATTTACACCGATACCTCCTCCGGTTTGTGATGATTTAGATTGTACAACATCGGATACTTATAATTCGACCACCTGTTTATGTGAACATACCCCAATTCCTCCCCCAGCTTGCGACGATTCAAATTGCAATACCGCCGATTCTTATAATCCGGCAACCTGCTTATGCGAACATACCCCAATTCCGCCTCTAACTTGCAATGACAATGATTGCAATACCGCAGATGTGTACAATGTTCTGACCTGTCAGTGTGAATTTAACCCCATCAGTCCCACGGCTTGCAATGACAACGACTGCAATACGGCCGATACCTACAATACATTGACTTGTATGTGTGAACATACCCCAATTCCGCCGCCAAATTGTGATGATAACGATTGTAATACCATTGACGGTTACAACACCTTTACCTGTCAGTGTGAGCATTTCCCTGTCCCGCCTCTGAATTGCGACGATTTGGATTGCAGCACGGCTGACAGCTATAATGCAGCTACATGTTCTTGTGAACATACCCCAATTCCTCCGCCAAGTTGCGACGACAACGATTGTAATACCATTGACGGGTACAATACTGCAACCTGTCAATGTGAACATTTCCCTGTTCCGCCTCTAAATTGTGATGACTTGGATTGTAACACGGCAGACAGCTATAACGCTGCTACATGTTCTTGTGAACATACACCAATTCCGCCGCCAAATTGCGACGACAATGATTGTAATACCATTGATGGGTACAATACGGCAACCTGTCAATGTGAACATTTCCCGGTTCCGCCTCCAAATTGTGACGATGCAAACTGCAATACAGCAGATAGCTACAATGCGCTAACCTGCCAATGTGAACATACCCCGGCACCTCCGCCAAACTGCAACGACAACGACTGCACCACCGCAGACAGTTATAATGCGGCAACTTGTCTTTGTGAAAATATAGCCATTCCGCCTCCAACATGCGATGACCTGAATTGCACGACAAGTGATGCCTATAATACCACTACCTGTCAGTGTGAATTTACGCCAATTCCCCCTCCGGACTGCAACGACAACGATTGCAACACCGCAGATGTATTTAACGTACTAACTTGTTTGTGTGAAAACAATCCCATCAGCCCAAGCGCATGTGATGACGGCAACTGTAACACTTCCGACAGCTACAACATGGCGACTTGCCTTTGTGAAAATATCCCAATTCCACCTCCGGTATGCAATGACAACGACTGCAATACTGTAGACAGCTATAATGCTGCCACCTGTCAATGTGTATATACTCCAATTCCACCGCCAAATTGCGACGACGGAATTTGTTCGACAAGCGACACCTATAATGCAGCAACCTGCCAGTGTGAATATACGCCAATTCCCCCTCCGGACTGCAACGACAACGACTGCAACACAACAGACAGCTATAGTGTAGCCACTTGTCAATGTATCTTTACGCCAATCCCGCCGCCAACTTGCGACGATGCAAATTGCACGACCACAGATAGCTACGATGCTGCTACTTGTCAATGTGTCTTTACCCCAAATCCGCCGCCGGTTTGCAATGATAACGACTGCAACACCGCTGACAGCTATAATTCGGCGACCTGCCTTTGTGAGTTTACACCCATTCCGCCGCCCAACTGCGACGATGCCAATTGTGCGACAGACGACACGTATAATTCAGCAACCTGTCAATGTGTTCACACTCCAATTCCACCACCGGATTGCAACGACAATGACTGTAATACCGCAGATGTTTACAACATACTTACTTGTCAGTGCGAAAATAACCCGATAAGCCCCACGGCTTGTGATGATGGAAACTGCAACACCGCAGACAGCTATAACATGGCGACCTGCCTTTGCGAAAACATCCCCATCCCACCGCCAACCTGCAACGACAACGACTGCAACACTGCCGACAGCTATAATGCAGCCACCTGCCAATGTGAGTTTACACCCATTGCGCCGCCAACCTGCGACGATTCAGATTGCACAACCACTGATACTTACGATGCAACAACTTGTCTTTGTGTCTTTACGCCGAATCCGCCTCCGGTTTGCGATGACAGTGATTGTAACACTGCCGACAGTTATAACGCAGCAACCTGTCAATGTGAGTTTACCCCGATTCCACCTCCCAATTGCGATGATGGAATATGCAATACATCCGATACCTATAACGCTGCCACCTGTCAATGTGAACATACGCCGGTTACCCCGCCCAATTGCAACGACAATGATTGCAACACTGCAGATGTTTACAATATCATTACCTGTCTATGCGAAAATAACCCCATCACCCCGACAGCTTGTGATGATGGTGATTGCAATACTGCCGACAGCTACAATTTGGCTGCTTGTCAATGTGAACATGTCATCATTCCTCCGCCTAATTGCGATGATAATGATTGCACAACTTCAGATACTTATAACTCTGCTACCTGTCAATGTGTAAACACGCCAATTCCGCCGCCAACCTGCAACGACAACGATTGCACAACAACGGATACCTATAATACAACTACTTGTCAGTGCGAATTTACAGTCATACCCCCGCCAACCTGCGATGATAATGACTGTACTACGGCAGACAACTATAACACAAACACCTGTGAATGTGAGTTTACGCCAATTCCGCCGCCGGCCTGCGACGACAGCGACTGCACGACTTCGGACAGCTATAACACAACTACCTGTCTGTGTGAGTTTACGCCAATTCCGCCCCCGTCCTGTGACGACAGCGATTGCTCTACATCCGATACTTATAATTCAGCCACTTGTGAATGTGAGTTTACGCCAGTACCGCCGCCAACCTGCGACGACAGCGATTGCACCACATCCGACATTTATAACTCAGCCACTTGTGAATGTGAATTTACGGTGATTGCTCCGCCGAATTGCGATGATAACGATTGCAATACTTCAGACAGTTATAACACAACCACCTGTCAATGTGTAAATACACCTATTGCGCCACCCAACTGCGACGACAACGATTGTAATACCGTGGACACTTTCAACGCAGCGACCTGTATTTGTGAGCATACTGTAGATCCGGATTGTCCGACAGAAGAGAAAATTCTGATGCCGACCGCCTTCTCACCAAATGGAGATGATATAAACGACACATTCGGAATTTTAGGAAACGGCATAGAAAAAGCTACAATCTACTTATACAACCGCTATGGAGAGTTGATCTTTACCGGAGATTATCCAACCGCAAAATGGGACGGAACACTAAGAGGTACTGATTGTGAAATAGGGGTGTATGTATTTTGGGTAGAAGGTACGTTCGCTTCAGGAAAAACCTTTATTCAGAAAGGCAATGTAACGTTAATCAGATAATTTAATGCCATAATTAAATTACAACCCTGTCTTTTATTTCCCTTAAAAGAGATAAAGACAGGGTTTTTTTATGGCAGTTTAAATAAAAAGTTCAGAGACTATTTGTCGTACATGACACTTGCCTGATGTTGGATAGATTCTTTGTGGATGGCATTGTAAAGGGCTTCGGTAAACTCTAAACTTAGCCCGACTTTCAATCCATGTTCGCAACGGGTATGGATAATTTCGTCCCATCTTGCACTTTGGAGTATGGTGATGCCGGTAGCCTTTTTAAAACGTCCGATTTGTTTGGAAACATTCATTCGTTGTCCGATTAACTCAATGATTTTGTCATCAAATTCGTTGATAATTTCGCGCAACTCTTCCAGATTATGCAGAAAAGTTTGGTCTGCACTGGTAGATGATCTCATTACTAACCCTTCAATCAACTGATGATACATTTCAGGAACCAATTGTTGTTCGGCATCACTCAAAGCCTTACTCGGGTTAATATGCGATTCAATCATTAAACCGGTAAAGTTCAGGTCCATCGCCTTTTGTGCAATATCTGACAGATACTCTCGGGTACCACAGATATGGCTGGGGTCGCAAATAATGGGTAAATCCGGAAATCTCCGCATCAATTCAATAGGAATCTCCCATTGAGGGCGATTCCTGTATTTATGTTTTCCGTAAGTGGAAAATCCCCGGTGAATTGCAGCCAATTTGAAAATTCCGGCATAGTTCAACCGTTCCAAAGCACCAATCCATAATTCAAGATCAGGATTTACCGGGTTTTTTACCATTACCGGTATATCAACTCCAACCAAAGCATCGGCAATCTCCTGAACTGCAAAAGGATTTACGGTTGTTCGCGCTCCAATCCAAAGTATATCTATCCCCATTCTCAACGCTTCATAAACATGTTTGGCATTAGCCACTTCGGTGCAAACCGGTAGTCCGGTTTCTTTTCCCGCTTCTTTTAACCATTGAAGTCCTATACTGCCCACTCCTTCAAAACTATTGGGACGGGTTCGGGGTTTCCAAATTCCCGCTCTCAAAATATGAACCAACGGTTTTTTTGCTAATCGAATACAGGTTTCCAATACCTGCTCTTCTGTCTCTGCACTACAAGGCCCCGAAATAAACAGAGGTTTTCCAAGTTCAACTCCGATATTCCATTGTTCTAATCCCACATTTTTAATTGTTGTCATGATATTTGGGAACGTTGAATGAATAAATTATTTTCACTTAAATTTTTTCTGTCCGTCTTAATAAACAGAATTAGATGTCAAAAGGCAAAAAACATAATTTAGAATTTTAAAGATTTCCTGTTTTCTTCCACTTTCAGATTATTTGTTCAAAATTTTACCGATTTCATTCGCCTCTTCCATTAGATGATAGACCTCCTCAAATTCTCCACGGCTCAAATGCAATTTCCACTTGTTTAAAATACCAATATATGCATCGAGCACTTCAAGCACATGTTGCCGGTTTTGTTCAAAAATCTGAACCCAGGTATTTGGAGAACTTTTAGCCAGCCTTACTGTAGAAGAAAACCCTCCGCTTGCAAGGTGAAAGATATTCGATACACTTTTCTCTTTTATTAATACGGTATTTGCCAAAGCAAAGGAAGTGATATGGGATATATGAGAAATATATGCTGTATGCAGATCGTGCTCATGGGCATCCATATATACGATGGGCATATTGAGCGTATGGTACATGCTCTCAACTATCGAAATGGAATCGGGATGACTATGTTCTTTATTACAAATTATAGCAACTTTTCTGTCAAAGAGGTTGTAGATTGCCGCCGAAGGACCTGAAAATTCCGTTCCTGCCATTGGATGGGTCGCTACAAAACTAATCCTGTTTGGATGATCCTTTACACTATTGACAATTTCTTGTTTCGTTGAACCCATATCTAGGACTACTTTTGTAGTTCCTGCAACATCTAATACCTCCGGCAACAACTTGATGATTTCCTTTACCGGAACTGCTAAAATTACCAGATTTGCCTGTTGCACTGATTCATTTATAGATTGCACAGTTTCATCGGCAATTCCGCGTTTAACGGCAAGCCTCGCATGACCTTCATTGGCATCATATCCAATGATTTTATTGGTAAATCCCCGTGCTTTTAAATCAAGTGAGACCGATCCTCCTATTAAACCCAACCCAATTACTGATACTATCATGTCAATTTAATTTTCAATTGCAAATCCTAATTTAAAAAAACATGAGTTTAACCTTTTAACCTTTCTATCGCTTCTTTAAATCTGTGTTCAGGACAACATAATGACAATCGAAGGTATCGGGAACCGGCACTTCCAAAAACCATTCCGGGAGTAATAAACACCCTGTTTTCATTCAGCATTTTATCCGACCATGCTGCTAAGTCCTTTACGCTTTCGGGAGCTTTCATCCATAAAAATAACCCATTACTTTCAGCCGGAATTTTACAGTTTAAAAGTTTGCCTATTTCTTTGGCAAGAACCAATCTGTCCTGATAGAATGAATTGATTTCAGCAAACCATTTTTCTCTGCAATGACGCAGCGCAAAAGCAGCAGCTTTTTGTATTCCTAAAAACATTCCGGAATCTACATTGCTTTTTACCTGCAAAACGCATTGAAGATAATCTGAACGCCCCAATAACATTCCAACCCGCCAACCTGCAAGGTGATGCGATTTGCTTAGTGAGTTTAATTCTATTGCCACATCTTTTGCCCCGGAAATTTGTAAAATGCTGAGAGGTGCTCCATTAAGTATTAAACTATATGGATTGTCATTTACAACTAAGATTTGATGTTTGTTGGCAAACGAAACCAGTCGTTCAAACAATTCTAAAGTTGCCTTTGCTCCGGTAGGCATGTTTGGATAATTCACCCACATCAGTTTTACCCCGCTCAAATCCATGCTTTCCAATTGTTCCCAATCGGGTTCCCAGTTATTGTTTTCATCAAGCATATAAGGTAATAAACGGGCATGAACCAACTTTGAAACCGAGGCATATGTCGGATATCCCGGATTAGGAACCAATACCCCATCACCAGGATTTAAAAAGGCCATGGAAATATGTATGATCCCTTCTTTTGAACCAATTAAAGGAAGTATCTCACCATTGGGATTCAAAGAAACATGATACATGTCTCTGTACCAGTCTGACATAGCCGTTCTTAATTCATCAATTCCCGTATAACTCTGATAGGAATGGTTTGATGGTTGTTCCGAAGCTGTTACCAAGTTCTGTATAACATCCAGATGAGGAGGTAAATCAGGACTTCCAATGCCAAGATTGATAACATCTAAACCGCGTTGGTTCATTTGTCTTATTTCGGCAAGTTTACTTGAAAAATAGTACTCGTCAACATTGCTTAATCTCTTAGCCGGTGAAATTATCATAACCAGGTGTTTATAGGATAATCCATTTTAATAAAAAACAAAAAGCCCCGACATCTTTTTTGTCGGGGCTTTTTAAAAGATTAAAGTTAAACTTACTTTACTTCGTACAAATTCATATTACCCCTACTGATTGTAAGTAATAATAGTAATAGTATGCAAATAAAGAGGTAAACATAAATTTACTTTTGGCTTGTTGTATCTTTACGCCGCCAAAGTAGAACTTGTTTGTAAAACAAAAAAATATTTTGCAAAAAATTTTTCAAAGACTACTCAATGAAGAGTAGATAATCCAAAGTTAAAGAAGAAAAAAAAGTTATGGCAGAAGATTCGGGTTTTTCAAAATACTTCAATAATAGGGTAGGAATGTTTATTGGAATTGTAGCCGCTATTGTATTGGCAATATTGGCTTATCAATTTATTCTTACAAAAAAGAAGGATGTATCTGCACAACCAAACACAACTTCTAAACCGGTTTATAAAACAACTTCTATTTCCGAGATTAAGGAAAAAATCAAGCAAAGCAACTTTGTTTATACTGATTTTGCACTTTGCCGGATGGAATGTCGCAATATCTCAAAGGATGAGGTCAACGAAATACTCAGAAGAGGTAAATTCGCCTCTAAAAAATCAGATCTTAACGCCAAACCTTGTCCATCTTATGCTTTCGGTTGGAGTACCCCTGCTTATGAATTGGTGATCGCTGTTTTTGTTGTTTGTAATGATGGAACAAAACTAACAACCGTCTATCCAATGGGGTCGAATGACCCACCGTCTTGTTCCAAATGCAGATAATATTAGCTATCGGTTTGCTTTTTCAATTTGCTTTTATGCTAAAGATAAAGATTCTGATTCACAATTTTATAACATGTTAAACCAATTAAAATGGCTGGTGAAACCGGGTTTATAAAATACTTAACCTATAGGTTTGGGAAAATAATTCTATTAGTTTTTGCAATCACGATAGCATTTTGGGTTTACAACAAAATTGAATCAAAGAAATCAACACAAGGAAAAAGCCAAACCCAGGAAATAAAAGATAAAATTTTACAAAGTAACATTATCTATACAAAACATGCGCTTTGTCGGATGGAATGTCGCAATATCTCAAAGGAGGATATTCTCGAAGTTTTAAGAAATGGGGAATTAAATCATTCAAAAACCACATCTAACGATAGTCAATGCCCTACTTATGCTATTGAGGCGAAAACAAAATCGTATGATAAAGTGCTTGCAATTTTCGCCATTTGCGATGATGTATCAAAACTTGTTACTACTTACCCTGTAGGAGTTAAAGATCCAGATTCTTGCGAAAATTGTGAACCAGAAAAATAAAGTCTGCTTTACTCCTTATATAAAACTGACGCATTTTTACCTTACGCTCAAATCAGAGAAACTTCTAAACTTTATAAAACGGAAATTAGCAATCTTAGTGCCGTCCGGCTTATCAATGGTATTGCGCAAGGTTGTAGCAGCAACGCAGGAGATGCCTGCCTGTTGCAATTTTGCCACCAAAGCAAAGCAAAACGTTAGTTCACCCATTAAGTGAACAGCCATTGGGTATAGTTTGGTAATTTTAACATAGTATTCTTCCACCAACTGCTCAACTTCATAAGTTTCCCATTCTGGAGGGATTTGGGGGAAAGGCATATCTTCTACGCTTCCCCAATTCGATATGGCGGCTTCAGTTTGTTCTGCACTCCAGTTGGCTGAAGGGTGGTTGGAAAGATTTAGCAGCATGGGAGAAACTATAATAGTTTGTTAAGAAATTCGGACGTTCTGTTTTTATCAGCAAGTATTTCGATGCCGGCAAAACCTTTAATTCGGAAAATTTTATGACTGATTTGAAGGTAATTCTGCAAAGTTCTGGGTATTGCATTGGCAGTTACAAGAAATGGAGTAGCATGCAGTCCCATTTGCAATTGTAATCCTGCTAACTTATACCAGTCTTTATTTATTTTTTGTTTATTAAATCCGGCAGGAAAATATTTACATTCACCAATGTATAATCTGTTTTTTATTACATATACTACATCGTACTCCGTAGATTCGCCATCTTCAATTCTTGCTCGAGTAAGTTTTACATTGAAGCTAATATGTGTATCAGGAATTTTGAACTGATTTTGTATTGTTAAAGCAAGCCAAATCTCTAACCATAAGCCGGTCAAAAATCTCTTATCTAACCCTGAATAATATGGCTGTGCAGCATTCACTATTCTTTCGGGTGGAGTGTTTGACCCTTTGATTTCAGACATTAATAATGAACATTCATTAAACTTTGATTTCCAACTTTCCGTTTTTTCTTCCGACAAAATGGCTACTCCATAAGCACTTAAGTAATCGAATAAATTAAGTTCTGTGGATAAGATAATTTCGCGTTTTTCGGGAAAAATTTGCATCACTTTTTGTGAAAATACGGGAATATAGTAAATCTCAACAGTTGAAAAACTTACAAAATGCTTATACACTCCCAACGACATGATTTTCGTACCACCGGTTATATTCACAGTGTACCGGTCATCTCGAGAAAGATGTAAAGTTTCTAATTGAGTTTCTACATCAGCCAATGATTCTTCATTTACCGTAATCACCCGATATTTTCCTTGCTGAATTTGACAAACATCAATAATATTCTGCAATTGCCCTTCACGGTTCATTTTTTTTGTTGAAACAAAGATATAGTTGTTTGTTTCCCCTTCAAACTGTTTGATAAATAGGATATTGGGAATGGTTTGCTCGGAGATGATGTTGATTTGGAGGGTTTGGGGCATGGGGGAAAGATGGGAGATAAATGTCAAAAGCAGATTAGAAAAATTAAATCAATTAAGGAGCAAACAGTATAGTACAAAACTTACCATTTAAATCCACCTTTTCCTCTACTGACTTGATAGTCAGGATAGCAACCTATAATACAATTGCGCATAAAACGCCCCTTTGAATCAGATTCAAGCAGTTCTTCAAATACGTCCGGTTCAACTTCTTCATAAGCATAAATTTTTCCGGAGTTAAATTCGGCATAAAGGGTTTGGCTTTCAGCATCATACCCAACAGCATAAATCATTGAGGAATCAACAGGTACTCGTTCTATTTTTGACATGGTAATTGTTTAGGATTTTGTTTTGTTCCAAATTTTAAGTTGTTGTTGAAAATGTTTGGAGATTTGTGGTAAAGATACGTTTTGCTTGGGCTTTAAATGCTGAATATTCTCGTCTGTTATGTCATCTGTAAAAACCAAGGCTCGTTGAAACAAAGCTTTACTTAGGTTTTTCATTTTTGTAGTTGTCATTTCAAACAATTCACTGAGTGTGAAGCGTGTGCAGTGAAGTTCATATAGGTCGTAATAATCCCGATATTTTGCCCTCAAAAACAAAGTGTTCACTTTCATTATTGCCAAAGTAGGCAATTCGGCAATGTATAAATAATCAAACAAATGTTGTCTGCTTTTTAGTTCATCCCATCCGTTTGCAAAAAAAGTTACTTTCACACCCTCAATCACAAAATCGGCTTGTTGTGGCGACAAATTTACGATTCTAAAATCAGTAAAGCCGCAATTTTGAATTGCAGTTTGTATTTGCACACTCGGCAAGTCTTTGTTCCATGAAAATAGGTCAATATCTTCGCTCAACCGATGCGCTAAGTAAACCGTCAATGCTGAACCGCCTACAAAAGTAAACTCTTGTAGTTCAGGTAGAGTTGCTAATCGTCGCAACACCTTTTCAGTATTAGGAAGTAAGTTTGACAAGCCGTTCATAGCGGTTATACTTTTTTTGAAGTGACAGAATGTATCGTTTTGGATTTTCGATATTGAAAAATATAGCAGCCAAATAAAAATTGTGCCTGTAAATCCGTTCGTCGGGTATCATTTTTTCTCGCCACACATTTCTAATATGTTTTAAAGGGTAGAGTTTGAATAAAGTTAGCAACTCTTCAACATCCCCCCAACGCAAGGCCTCCTCAATCAACACTTCATCGGAAATGTTGGCTTCGGGCGCATAACTCCAAAAAGCACCTAACCGACGAAGATTTTGTATGAGTTGTTCTTTCATGGGTTTGAATATGGGGTTAGTAAAACACATTAAACAAAATCAATAATGCAGCTTGGTTTATTTGTAACAATTGGCTAAGCAATTAAAACGGCAGCGAGTTCGGGTTGTCATCTTCATCTAAAGATAGCAATTTATTGGGGTCGAAATTGCCATCATCGTCCAACAAATCGGGGTTAATCCAGCCACCACCGGGTTGTAATCCTTTTTCCCAATGTGCTTCTTCTTCGGGAGTCATTTTGTAAGGGTCGCCATTTTCCCATTTAGCATGCAACTCTTTACAAGTGCAATACTCCAACCCCCAAGGACATTCTTCCGGTTCATAATGGCAAAATTCAAGATGAAGAGTGCCTTCCGATATGTATTGAAAAGGTTCTCCCTTCCATCGGTTTACAAGCGCATTGTAAAGGGCTGTTACCGGCACTTCATCCGGATAATCGGCAACGATATTAAATGCCTGCCATAGTTCCAGAATAGCCTCTACCAAACTTTGCTGTTGTGATTCCGTAAGCCGCTCTGCCGGTGGAAAGGCATCTACCGAAATGCCAAACAAATCATCGGCATCATATTGCGGTCCCATTTCCCATTCCATAATGTAATCCAAATGTCCTTCATACTCTGGGTCATTAGCCGGATGGTCAGGGTACAAAACCTTGTAATTCGGTTTTACGGGCTTATTATTTTGTGCCCCTTTCAGGTCATGGAGGAATTGGGTGAGGTAGTTTTGCATAAAAAGGTTGTTGGGACTATGGGTTTTTAATTTCAATAAAACGGTGCCGCTTTTTCTAAACAGTTTTCGTTTTGGCATTAACTCTCCGCCACTTAATTACAAACTGTACAAACCCGGTTATTATTTGGCAATAATATTTAAAACTTGTTTTACAATTTTAGGATGAAGCACCTTAGAACCATGAAACGGAATAACCATTAATGTTTTATCTTTGTGATAAAATTAGTGGTTACCCTTGCTTTTTATGAAGACAAAACCAGCATTCAGCAATAAGGCTTCTGCTTCTTTGCTGATAGGACCGGCAACTTGAGCATATTCTTTAAAGGGCTAAGGTTGTAGTATATATCCTTTTTTGATATAGTTGTTCTTTTTCCTCGTCTGTGAGTGTTTCTAAATATAATTCTGCTGCTTCACGTATATTTTGAATAACATCTCCCAAAGTATCGCCTTGTGTTTGGCAACCTTCAAAATCGGGACAATAGGCATAGTAACCCGAGTCCAAATCATGTTCAATTATGACAGTTATTGTGGTATTCATCTTTTTAGGTTTTTTTTGAAGGACAGTATAAATACCTATAATCCGGCTTTTCGGGCTTGTTGTTTTGCGATGCTTTTTAGGGTTCTTTCATGTAGCCGTAACCTACGGCGGTTTTTGCGCCGATGCCTTTTTCGGTTAGTGCCGTTTCAAGCCAACTAAGAGCAATTTTCAATAGTTCTTTGTTAGCTTCTTTGCAACCTATCATAAATTGAAATTCGGTATTTTCTACCGTTAAAAACAATATTGGTCGAGGTGATTGGGTATCAGTAGGTGGTTTACTCCCACTTCCATAATAATCAGGAAAATGTACATTCATTATATCGGGTTTTAATTGTGGGGGAGTTAAGGGCATGGCATCAAAAAAGGTTATTTTACCTTTTTGTTTAGTATTGCCAAAAATATCATCATACCATTGTTTTGAGCCACTTTGTACCAAATCAAAGCCTTGGTCTTGAGCATAATGGTTTGTTATACCCTTTATTGAACTTGCTGGTATGTAGGGAAAACCGTAAATATGGTGTAACGTTATACCTGTTTCGTAAATACTATCCGTTCCTAAACCGACTATGACTCGCCAATCAGGTTTGAAGTTTTTGACTTCAAGGCATCCCTCTAAATCAAAAAGCAATCGAGCGCTTTCTTTATGTTGTTTTGCGATTTTCCCAATTCTCTCATCTAATCCGTAGTTGTTATGGCGAATTTCAAAGACATCAACAAGAGTTCTATTTTCAGCACCTATTTTTTTTTGAATTAGTCTTGGATTATAAAAATAGAATTTTTGTGTTTCGGATTCATATCTCGCACCTTTATACAATTTTAATGCAAAATTATCAATAGATGTTAAAGTAGTTAAACTACGGACATCGCTTGGAACACGAGTTTTTGAACGGTTAAAACTATCAGCCAAATTCATATTGTTTTGGTTTTGGGAGATTTTAGATATATTAACTTTTTGTTCACGTTGTTGTTTTTCTTGTTCTTTTTGGTCGGCAATTTCGTTGTCACGCTTTTTTTTCTTTTCTACTTTTTGCTGAACAACATCAACATTTTTTGGTATTTCTTTTCCATTGACAACAATACGGACAGGATTACCTCCAACTAAATCAACTTCACAATCATAAGTGCCGTGAGATAGCGATGAAAAGTCAAACTCTTTGATATTATTCTGGTCTTTTCCGTTAACCTTAAGTTCAATTTTACGATTTTCTCTGATTTTTAATCTTCCGTTTCTCATAACTACTAATCCTCCTGTTCTTCTTCTCCTTCAATCAATCCTTCAGCAAAGCGGCGTAACCAAGTGAATAAAGCGATTACTTCATTAGTAATGGTTCGATATTCGTTGGAGTTCCGAGTAATAATAAATTCACTAAAATCACCCGTGAATGAGTATTTCGAATTAATCCAATCAGAGGTCTGTTTATAAATTAAGTCGTAGGCATTTTTGGGATTTCTTTGAGTGCCAGGAGCAAAGGTTTGATTGTTTTCTCTTTTTTCTTTTCCTTTTTTTGATAAAATAAAAGCAAAAGAAGCTCCAAGCCCATTACTTTTTACAAGCATTGGGATTTTTTTAGCATAAGATTTGTAATTTTTTGATTTATAAAAATCATTGCCTATTTGCAATGGGGAATCGGTTGAATTTTTAGCTTCTAAAGCACATTCAAAAGCATAATCAGCTCTTTTTTGTTCAATACCACGGCAGGTTGTTATGTTTGGCATAGTACTTTTTTTAGTGTTAAATAATTTTAGTTCTTACAATTCCTTTTCCTAATGTAGCACCGCCACCTATTTGGATTACAGAAGGCAGATTTATATTAAAAGTATTTAGAACCTTTTCGGCTTCATTTGAGCCTTGCTCTAATTGGCTAACAAGACCATTCTTCTTGTCTTCATTTTGAAATATAGGCGATGCCATTACCAAAGTATAAAGCACACTTTCGGCAGGTAAAAATTCTTCCGTAAAAAGCGCACCGGGTTTTACCGTTCCTTTGTCGTTGTCTATGGCTGTTCGGGTAATTACATCTGTACTCAAATTAACAAAATCTTTGAAATCATTGTTAGAAAGTATCACAATGTCTTCATTCATTTTATTTTGGAAAAAATTTTCGTTAGACACACTTGATGCTAACCACGCATTGAGTTGGTATTGATTACCATTCTCTCTGTCTGTTACCATAATTTGGTCGTTAAGCGTTGCGCTAAATGCATATTCTTCCAAAAGAATAGACTTGGCGTTATTGTTGCCAAGTGTTACTTTGCTATCATTATTAAGGTAGATACACTTGCCATCTTCCGGATCATTGGGAATGCCGGTAATTGTGAAATGGATATTGCTTATTTTCATGTCCCGTTCAAATTGCCGTAATGTTTTGGGGCAAGTAATCCATGCAAAAACGCCTTTCATGCTTTTTACAGGAAAGAGCAATAAACGGGCATCTGAAAACCCCAATGCACCCATGTGGGCATCATTATTGGCATCTTCAGGGCCAAAAAGAGCTTCTACAATTTTATGTTTTCTGTTTTTAGCTCTTTTATGTGCTTGTTTAAAATCTTCATTCTCCTTGTCGTTGTCTAATTCAGCAGTTGCTTTTTTGATAAACACGCCTTCAAAAGCTTCCCGAATGGCACCCTTGAGAGATGAACTCTCAATTTTGGGAAAACTTGTGTGTTTTTCGCGCTGAATTGGCAAATCTATAATGCCAAGGTCGCTGCCACTACCTGCATGAAGTGGTGTTTCGCAGATGAAAAACAAAGGTTTTGATGTTTGGAACATATTAATTTGATTTTTAAAATTATTGACTATCGTAGATGCCTATTATTTTTTGTTCTTTTAAAGTGGATTTAATGAATGTTTGATAGATGTGGGACTCGTCTCTTAGCTCATTTGAATTAATATAGAAATGCTTGGCTTTAAATGGAGCATTTTTGCAAACTTCATCTTCTTTTATTGCATTATTTACCTCTTCTAAGGTTCTTTTTTGCGATTCGGTTAATTCAAAACTTGGGTTTTTGTCATTTGAATAGCTATAAAGCATTAACCAAATTTCTTGTATTTCTCCTTGTCCGCTATTTTTAGCTTGCGTTGCTCTATGAATAAGATTTTTGGTAATCTTTTTCATTTGTTCCTCATTATCTAGCACAAATCCTGCATGTTTTACCTCCATTGTGATAAATTTGTTTTCTGCTGGTTTTATGAAAATATCAATGTCTTCTGATCCTTTCATTTCGCCAAATTTAACGCCATGTTGTACTTTTTCGCGTCCATATACAGCTGCATAATATTCATCTAATTTATACTCAACCAAATATCCAAAAATAGTTTGGGTAAATGGGCTTGCTTGTTTTGAATATTCAGCTATTAGCTTGCCAATAATGCTTAATTCATTACTATCTGGTCTAACTAATTTGAGCTTACGCATTTCGTCTATTATATCAGCATCTGCCTTATTTCTTTTACTTTGATTGTGTAAATAGGCAGTGTATTGCTCTATAACACCCCAATCAAAATTAATTGGCAAGTTTCCGGTTTCAATCAACTCTCCGCTGTCTTCGTAAATATAATACAATGGGATTTCCTCTAATTGTGCTAATAAAGTTAGAGGCGGTATTAGTGCTTTGTATCCACCGGAAATATTTAAAATCACATCGTTATTTCCTCCTTTAATGGACTTAACCTGTTCAACTAACTTTAAAAACCCTGTATCCTCAAATTTCTTTGCATCTTTTACTTGCAAACTATCTACAGCAAAATATTTCTTATCATCACTATAATCAGCAAATTTAATTTTGGCTATTGGATTAAAATCAATCCCAGCAATAATCTCTGCTGCCAATCTTGACAATGTTGTGTCGGTACACAAAAGATGCACCTCTAAATCTTTGTCTTTATAGTCTTTATGTTGGGCAATAGCAAGTAGTGTTTGTACTTCAGCACAACATTGATGATTTAAGCCTTTGGCTTTTATGCACTGCAAATCTCCATTAATATCAATATTGGTTAAAATATCTTTTAGCCAATAATTTTCAATGGCTGTTTTTATTGCACTTTCGCTTCGGCTCGTATATTGGAGGTTCTCTTTAAGCAGATTTTTGTAATCGGTTTCAACATTGTAATTATTAATTTGGGGATTTATATTCGCTTCATTTTCCCAATACTTTTGTACTTCTTTACGCCTGTAATTGGTAAAAAGAGAAGTGCCGACTGTTGTAATTACTTTTATCATAGCTGTATAGGGTTAAAATTTAGGTTTGCAATCTTATACAATCCAAAGCCTTCTTTTTGTCTTTGGTCACTAATCGAATATTTAGATTGACTTTTAGTTAATAATTCTTGAACAGTCTTTTCATTGACAATTTCGTAATAAAACACACTTCCTGCCGGAGTAGCGGACATTAAAGGTTTAGGGCTTTGGTTTCCGTGTTCGTCTTTTAAGTTCCACCCCCCAATTGTAATCGGTTTTCCAACAACTTTAGTTAATAATTTTACTTCAAAACCTAAATCTTCAAACCATTTCAAATAGGGTTCGCTGCAATTATCAAAAAAAGCAGGTGTTTGTAATAGGATTTTAAAATGTTTTTCTGAAGCTTGTTCAGCTTGTATATTAGGAATCTCAATATTTATAGTTGCCTTAGCTGCTTTGCCTTCTGCCCCAAAGCGAAATAATGCCGTATGAATGGTTTTTTCTTTAAAACAGTAATCAACAAGTATTTTTAGCTGTTTGCCGGCATAGTTTTCTAAACGGCGCATACCTACACGATAAACATTTCCATCATCGTCGCTTGTTGAGCGGGTATTGTTGTTGCGACGATTACCAACTTTTGGTTCCAAAGTAAGAAATGAAGACCACTTATCAATTTCACAACGATGTGCTGTATTCCCATCTAAATAGTCGCCTAATTGTGCTTTTTGAAACACCCCATCACTAATTTGTTCTACATGTTCGTTTGCAACACATAGGTAGGGCAAGTCTAAACCAGAAAAAATATTTTCGACCAAACTTAAACATACTGCTTGGTTTTCTTTTTCTTTTCGTTCAACAAAATCTAAGGGCATTGGATAGCGAAATTGTCCATCAAAATCAAAGGCAATATTTGTAATCACAATTCCCTCTGTTTCAGTAATCAAGTCTTCTATCGTTTTCTTATTTTTGTTCAAATTTTGAGAAATATATGCAGTGCGTAAAGCACCATATATAACACTTGGTGAAGGAGGGAAAGTCCCTTCGGCAAATGTATCTTCACCCATTGAGAATGGTTTTCCATCCCTAAAAAATAGAGTGTCTAATGCTTCTAACTGTATTGCTGGCATATCTTGAAATTGTTTTAGATAGTTTGTGGTTGCAATTCTTCTACTGCTTTTTCTTCATCGGAGCTTAGTAAACGGTGAATAAAATCAGAGATATCCAAAGCAGTTATAAAGTTAGTATAGCTTTTAGATTGGTCGTAAATACTCATAATTACTTCAGCAAAGTCTTTGCTTTCTTTTTCTTTATCCTCTTTTTTACCCATGAATGACCTTTTTAAAAGGCGTGAAACCTCTTCCGTAAGCAAGTCTTTGTTAGGTAACAACTTTGCCTCTTCTGCTAACCTTGAAAATTCAATACCAAGTGATTTAATAAATGTATTAGAAAAGCGTTTGGGTTTGATTAACTCGTCTTTAACTCGTTCCAAGTTTTCTACATTTATGCAGCTAGTTCCCCACTTAAAAAATGTTTCATGGTTTTCGCCTGAATGTTTTGAGGCTACAATGCAAAAGGCATTTCGATTGCCTTTGTCTTTATTTTTGGCGGTTTTTTGTGCTGCTGATGCTTTATCAAGTACTATACCGAGCGGTTCTTTGTAGTGAGCAATACATACACCTGCTGAAAAACTGAGTTCGGAATTAAGATAACCCAAAGTTTTGAGACTATTGTTAACTATTTCTGTAAACTTATTTCGAAGTTCTTTCAAAGCTAAAAATAAATAGTTCAAATTAACAAAACCTAAAAAATCATCGCCTCCCGCATAAACAGTTTGCCCGTATTTATCTACTATTATTTTTGCTTCTTTTGCAAATTCTGCTAATCGTTCAGATAATTTCTTGTGAAAATCTTTGAGATTTGTTTCAGGATTATCTATAAAAGTTCCACTTAACCATTTCCCCATATTATCACCGTCAAAATCTATAATAGCATAGTACTTTGTTAGCTCTAAACCCTTTGATTTTGCAAATTTCTTGAGTTCTTTTTGTTTTTCTCTTAATACCGACAAACAGCCGGTATTTATGCCTTGCTTATTGTAATACTGTGTGGTATGATTTTCTTCATAATAAAGTTGTGCATTCATTTTTTCACCAATAGATTTGAAGGCATCTAGTAGTTTTACACCTTCTGGATATTTTTTAACTTCTTCAATGGTGTGCATTATAGCAATATCTGCTGTTGATTCAAATTCTTTAGGTCTGGTAGTTTCCTTAAACAGCCGTTTAGCCATACTTACAGCACTTAACCCTTCTCCTGCTTGTAATTTTAAATAAGTTATTACGTTTTCATCTGCATTTCCAAATATTTTAACTTCGGCACTATCAACATACAGCTTTCTATGCAAAACATTAGTTTCTGTTTCATTTTCACTTAGCCTGTAAAACTTCACATTTCTCTCACCGTCAAGAATACATTTCCGACCTTTTTCTCCAATTTGGCCCTGATATTCAAATTGAGTAAATGAACGAGCATTTTTAACTGCTCCCAAAAAGCGTTCAATTTTATCATATTGTTCCTTATAATCCGAATAATCGGGCCTTATATCTTGAAAAGCCCAGTTTAGGTCAAGATGTCCATCTATCTGTTCTTTTATTCCTTTAACATTAGTACTTAATACAGTATCAGCAATTCTATTCCACTCATTCCTTACTGCTCTTTCCACATTTCCCCCAAATTCTTTCGGATCATTTGTTTCAATAATGCATAAAAAACGGTTAGGAATTGAAATTGCATTTATGTTGCCTGGAAATATCATTTCTTTGGGATTTGCAGCAATAAGCCCTGCTTTTGCTAATAGGCTTAATATTCTACTTCCAGCATACAAATCCTGTGTTTTTCGGGCTTGAGCTATAAACGATTGTACTGGGCCGATAGAGAAAAGGAATAGGTAGTGTGGCATTAGTTATTTTTTAGCGCATTAATAAAATTTTGCTGTGGACCTAAATTTTCAATAGGCCTTTTAGGTGCTGTATTCAAAGTAGTAATTATGGGATACAAATTTCTATTTTCATCTCGAATAACTGATACATAAATAGGTGAAGCAAATCGTTCTTGCCCTTTTGCAAAGCCTATAGATCCATGGTTATCTGCATGTGCATGAGTAGTTTCTCCAATAGCAACCAATAATTCGTTGTAATCATTGTGTTTCTTACCAATTTCAACTTTTTTGAAATACGGATAGTTTATATTACTCTCTATTCGGTTTAACGTTAATAAAAAATTCTCAATTTCATTTTTGGAAATGAAACAAACATCGTTATCAATTTTAGTAATTTGAACACTTCCAAATCCCCTTCGTACCCTTTTACCAATACCTCCCAATAAAAAAGTGGTTTTGACAAGCCGTATTATATCTTCGTTTGTAATTTTATTAATGTTAAATCCCACTTTCATGCTAAAGTTGTAAAACAACGCATTTTGCAACTTACTTTTTCCGCACACACCATTTCTATAAAAACAGTTATTGCGATTAGTTTTACAATAACCATTTCTATGATGAGGGGTGCCTGAAATTCTATCTTCTTGTTTAGTAAGGATATTGATTGGATATAGTAAGATTGAACTCCGTTTGCTTGTATCTCCAAATATCTCCCCTTCTTGTCTTTTTAACTCCTCCAGACTCAAATGCCCATTCATCGCCCTCCACCAAAACCGCAATGCCCCCTTAATAGAAGGAGCACGCAGTTCGGGTGTAACACCATCAGCTCCGCTTAAAAACATCGGCGTTATTGTTTCGCAGGTAAAAGTTATTGTGTGCATATATGATTAGATAAACTTGATTTGAAAAACAATTCGGTTGATTGATACGGCTTGGTTTAAGTTTAAACCTACACCCGATTTAAAAAAAACTAAAAAGCCACTGAAATATGGATTAGTCATAATTAACCGGCATTTGCTTTAAACGTCTTCTGTCAGGTCCTTTAAAATTGTTTCAATCTCAATTTGCAAGGGGGGTAAATCATATTGAATTATCTCCCAAATAATCTCCAGTTTAACTTCAAAATATTCGTGAATTAGCAAATTTCTCAGTCCAATAATTTGTGTCCAACTCAATGTTGCGTAATTCTCTCTTAAAGTTTGACTTAATCTGTTAGCAGCCTCTCCAATAATTTCTAATTGACGAATGCAAGCATTATGCAACATAGAGTTTTGCTCAAACATCTCAAAATCAGTTCTTTCAGTATATTTGTTAATCTCTTTTATAGATTGGAAGATATGCTGTAACCTTGCTTTATCTCCCAACTTATTATCTTTCATAAATCAATACTTTTTGCTTATCAATGTAGGGCTGTATATAAGGAGAAACACCGCCTACTGCCAACAAATCAACGTCTTTTTTTGTTACTTCCTTCAAATCCAGCCACATACTTACAAACTTTAGTCCTATGGGTTGGCTATGATCAAGTTCCACCAATATGTCAATATCGCTGTTATCATCTGCTGTTCCTGAGGCATAAGAACCAAAAAGCCAGGCCTTTCTAACAGGTTGGGTCTTTAAATAGGTTTTTATATTTTCAATATTTATAGAAGGTTGCATGTTTCTGGTTTATTAAAATCTTACCGATAAAAAACATCGGTGTTATTGTTTTACTTGAAAAAAAGTTAAAAACCATTTCCCCGCTCAAATATAAAAAAAGAATACATTCCTGTTCCTCTTCAGGAGGTGTTTTTCTAAAATATTTTCAAAGCCGGATATTTGTTCCATTCAATATTGGCAAATATACCAAGTTTGAAAACGAAAAATGTGAAATTTTCTGAAATAAATAAAGATTTCTACAAATTTCAGTGAATTGTTTTTGCTTCCTGACTTTGTTATGACAAACTCTGGTTATTTTTGAGTTTTTACCGAAATTCTAAATTTTTAAAGTTGCTTTTTTATGGAAAACAAAATCTTGCTTTTAGAAAAAAAGGTCTTGAATTTACAACGCTTAAATTATTTGATGTTGGCGGTGATTGTTTTTTTTATGGTTACTGCTTTTGGGGTTGCGGGGTTTCCGGATGTTGAGCCGGTGCTCAAGGCTGAAAAATTTGAATTGGTGAACTCGCAGGGGAAAACGATTTTGGTGATGGAACCCCGCGAAACGGCTGCTGAAATTGCCTTGTATAGCAATGAAGGAAAAAGGTTGATTTCGCTTGGTTCGGAAGTGAGAGGGGAGGGGGGATTGATTCAACTGAACAACCGGAAAGGGAATAACCTAATGCAATTCAGAAGCAATGACACCGGTGCTGCTCTTAAAATGTATGATGACCAAAACAACAGCATCGTTTTTATCGGTGAAGATATTTTAAATGATCGTGCTGGTATTGTCAGCATAGCCAAAAACGATACGCAACGAATTATTCTGAATGGAAACGATAAGACGATTTATGTGGCGAACAGCTTGTCAAAAAGCGGATATAGTTTGTTCCCATCCAATGCGAAATAGATGGTGTTTTAATTTATGTTTATAACTGGCTTTACATATTGAGCATTTTTTGTGTTATCTTTGTTCTATATTTCAGATTTATTAATTTTCTATTTTTAACCCCTAACCAATTTTATTCTATGGTAGAGAACGAAAATCCCCAGACCAACGAGCCGCAAGACGACAAGAAAGAAGAAGGCGGTTTGTTTGACAAAGTGAAAAACGCGGTGAGCGATGTGGTAGAAAAAGCCGGCGACATTTTAGAAGATGTGAAAGAAAAAGTGGAGGACAAGTATGCCGAGCTAAAAGAAAATGAAAAAGTGGGCGGTATTATTGAAAAAGGCGAGCAGTTTTTTGAAAAAGCTAAGGACAAGGTAGAAGATGTTGTCGAAAAAGTTAAAGACACGGTTGAAGACAAGTATGCCGAACTGAAAGGCAACGAAAAAGTAAGTAATGCTTTGGATAAAGGAGAAGCCTTTTTTGATAAAGCAAAAACTTCGGTTGGCAATGTGGTCGAAAAAGCAAAAGACTCCATCGAAGACAAGTATGCCGAACTGAAAGAAAATGAAAAAGTAGGCGGCATTTTAGAGAAAGGTGAGCAGTTTTTTGAAAAAGCAAAAGACAAGGTAGAAGATGTAGTCGAAAAGGTAAAGGACACCGTTGAGGATAAATACGCCGAACTGAAACAGAACGAAAAAGTCGGCGGTATTTTAGAGAAAGGTGAAGAAATGTTGAGCAAAGCAAAACATGCCCTTTCCGATTTAATCGGCAAAGGAAAAGATGAGCAGGAAAACGTTGCCGATGCAACAAAAGAAACTGAAGCAACAACGGAATCTGCTGAATCTGAAGAAAAAAAGCCCGATGAACCCGTAGTTTAACCGGATTGCATTTTATTTGATTTTCAATTTGGGTGTTAACTTTTCAAATAGTTAACACCCTTTTTAATTTACTAATGCTGAGGATTAAATTGAATGTTAAAGATATTTCCCGCAGATACCGCTGATTTTCGCAGAAGAAAATCTATGAGATCCTCGTAAACTTCGGGAGATTGAATGTTATACCAATTGGACATTCTGTTTAGATCAATATCAACTACAAACTCCTTCTGCTATTTTATTGTGGCAGATGCCTTTTGCACTCTGAGGGACAAAAAGAGCAGACCATTTTAAAAGTAACTTTGGCATTAAAAATTTTAACAACCAACCAATTTTTAAAACCCAGTATTGGGGGCTTCCAAACTGAAAACTCCTTGTTTACAAAGTTCTGTGAAAGCTGTATTATACTCTGAGAGTATGTCGTGAATGATTGCCGATGCCGGTTTAATATCGTCTAAAATGGCAGCAATCTGACCTATTTCTAACTCCCCTTCGTCTAAGTTTCCTTCAAACATTCCTTTTTTTGCCCGTCCTCTTCCAAGCAATTCGGCTAATTCGGCGGAGTCTGCGCCTCTTGCTTCGGCTTCGGCTACTTGTTGGTAAAACCCGTTTTTTAGCAACCTGACGGCTACTATTTTTTTCATTGCCAACATAGTATCCCCTTCTTTTGCTGTAATGACCTTCTGTTTGAAAGCCTCGTGCGCCGAAGATTCAATTGAAGCCACAAACCGGGTTCCCATCTGAACGGCTTCTGCTCCCAGGGCGAAGGCCGCCAACATTGCCCGGCCGGTTGCTATTCCTCCTGCGGCGATGACCGGAATTTTGACCGCCTTAACAACCATCGGAATCAGGCATAAAGTGGTTGTTTCTTCGCGTCCGTTATGGCCTCCGGCTTCAAATCCTTCGGCTACTACGGCGTTTACCCCGGCTGCTTCGGCCTTTTGTGCAAACAGCGAACTTGAAACGACATGAACTACTTTGATACCTTCATTTTGAAGGGTGCTTGTCCATGTTTTGGGATTTCCAGCTGAGGTAAAAACTATGGGAACTTTTTGTTTGATGATTAACTCGATATGTTTTTCGATATCGGGATATAACAAGGGCAAATTGACTGCAAAGGGTTTACCGGTTGCTGATTTGCATTTGACCAAATGTTCTTCCAGAATATGCGGATACATCGAGCCGGCTCCTATAATTCCCAATCCACCGGCATTGCTGACTGCCGAGGCAAGTTCCCAGCCTGAACACCAAATCATTCCGGCCTGTATGATGGGATATTGTATCTCAAAAAGTGAGGTTACTCTGTTTTTCAATTGCATTTTTCAGGCTAATTTGAAGATACAAAATGGTTGAGTAGGATGTTTTCGGGAATTTCATGTTTGCCTTCAAATTCTACGATTGAAATTTTAACCTGATGCTGTTCTAATATTTGCTTTTGTGCGTGAAAATATTCGGTACTTATCAGTTCGTCCTGAATACCATATATATAAAAAGCCTTGGTTTGGGTGTAAAGCGAAGCTACATTTTTCCAGTCTATATCATGTCCTAAATCACCACTCCAGAAAATTACTTTGTCCGCTTTCAATTTTCCATTTGCAAACCATCGTGACAGGGTAGTTGCCCCTTGTGAAAATCCCAACAGATTGATGTTTGGTTTACATCCTTCGGGCAGGTTGTCTGTTACATGATGATATAACTGGTTCAGATAGGCAATATAGTCGTCAATTTCACATTGCCGGTCTTCGCTTGTCATCCACGAAGCGGAAATTTTCCCCCGATATCCGTTCCAGTAAAACCGCGACAATGCTTCGGGAGCAATTACATAATGCTTTTGGGGATTAAGCACTGAAAAATTTTTGATAAAATCGGCCGCCAGTTGCCCGTAACCATGCAGGACAAACCAGATTTCAACAGTATCCGGACTTAAATGACCATAGGTGTAGTATCGCGCTGTTTTTTGTGTTTGGATATGATGTTCGGTGGTCGTGGACATACTTTGAGTCGTATTTTTGAATGATATAAGTAGTTAAATTTTTATCAGCCGGTTTGATTGAGCCATAAAATTAGGCAGGTTTTTAGATTTTGTACTATTTTACCAACCCATCCGGTTGATGTTTTTTAATTTACAAATATGGATTTAGCATGAACGCACAAAAATCGAGAAGAGAAGAAATCAAATTTTTGGAAGGCCCTCAATCAAGATTTCAGGAACTATGGTTTACACTCGAAACATTATGGGAATTTATCAAAGGGTTTCGGGCGTTGCACTTTGTCGGCTCCTGTGTTACGGTTTTCGGGTCTGCACGATTTAAAGAAGGGCATGAATATTATGAGGCTGCCCGTATTTTGTCGGGTGAAATTGCCAAACTCGGTTTTACCATAATGACCGGAGGAGGTCCCGGAATTATGGAAGCATCAAACCGCGGGGCACAGGAAGTTGGCGGGCGCTCGGTAGGTTGTAATATCGAATTGCCGGAAGAACAAACGCATAATCCTTACTTGGATAAATGGGTAACAATCAAGTATTTTTTTATCCGCAAGGTATTATTGGTAAAATATTCTTACGCTTTTGTGATTATGCCCGGTGGATTTGGCACGTTGGATGAATTTTTTGAAACTTTAACCTTGATCCAAACCAGAAAAATAAGTCAGTTTCCGATTGTAGTTTACGGACGTGAGTTTCACAAAGACTTGCTGGAGCATATAGATATGATGCACAAACGAGGCACCATTTCACCAGAAGATTTAAAATTGGTTTTGGTCACCGATTCTATTGAAGAGGCGGTTCAGCATATTAAAGACAATACCATTACCAGGTTTGATCTGAAAGTAGAAACCAAACCCATGAAACGCCTAAAATGGTTGTTGGAAGAATAAATTGTTGTTAACCATGGTTTGCTTTTTCCCGTTACAATTTAAGCGTACTGTTGGTACTGAAACTAAAAAGCCCCTGCCGTTTTGGGCAAGGGCTTTATGAAGCTAAGAAACTAACCTTTTTGTTGTTCGACGATTAGCGAACCATAAAATAGAAGGGGTCGCTCCATTCGCTTTGGCCTTTTGAATTTGAAGTTCTTACCTGTATCCAAATTTTTGTTCCTTCAGTAAGTCCATTTACCTTAAAAGTGGTTGAAGTAATTGGAGGAACAACATTCCAACGAGCCTCGGGTCCAAAAGGGTCTGTTGTGTAGCGAAGTTCATACATCAAGGCGAAATCTACTTTGCTGATTTTTACGACAAAACCTCCGCTATATATACCATCTAAAACGCTTAAAATTACTGGGGTTGATGGTATTGGCCAGTTGGTCCGGGGACCTCCGGTGATAAAAAACCCTGAGCTAAGGAGTCTTGCCGGATCATTATTCCCGTTTTGTTGTATATATAGAGTGAGTTGCCGCAATCCTTCAATTAAAGCAGCTTTTGCCTGTTTTTTTTGCTCTGTCAGAATTGTTCCGCCGGTAGCTGCTGCTGCTGAGGCATTGATAAAAGCATCATACAATATTTGCAAGGATGCAAGAGTTGGGATAGGAGTGGGAAAGAAGACACTTGCTGCGGTGTAGGTTAGAACAACATTGGTAAAAAATACTAATGTTGAGTCGGCGTAGTTTGAAAATGCTAATGAAATCTTAAAGATATAATTCATGGCATTTAGTTTTAAAAAGTGAAATATTTTTTTTTGCTTTAAACTTTTGTTAGAGGGTGGGAGGCGGCTCAAAAGGTTATTTTCCTTGCTTGTTGTAGTAGATGTAAATCTTATCAAAAAGTAAACCCTTTGTTATTGAATTTAACTATTATTAATATTTGTGTTAAAATAAATTAAATTCTGCTCATTGTTTGAGCAGGTAAACATCTGTTCTGCTATGAAAACAGGCATTTTTACCTTCAATAACTTTATACTCAACGTGAGGCAGGAATTAAATTTGGTAATTTTTAGGTGTTCAATAAGAACTGAGTGGGCTCGTAGAGTGATGAATGGTCGGCAAGCTCGTCAAAAATATAACATTGAAGAGGTGTAATGACTGTAACAAACAAACACCAGACGGCAAAGAACCCTGAAAGGGTAACACTAAAAACGTAATCAGAAATAAGTTAATGAGGTTTTTCAAACTACTTGCAGCCGTCTTGTTACTAAGATAATAAGGTTTCAATTTTTTCGCCTTACGATAAGCCGCTTAACAAAACCAAAAACCGATAAAATAAGGATTCTAATTCCAACCTCAGTTAATCAAGTCTTAAGGGGAGATGTGCAACAGAGCTAACTAAAATCCCAAAATATTTATCTATGCCTTTATTATCAAAGGGTTTACTGATTCACTGTAATGAGATATATGCTGATTTTTCCTGTCAGGCTTTCTGCAAAACATTCACCAAACCCCCCGTTTTTTAATATTGTTTTTCGGTATCTTAATATTATTTTTAGAAATCTTAATATTGTTTTGTGGCATCTTAATATTGTTTTACTGTATCTTAATATTGTTTTGAGGCATCCTAATATTGTTTTGCGGAATCCTAATATTGTATTGAGACATCTTAATATTGTTTTACGGCATTCTAATATTGTTCTGCGGCATCTTAATATTGTTTTACGTCATCCTAATATTGTTTTGCGGAATCCTAATATTGTTTTAAGTCATCCTAATATTGTTTTAAGGTGTCTTAATATTTATTTACGACATCTAAATATTTTTTTGCGGCACTAAAAAAATCGGCTTACTACATGAACACTTTTGTAGTGCCGGTTTTAAAATCAATTTTGATAGATCAAAAACAGGGAAATCCAATCCAAAAGCGATTCTAAACCTCCTTCAAGATTTATGATTATTTAGGTTCATTTTTTCACAAAAACACAAAAAAAAAGGGAGCACCAAAATATGATGCCCCCTTTTCTTAAAACCAAAGCGGTTTAATGCTTTTCAGAAAAAACGAGAATATTAGTGAAGAACGACTAATTTTTGAGTTCCAAGATTTACGCCGTTATCAATTACCTGATAGAAATAAGTACCACTGCTTAATTTTGCAGTGTTGATGTTAATCGTGTTTGTACCTGCGCCGATTTGTTGTTCAAACACCACTTTACCGGTAACATCCAACAAACGAAGTTGAGAAGAAGCGCTTGTTCCGTTGGTTATTACGATCGTAGCGGCATCTTTTGCTGGATTGGGGAAACAATTAATTTTGCCGGCTTGTGCATCTTCGATTCCAACAGAATCTCCAACGTGAACAGTACCAACAACACTACAACCGGAAGCATCTGTAACGGTTACAGTATAATCGCCAGGTGCTAAACCTGCAACAGTGGGGCTGGTTTGACCGGTGTTCCACAAATAGGTATAAGGTGCTTGTCCGCTTGAAGCAGAAACAGAAGCGATCCCATTGTTGGCTGAACCGGCGCTGCTTACACTGTTCATAGCGAGGTTAAATGGTGTGGTTTGGGTTACTTCAAACACATACGTTTTAAGCAAATCGTTGGTTGCGAGGCTATAAACGGAGGCTGAGTAAAAACCGGGAGCAAGGTTAGAAATAGTTGATTCGGTTTCTCCGCTAGTCCACAGATAATAAACAAGCGCATCTGCGCCACTTGCTAAAGAAAGGGTAATACTACCGTTGTTACCATCGCCGCAACTTGGGGTGATTGCTGAATTTAACAAACTTACGGTATTTGATTCTTCATAGCTATTTGTTCCGGTTGCAGCGGGTGCTTTAAATGTTTGCAAAACCGCTTTTGTGGTATTTTCCTGAATAAATACGACTGTACGAAGTTGAGATGCATTTACATAAGAAGGAATGGTATAAGACTGAGTTATGGAGAAGGTTTCGCCGGCGGTTAATGCAGGGACAGTAGTACCTCCTGAATTAGGAAGCATTTTTCTCAGAACATTGGGGAAATCTTTTTCGCCGTTTGATCCGGGAGCGGTGGCATAACTCACCATATTTTCAATCAGTTCCAAATGCAACTTATAGTTACCGGGAGCCATATCTACCAAAGAGGTGATGGTTACACTGATTGAAACAACTGTAGCTGAAGTAAAACTTTCTTCTACTCTGATAACATGGGTAGCGGGAATATTTTTCCAGTCGGTGATTGCAGCAGTTGTAACCATTGAAGGCGCACCTTTTTTAACCCCTTCCATAATTACACCCGGAACACCGGTGATATTGTAATAGTCCACTCGTGCGTCAGGGTCGGCTGTATTTTGATTATACATGGGGTCATAACCGGGCCATGAAGTATGATAAGAAATGTGGGCATATTTACCAACGTTTACCTGATTGTTCAAAATAGCCTGCATAGCAGGATTTTGAGCTGCACAAGGTCCGCAGGATGCCTGAGTAAAGTGTTCGATGAGCACAGTACGGTCGCCTAATTCAAAAGCGGCATAAATACTTTTGGTTTTTATGTCGTTTTCGGGATTCATATCTGCAACACCGTCAATGTTTGAAGCCCAAACTTCGAGGTTATGTCCGCCAAAATCTGCCAACCAGGGGGTGCTGTGTGTTAAATTGTATTGAGCACCGGGGGCAATGGTAGCCGTTACGCCGGTTTGAGTTTGGACAGCGCCACCGTTTACCCTGTAATTCAGGTCAAAACTGGTAACCTGAGTTGTTCCAAGGTTATAAATAACAACCGGAATTTGTTTGTTACCGGCAAGCACATAATCCTGCATGGAAATTTGCTTAATCAGCAAGTCTTTGGTCTGAGGATTTACCGCAAACAATTTTGTTTCTTCGGCTGCAAATTCACCACCGTTGATCAGGGTAGTAGAACCTGACATAATATTGTAGTAACCGGTTCCAAATCCGCAGCAAATACCATCGCCATAGGCATCAAAAATTTCAAATTGAATAGTGGCAGTATTCGGTGCGCAAACATTACTGGTATAAACAGTATTAGCTGCTGCGTAAGGTCCGCCGCTTGCCAAAACCGAGCCATCGGCATAATTCACAACACGCCAGGTGGTTTCATCGGGGTAATTATCGGTTTTGATGGTAACCGTTAATTGTGATTCACCGACTCCACACTGAGCAAAGATATTATTGCTGAAAACGGTAAAGACGATTAGCAGACTTGCTAATTGTAGTATTCTTTTCATGTTGAAAAATTTTTTTAAAAAAGATAATTAAATGAGGTGTTAAAGTTGTTGGATAAGCAAAGTTAGGGCTTATTGGTTGAGTTTTTTAGCGTTTTTGAAAAGTCTTGTAAGTTTAAGTCATTACTCCGACAAATAAAATTACAAAAACTTAAAAAAACGTTGTATTTTTGTCGTGATTTTCGGCTGTAAAGTTAAGCTAAACTTTTGGTAAATGTTATTGTCTAATTATTAATTCTATAAAAAATCCTTCTAATCATAAAAAAAGTCCGGTTATGAAAAATATATTACTTGCGGTTTTAGCTTTTTTAACCTTTCATCAGGTTTATGCCCAGGGCGGAAGTTTGGTGATGAACCCCGAACCAACGGAACTTATCCAAATTTCGGGAACCGCTGATGTATATGAACTTGTGGCTCATGCTTCTTTAACCAACACAACTTCACAAACCTTAACCGTTACCTGGACAAGAACTTCCAACGAGTTATTCGGCACAAACTGGCGTTCTTTGGTCTGTGATAAAATTACCTGTTGGGCACCCGGTGTCAATTATAACACCATCACCATTCCTCCGGGAGAATCTTCAATCCTCGATGTTCATTTTCAATCCAACGAAGCAAGCATTGGCCCCGGATATGGTATTGTTTCTCTTTCGGTAACCGTTGCAGAAAACAGCGCTTTAAACCTGAGTGCCACTTATCGTTGTGATGCCTTTTCAGTCGGGATTTCAACCCCCTACCAATCTGAAATTAAACTCTATCCCAATCCGGTTATTGACCGTTTGAACATCAATTTTAACGATCAAACCAATGTCAAGTATATTGAGGTATTTAACCTGATAGGTTCAAAGGTAGCTTCTTATTCTGTTTACAACAGTTTTTATCCGTTTGTCATGGAAGCCGGCAATTTAGAGCCCGGCATGTATTTCGTTTATATGTATGACGAATCCCATGATTTTATTACCTCAAAATTATTTACCAAAGCCAGGTAAACTGAACATTCTTTTCATTAATTGTTAAAGCCCCAAAGCATTTGCCTTTTGGGGCTTTATTATGTTCAATCATCAAAAAAATTACTACTTTTGTGCGCAAATCCCCGCATTTATTGCATTCAAATTATCTGATTATGTTGTCCGTTCATAGATTGTATAAATTTTTACCGGTTTTTATATCCCTGCTTATTTTCATCAATCTGAGCAGTTGTGTTTCTGCCAAAAAATATAAAGCAATGGAATATGATAAAAACGTAGCATTGGCAGACCGAATAAACGCACAACAAAGAATTGACAATCTTGAAGGAATGATTAAACGTCTAAAAAACGATACCACTTTTTTAGGCAATTCATTTCGAAATCTCAGCGTACAATACAGCGATTTAAGGGCATCGAGTACACAAACAGCATTGCAGTTAAGCGAACAGCTCAATCAAAACCGTATTGAACTGAGAGCATACGAAAAAGATTTGTATGAAAAAGAAACGAAACTCAAAGAGCGCGAGCATTTGGTGCAGGAATTGCAAATGGCCATTGACCGCAAAGAAGCTGCTCAAAGAACGTTGATTGAACATCTCAGAACTGCATTAATCGGTTTTTCATCCGAAGATTTGCAAATCATCCGAAAAGACGGAAAGGTCTATGTTTCCATGTCCGAAAAATTGCTTTTCAAATCCGGTCAGGCAGAAGTGGATGAAATCGGAAAGTTTGCGCTGTCAAAATTAGCCGATGTAATGAACCGCAATCCCGAAATAGACATCATTGTTGAAGGGCATACCGATAATGTGCCGATTAAAACTGCCATATATAAAGACAACTGGGATTTAAGTGTTTACCGGGCAACCACTGTAACCCGGATTTTATCGGAACAATATGGAGTGAATGCTACCCGTATTCTGGCATCAGGAAGAGGTGAATTTTTTCCTGTTGCTTCAAATGAAGATTCAGATGGGAAATCGAAAAACCGCAGAACCGAAATTATCTTAATGCCAAAATTGGATGAAATTTACCGCACACTCGATAACTCGGCAACTCCAATTCCCGAAAACCCGGTTAACCCTGTATTTCCCGAAGGCAATGACGGAAACAATCCGGAAAATTTGCCTATTCAGGATACTCCGAACAACGAACAACCCGGCGGAAACACTCCGGAGTAATTTTCTTTCAAGTTTAATGAGTCTTTAACCCGGTTTACAGACAACGATAATGTTATGCAAATTTTGCCCGGTAGCGAATTTACCCACGCTGTTTCGTGGAGAAGTCCTTCAAACATTGCTTTGGTAAAATATTGGGGTAAATATGGCAATCAGTATCCTCAAAATCCATCGCTAAGTTTTACTTTATCCCAATCCTGTACTGAAACAAAAGTTGCTGTTCGTCCACGTCAGTCTCAGGTTGAGAAAAGTCAACCCATTAGTTTGAACTTTCTGTTTCACGACCACCCTAACCCTTCGTTTGCTAAAAAAATCTCAGCTTATTTACAAACTCTGCTCGATGATTTTCCTTTTTTAGCCAATCATCATCTTGAAATCAGATCTTCCAATTCTTTTCCTCATTCATCCGGAATTGCTTCCTCGGCTTCTGGAATGAGCGCATTGGCTTTATGTCTGTGTTCGTTGGATAAAAAAATGGAAGGGGCGTTGTCAGAGGCAGATGAAGTGATGTTCTTGCAAAAGGCCTCTTATTATTCGCGTTTGGGATCGGGAAGTGCCTGTAGGTCTGTATTTCCACAGGCAGCAGTTTGGGGCAATTTTAGTGTTCTGCCTGCTTCATCTCAGGACTATGCCATTCCTTACGGTCAGTACTTGTCTCCTGTTTTTCAAAACTATTGCGATGCCATTTTAATCATCAGCAGCAGTGAAAAAAGTGTTTCAAGCCGCGCAGGACATGGGTTGATGGAACAAAATCCTTATGCACTAATCAGATATAAATCTGCTCATCAACATTTGATCGCATTGGACCAGATTTTACAATCCTCCGCTTTAGACGAATTTGCAGATATTGTCGAATTAGAAGCGCTTGAACTTCACGCTTTGATGATGTGTTCAAACCCTTCTTTTATTTTGATGAAACCCGGCACGTTAGCAGTCATTTCCGAAATCAGACGGTTCAGACAAGAGACAAAAATTCCGGTATGCTTTACCTTAGATGCCGGCCCGAATGTGCATGTATTATATCCTCCATCCTTTAAAACTCAAACAGAGCAGTTTATCCAATCAGAATTGCTGAAATACTGCGATGATAATTACTGCATTTGGGATCAAGCCGGAGATGGGCCGGTGCAACTTTTATAATGTTGTTTGCACCCTCAAAGACATCAATCATATCATTCCCTTTTTTGGATGGCAAACCTGCAAATACCCCATACTTATTTGTTTTTTCCGGCTAAATTATTGTTGTTTGGCGAATATAGCATCGTTACCGGAGGACAGGGACTTGCCATCCCATTGCCGGATTTTGGAGGAATCTTATCGTCTGCCCGAACAAACGTATGGAGGCGCAGTCCTGAAATATCTTCTTCAAACGATATGTTGCGTGGCTTTTGTGAGTATCTGCAAAATTTACAGGAAAACAACGCATTGTCCTGCGGTTTTGATTTGAATAAGTTCCAAACAGAGGTCAGACAAGGGCTTTATTTTAATTCTACGATTCCGCAGGGTTATGGTTTGGGAAGTTCGGGGGCTTTGACAGCAGCAGTCTATAAAAATTATGCACTCAACCCTTTTGTTTGCAGCAATGAGGGGGTAGAACCTGTTGATTTTGCTATGCTGAGAGATGTATTTGCTGAAATGGAGGCTTTTTTTCATGGAAAAAGTTCGGGCATTGACCCTTTGGTCAGTTATCTGAACTTTCCATTGCTCATTCAATCGGCAGATAGAATTGCACAGATTAGTCTGTCAAAAGTTGTGCGCCGGAATTTATCTTTTTTCCTCTATGATACCCATCAAAAACGTCCGTCCGATTCGGGTTTGGTTCCTTTGTTTGTCAATAAAATGAAACAACCTGATTTTAGCCTCCGGTGTAAAGAAAACCTGAACAGATATAACAACCATTGTATTGCTGCTTTGCTGAATAATGACGAATCGCTGTTATTTGAAAACGCAGTGTTATTGTCTGAATTTCAGCTCAATAACTTTTTGGAAATGATTCCTGTTTCAATGCTGCCATTATGGGAAAAAGGGCTTGCCGGTAAACGCTATGTATTAAAACTTTGCGGTGCAGGCGGCGGTGGATATGTGCTTGGAATTACCCCTGATTTTCAAGGTATAGTTGAAGAATTGGGCAGGAATAATGTTAAAGAAATCGAAATAGGAGGGAGGTAAATCCGGCTGTTCTTTTCCTGTTATTCGTTCCAGTCTGCAACCGGTATCCATAGTTTTGGATGAAGCTGATAAGGTTCTACCAATTGAACGATAAATTGAATCAACTCGTTTTCATTCATTTCCAAATCTTTTGCAGTTTGTTGGATAGCGATGGTTGCCAACGGGAAAAATGCGGTTAAGTCTATTTTCCAGCGTAAACACTCTTTGTAAAACACAAAATTGACCGGAATTGGGTCGTTGTTCAATACTAATTGTGCTTCTGCTTTCTTTTTGATAACCGTAATTTTACCCAGCGATAAATCAGAAAGGCCTTCTTTTCCGACCATTCCTTTGTCAATTGCATAAACAACCGATTGTTTGGGGCTGATTTTCATAAGTTTGCCCGAAGGCACTCTATTTCTGAAACTAATGACCATCAACTTGTCAATTAATGGCAGACTGCTTAGCGTGATGCTGTCTGAATAACGGGCATGTTCCAACATTTTCCCGTAATACTCTATGGTTGGTTTGGCTACTCTTTGGGTTGCTTTTTTACCATTTTCCTCCATTAAAGCGTTTCGGTAAGTTTTGAAACTCTTTTTTATACATTTGCCGGAATGGTTTTGACCATGCAGGGCAAAAGCAAAAAAAAGCAGGGGTAAAAACAGTAAAATCTTAACTTTATATTTCATGTTGTGTTTGATTTCCTTCCTAAGTACAAACCGGATGCGGTAAATGTTGAGTATGGTGGGTTTTGTAAAGTCTGTGAATGGTTACATCTAAATCAGGCAGTTTCAGTTTTTGAAGTTAAATCAATCTGATATTTACATCAAAAAAACACGTTTGCCACCTAAATTTTTCTTTCAAAATCCGCATCTGCAAATTTACCGTTTTCCATTTCAAATCCTTTGTTTTCAAACGTTTCCGGCAAATAAATTTCATGCTGAATGTTTATTTTAGTTGGAATTTGGTTGATGGTTCATCATTTATCGCCTTACTTTTGCAGCAACAAAAAACAATTTTATTCACATCTAATTCTTTTTTATGAAGTTGTTAACTTTCCTTTCCGCAGTTTTTTTTCTTTTGGGTTTTACCTTGTTTCAATCCTGCAGTTTCAACGTTTCAACGGCAAGTGTCAGCAATGTTTTGTTATGCGATACTCCGGTTGAAGAGGTATGTCCTGCCGACCAGCAGGTGTTTTCTCCCATGTCGCCTATGTTTTATGTTTCCTGTGATTTAAACTTTGCACCGGAAGACACACAAATCAAATTTTCGTGGTTCAAAACCGATGGAGAACGATTTTTAATTGATGAAGTTGCGTTGAGAGCCGGTGATATTGGAAGCGGTTCTACGTTCAGTGTTCATTCCAACCTGAGTCGTCCAAACAATGGTTATCCTGTGGGCAACTATGAAGTGGTGATTTCGCTCAATACCGACAATTTCAAACCCATTACCAAAACCTTTATGGTTCAGTAATCAAGGTTTAAGCGATAAACCAACCGGTCTTGGTTTTTGAATCAACCGGAAATCATGCCGGCAATCACTGCGGTAAACAGACAAGCGATGGTTCCGCCAATGAGGGCATAGATGCCGAGATGTGCCAGATGATGTCTCTGACCGGGAGCAATTGCACCAATTCCTCCGAGTTGGATACCGATTGAGCCGAAATTTGAAAAGCCACAAAGCGCATAAATGGCAATGATGATGGATTTTGAATCGGTTAAAATTCCGAGATCTTTCATAGTGCCCAATGTACCATAAGCGACAAACTCGTTGATGATGGTTTTTTCTCCCAACAACTGACCGATTGCCACAATATCTCCGGTAGGTGTTCCACAAAGCCAGGCTAAAGGAGCAAACAAAAAACCAAAGATATATTCCAACTTAAGTCCGGCATATTTACCATGACTCAGGTCTGAAATCCATCCATTTATTCCGGTATAATGCCCGATGATATCGTATAGAATGGAATTTAACATGGCCATCAGGGCGATAAAAACCAATAACATTGCCCCGACATTGACCGCAAGCCGAAGTCCGTCTGTGGTTCCGTTGGTAATGGCATCGAGCAGATTGGTTCCTATTTTTTCTTTGGAAATGTTCAGGTTTACGTCAATTTCTTCGGTTTGTGGCAACAACATTTTTGCAGCCACGATTGCTGCCGGTGCTGACATGATGGAAGCACATAACAAATGGGTAGCAAACAGGAGTTGAAGTTTTGGATCGTCTCCGCCCAAAAAGCCGACATAAGCCGCAAAAACACCTCCGGCAATTGTTGCCATTCCGCCTACCATCAAACAAAGAAGTTCAGAACGGGTCATCCGTTCTATATAGGGTTTTACTACTAAGGGTGCTTCGGTTTGACCGATAAAAATATTGGCTGCAGCAGCCAAACTTTCAGCACCGGACAATCGCATGGTTTTACTCATTACCCAGGCAAACACAAATACAATTTTTTGTAAAATTCCCAGATAATACAAAGCAGATGACAAGGCTGAAAAAAATATGACCGTAGGAAGGACCTTAAATGCAAAGATGAACCCAAAGGTATTCATATCGGTTACCAAACCACCAAATACGAATTGGGCACCCTGTGATGTAAAATCCAAAACAGCCACAAAAAAATAAGCCAGTCCGGCAAAAATAGCTCTTGGTGAAATATCAATTGCCTCCTGCATGAATGGAAGCTTTACTAAAATCGCAGGAACTTTCAGCACCAAAAAGGCAAACAAAATTTGAATAATCAGCCCTGTTACCACCAATTTCCATTCAATTTTTCTGCGATTTTTGCTGAATAAAAAACAAATCAGCAACAGGGATAAAATACCAATAATTCCCCTCAGAATATTGTTATTCATCAACTTCGAAAAAAAACCGGTATCGTCTTTAGAGGTAAATGAATAGGTCTGATTGTTTCCCGACAGTGTCAGGTTTTGTTCTGTATGGGAGGTTATGGTCAGGGATTTGGGAAAAACCGGGGTTGGTGTGGAAGGAGTAACTGAAACCGAATCGCGGGCATTTAACATCGTATCGGTTGAAGCCAAAATTGTATCCGGGGAATCTGTTGCCGTCAAATCTTTTAAATAGGAATGTTGACCTGTTTTGATTTTGGTTTTGTTGACAGACAAAGGATTAAGCTGAATGGTGTTATTCTCTAATGTCCATTTTCCATTGATATGCAGGGTGTCAATGGTCAATAAAAAACTTTGCCCCAAAACATCTTCATTGAACTGGAGCATCAATTGTCCATCTTCCGATTTCCATTTTTTCAACAGGTCTTGTGCCTGTAAATCAGGGTTAATGGCAATGGTTTTAAATAGAAAAAGAAGAAACCAGATTTTAAGGAGTTGGACAGGAAAGTTGTTTGAAGCCATAACCATATCGGATTTGCGCCAAGTGTAAAAGATGGGGCAAAATAAACAATTTTTACCAACACCATGCGCAATGCTTTACCGCATCCGTCCGATTTTGAAAATTTCTTTTCGATCATCGGCTACAACTTTCATCAGATATATTCCGGGCATAAAATCGTCTCCGTTGATTTCAATTCTTTCATCGCCCTGATTGGAAATATGTCTGACTTTTCTGCCATAAACATCGAAAATATCAATGGTTACTTCCGAAGTTGCGGGGGGTACTTCTACGATGATATCACCTCGTCTTTTGAAAAAACGGTCGGTATTCAGCAAACGGATATCGTTTCCGGGTGGGTTGTTAAAACAATAGTCCACCTCCACAAAAGCCTGATCGGTATAAGCTATATTCGAGCTGAGATCTAACAAATGGAGGGTATAAATCGTGTTGTAGTCGGGATTTGCAATGGGATTGACCGCTGTACTATCGTTTAAAGTAAGTCCGGGAGACCAGTACAGTTTTGTACCTGTAGGCGGTTGTGGAGCATTTGGAACTCCAAGTGTGATGGTTTCACCGAGACAAACCTCAAAATCAGGACCGGCATTGACTTCGTAGTCAATCAACCCGCGTTGTTGTAACAAAGCCTGAATTTCAGAAGCATACTGACCCTGAAACAACTGTTGTTCAACATAGAGCAGGATATTGGCAGCCGTTTTCATACTGATATTTGAGGTAAACTGGTACAGGGCATTGATCACGATTTTATCGGTATTTTCCTTTCCGATTGCTTCGTAGATTTGCATCAGAACCGATGAAAAAATTTCGCTCCTGTAATAGATGTCGTTAATATTGTCTTCGGGATAATGTTTTGTACTTGCCACATTTCGTCCGTTCCAAAATTCGTTATGACCATCCCAGCTAAACATTTTTTGCCATTCAAAACTGCTGAAAACCCTTTTATAGGAAGTGGCTAAGTAGTCGCAAATCGCTTCATCCATTGCCGTTCTTTCTGTTCCGTTATTGCAGTTTGGACAGGCACTTGCAGAAATGGCATGTCCGTATTCGTGAACAATCACGTCGGCATCTTCGGCATCATCTACATGATGTTTGTTGACCGTATGTCCGCTGCCGAATATCAGTTTATGGGTTGTTCCTGTATAAATATGCAACGACTGATCGTCTCCGTTTTTCCCATGTGTGTCAACTTCAACCTGTGTTTGTACCAAACTAAATCCTAACGATTGGAGATATTGCTGATAGTTGTTGATGTGATAATAGGCATTGACATCTTCAAAACCTGTTTGAGACCGCGTAAAATTAAACTGAGGAGTTGTGCTCATTACCGGTTGAACAATGGGATTGTCAAACTCCATGATTTTCACAAAACTGTTTTCCAGTAAATACACATCTTCATCAAAAGTTACTTCAATGGTAATGTCTTTCAGTTCTGCGTTCAATTCAGCGGCATCGGCATCTTCGTTGTCTTTATATTTTCCGCCTTGCCCGTAAACCACTTCGGCAGAGGTAATGGGGTTTGGAAGGAACACCTTTGCCGGAACAGTTTCTGTTGTGGTTGTTTTTTCCCGGTGGTTGCCATTATAGTTTTGCAAATCTTTTTGATAGACTACTTTGCCTTTTTCATCCAACAAATATTCGTCAAATTGGGTAGGGTTGCTTTTTGATGCAGTAAACTGAATCACTAAAACAGGAGTGGTTTCTGTACTGAAAAAAATCATTTTTTCAGGCTCACTTTCTAATGTTAAACCACGGGCAACGCAAAAGTTTGTAACAACATCAAGGTTAACCGCCTGTTTTGCACTAAGAACAAGATGGTTCATAGGGGCTAAACCGGTGTTATAGGTATTGCTCGTGATTAACCGGATATTGTTTTTTTTGTCGAGATTAACCTGAATTTGAGACCTGTACACCGGTAAATTATAGTAGGTTTGACGGTATTGGTAATGAACCCCTAAAGGACTTTCGGTAATGCCAACCGGTTCGGGTTTTGATTCCAATCCGTTAAGGTCAGAAATGGTCTGAACGAGATATTGAAGGATGTCAGCTTCGGTAAAATGCAACGGCAAGGCATGAACGGTAAAATCTGCCTTACTAATTCTTTGTTCACCTGTCCACAAAAAGCCGGTGGTTTTTTCAGAATCAAGTCTTTTTTGAGCAAATGCCTGCAAAAAAATAAATATTAAACAAACAACAAGGGCTATTTTGCTCTTCATAAAACACTAATTAACAAAAGACAAAAGACAAAAGACAATGGGCAATAGGCAATGGACAATGGACAATAGACAATAGACAAAAGACTAAAGACTAAAGACAAAAGACTAAAGACAATAGACAATTAACAATAGACAATTAACAATAGACAATAGACAATTAACAATAGACAATAGACAATTAACAATAGACAATGGACAATAGACAATAGACAATGGACAATAGACAATGGACAATAGACAATAGACAATAGACAATAGACAATAGACAATAGACAATAGACAATAGACAATTAACAATAGACAATAGACAATGGACAACTAACAATTAACCATTGACAATTAACATACGGCTATTCACATTCAACCCTTTAAGGTTTTTTAGTCTTTCACTTTTCACTTTTCACTTTTCACTTTTCACTTTTCACTTTTCACTTCCCACTTTTCACTTTTCACTTTTAGTTTTTCACTTCCCACTGATTACTAAAAACTTAGCAATTGCAATCTGTTCGTTGTTTTGCAGTTGAATAAAATACATGCCTTCTGAAAAATCGCGGGTATCAATTTGAATCAGGCTGCTTTCGTTCTTATTAACAACAAATTGATCATACACTTTACCTTCGGCGTTGATAATCCTCCCATTCGTATTGAAATCTGAACTTGCATTTCCCTTTAGTTCGATGTTGAGCGTTTGTCCTTTATGAACCAATGAGGGATAAACGGCAATCTCTGAAATGGGGGAAACCTGATTGATTCCTACAGAAAGTAAAGTGAAGTTAGAAATTGAAAGACAACCGCTTGAATCATAGACCCAAACCTCGTAGTTTCCTGCCGGGAAACCGGTAACATCGGCAGTAGGCACATCAAAAGCACCGGAAGGAAAGATATAAGTATAGGGTGGAACACCTCCGGAAGCAAAAACAGTAACCGAAGTTCCGTTGACAGAAGAGGCAGTTTGCAAAAGATTGGGTTCGTGAATATAATAGTTCAGATGCAAAACAGCTCCCGTAGCATCCGTGATGGTTACCCCATAATCGCCTTTTGGTAAACTGTTTAAAACAGAAGTATTCCCTCCATTTGACCAACTATACGTGTAAGGAGGCGTGCCTCCGATGAGTTGCAAATCTATATTACCGTCAATCTGACCAAAACAGGAAATATTGTTTACGGTTGCTTCAATAACTATTGAATTGATCGTTTTGGTCAGAGTACATCCATTGCCGTCTGTAATAGTTACCGTGTTTTCACCTACATTCAGCCCATAAGCATTTGGGCCCGTTTCACCACTCGACCATACAATATTATAAGGTATGGTTCCACCGGAAACTGTTATTGATGCCGACAAATTATCTGTCTGAATCACATTTGCAGAAATTGAGTTGGGTTGTGGCACATTGACGTATAACACATTGCTGTTTCCGGTAGCATCGGTAACAGTTACGGGGTACAAACCACCAGGCAAATTCACCTGAGTTTCACCGCTTAAATCATTACTCCACTGGTAGTTGTAAGGAGCAGTTCCTCCGTTTGCCTGCAAAGTAACCGTACCGCTAAACGAATCGAAGCAGGACGGCATTGCCAAAGAAAGTTCTTCTAAATAGATAGAGGTTGGTGATGCCGAAGTAAGAAAAGTTCCGGTAGCCCGTCCACCACAGGTGTTTCCCGGATTTAAAGGTTGAACCGTCCAGAAATAATTGACTCCCGGGTCTAATTCTAACATAAGTTCGGTTTCTGTTACAAAACCGCTGAAATTTGTTCCGTTTATTAAATCGGTAAACTGAGACACCTCTATATAATAGTTGGTTGCTCCGGGTGCTGCACTCCATTGAAGCAACACATGATCGGGATTGATATTTTGTGAACCGTTGCCCGGGTAAAAAATATGGGAGGTGCCGATTTCGGCGATTTGTGGTTGAGGATGGTCAAGCAAATAATCTCTGACCTCGTTCAGTCCGGCTATCATGGCCTCAATCTGTTCGTTTGAAAATCTTTTGGTACAGGCATCATACGCATAAGACATAAACAAAGTCTGATCGGGAGAAATGGGAACGCCGTTGGGGTCTAACAGGGTAGCGGTAAACGGACATTGCCAACGGTAAGAAAGGTAATCGGCAGGTGTGTCGCAAAAATAGTCTGCGGTGGTCGAACAGTTGGAACCATTTACCCGCTCCCGCTCAGAATTAGGAATTGGATCCACCAATACTCCATCTTCCCAACTTCCTTCCCAACCGCTAAAAGTATGGGGCAGAAAAAAGAAATGTCCCAATTCATGGGCTAAAGTGGTTTCATCCGGACCTGCACACGATTTTGCAATAGCAACGGCATTTCCATTCCAGCTAAAATAACCGCAGTTTCCGGCCGGATCTTCTACGATATACACATTGACCACATCATCCACATTGTTGTTGTTCATCATGTTGTTGCCGGCCGAAAAATTATGGATATAGTAATTTGAATTGTTGATGTAATGGAAATCTCCATAAATATAAAATTGCATCCCAACTCCGGTATATTGTTCGTTCAAATCACAAACTAATCTGAACACATCAACCGCCTGATAATAACCCGTTCCCTGTGTAGTTCCGACAAGGTGAAATTTAACCGGAATATAAACCGGGTCGGTCATCTGATCGCGGTAATGTGTGGGGTTTTGACGGTTATTGCGCAACCAATCCAACATCTTAGGCGGATGATTTTCTGTTCCGCATGGGTGTAACCCGGTGGGTTGAGCTTGTATTCCTAAAAAGCCTGTAAGCAACAACGAAAATATAAAAAAATACTTTTTCATGAATGAACGTGATGTGGTTTTAATGAAGATGCAAAATTAAACAAAATTTACGATAAATAGGAGAGTGTTTAAATTTGTGTGTCTAGAACAAAATTAAAATAGAAAGAGATGGAAAAGTTAGAAGAATGCAAAGAGAGCTTTGATATTAAGTCATTTGAAAAAGAGGCGATACTTGGATTACAATCAGGAAAGCCTTTGTTAGGAAGTGAAGGTATATTAAAGCGGTTGATCAAACACCTGATAGAGGCATCGTTGGAGGGAGAGATGGACTATCATTTGTCAGAGCAGAAGATGGCTGGGATAGAGAATAAGCGGAATGGTCGAGGTCGGACGAAGCGAGTAAGGACACAGCTGGGAGAGGTAGAGATAGAGACGAGTCGGGACAGGCGTGGAGATTATAGCCCGGTAACAGTTGGGAAATATGAAAGAGAGGTTGGGGATGGTTTTGAGGCTCAGATAATGGAGTTGTATTCGATGGGCAATAGTGTAGAAGACATTAGTTTGCATTTATCACGGATGTACGGAGTTCGGATGAGTAGTGGCGCAATAAGTGCAGTGACGAACCGGGTATGGGAAGAGGTACAAAAGTGGCAGACGCGTCCGTTGGAAAGCGTATATGTGTTACTGTACTTAGATGCGGTACACTACAAGGTTCGGGAAGAAGGTCAGGTAATGACGAAAGCGGTTTACACGATATACGGAGTGGATGTAGAAGGTAACCGGGATATATTGTCGTATAATGTTGGAGCGACAGAAAGTGCGAGGCAGTGGGTGTTGTATGCAGAGGATCTGAAGCGTCGAGGGGTGGAGGATGTTTTCTTTATTTCTGTTGATGGTTTGACGGGTCTTGTGGAGGGCTTGCAGCGGGTATTCCCCAATGCTGTGGTGCAGCGCTGTATTGTACACATGATACGGACAAGTCTGATAGGGGTGAGCGATAAAGACCGTCAACAGGTTGTACAAGACCTGCGGGCAGTATATAGAGCGGCAACGGAACAGGAAGCATTGTTAGCCTTAGAGTTTTTCTGCAACAAATGGGATAAGAAGTATAGCTTTATCGGCAAGAAATGGCGGGAAAACTGGTTAGAATTGACCGCGTTTTTAGGCTATGGTGCGGGATTGCGAAAGATGATATATACGACAAATGCAGTGGAGAACGTACATCGTCAGATGCGCAAAGTAACAAAGACAAAAGGAGCATGGTGTACAGACAGGGCACTAATAAAGCAATTATACATGAGTTTGATGCGGAGAAAGAAATCGTGGTCAAGTCGGGTTGGAAACTGGTCACAGATAGAGAAAGAACTCATTGAACTATATGGAGAAAGGTACACAAAATATAGGAAATAAAAATATTTCTCTCCCCAAGTTGCCCTAGGGCAACTTGGGGAGAGAAAACAAATAAACCTTTAAGCTAATAAATTAATTAACAAATAGACACACAAATTTGAACATACCCATAAATTAGTATTAAACCCGATAACTGATTGTTAGATGTTTGAGAGCAGAAGTAAAAATTTGTGAACATCTTTCAAACTGATAAAGTTTTCAGAATTAACCATTTATCCCCTGCATAACGTCATTTCACCCCTGCAATGACTTACTGCATCCCTGCTTTGCTGCAAATCACCCCTACATTGGCTTGTTGCATCTCCGCTTTACTATAATTCACCTCTGCAATGACTTAATGCACACCTGCTTTGTAGCAAATCACCCCTGCATTGACCCGTTGCACCTTTGCTTTACTTCAAATCACCCCTGCAATGACTTGTTGCACCCCTGCATTGCCTCAAATCACCCCTGCAATGACTTGTTGCACCTCTGTTTTGTATCAATTCACCTATGCAATGCTTCCTTGTATCTCCGGTTTGACACCTCAAATATCGTTTTTTCAACTAATTTGGAACGGAACTTAGTTTGTTTTTGGAAGTAAAAAACAGGAATTTCCAAAATAACATAAACACCTGGTGAACAAACCCGCTTATTCCTAAGCAACCGAAAGCCACTTAAAAAAGTTATCTTTGCCACTTAAATAACTTAGTGTTTGAAATGGATATTAAACTACATCAAAATTGTGCTTCGGCATTAAACGAGTTGTATGGCGCAAAAACAACGGCAGACAAAATCACCATCAACGAAACCCCTAAAGAATATAATGGCGATTATACCTTTGTAACATATCCCTTTTTAAGTGTTTCCCGCAAATCCCCGGAACAAACCGGGCAGGAAATAGGAACATACCTTCAAAATAATGTTCCCGGAATTATTGGATTTAATGTCATCAAAGGCTTTTTAAACATAGCGTTAGACCCTCAGTATTGGATAAGTGCTTTTAATCAGTTGTTGAACGATGAACAATTTGGTCAGGCACCTGCTACCGGAAAAAAAATCGTTTTGGAATACATTGGCCCAAACACCAACAAACCACTTCATTTAGGACATATCCGAAATATGTTGATTGGACATTCTGTTGCCGCCATACTTTCGGCAAACGGACACGAAGTTCATCTGGTAAATATCTATAACGACAAAGGTATTAATATCAGCAAATCCATGGCAGCATGGGTTACTGCCGGAACTAACGAAACACCTGAAAGCTCGGGTAAAAAAGGCGATCATCTGGTCGGAGAATATTATGTTTTGTACAATAAAATTGCGGTCGAACAGGCTGCCCCGTTTATAGAAAAAGGGATGGATAAACGGGAAGCAGAAAAGCAAACAGCAATTTATAAGTTGACCGAACAATTTAACCGGGATTGGGAAAAAGGAAAACCCGAAGTTATAGAATTATGGAAAACCATGAATGGTTGGGTCTATGAAGGGTTTAAAGAAACCTATCAAAGGCTTGGAGTTGGCTATGAAAAAGCCTATTACGAGTCGGAATGTTATCAATTGGGTAAAAACTTAGTCTTGGAAGGGTTAAATCGCGGAGTTTTTTTCAACCAACCGGATGGTTCGGTTTGGGTAGATTTGCAAAATGAAAATTTAGACCAAAAAGTCCTGATTAGAAATGACGGAACCTCAGTTTATATTACGCAGGATATGGGGGTGGCAGATCAGCGTTTTCACGATTACCATCCGGATCAGATGATTTATGTGGTTGGCGATGAGCAGATCTACCATTTTAAAGTTCTAAAACTGACCCTGAAAAAACTCGGAATGTCCTATTCCGATAAAATCCATCATCTATATTATGGGATGGTTGATTTGCCCGAAGGTAAAATGAAATCCAGAGAAGGAAAAGTAGTGGATGCAGATGACCTGATTGACGAAATGATTCAAACCGCCGAAGAGCATACCGTAGAACTCGGTAAAACGGAAGGTATGAGCGAATCCGAAGCCAAAGAACTCTACGAAATTTTAGGATTGGGTGCTTTGAAATATTTTATGCTGCGGGTCAATGCTCAAAAACGGTTGTTGTTCAACCCCAAAGAATCCATAGATTTCCAGGGACATACCGGCCCTTTTGTTCAATATACCCATGCCCGTATTTGTTCAATTTTGCGAAAATTCAATGCCGGACATCTTCAACAAAAATATCCGGTATCCGAACTGTTGTATCAGGAAAAAAACCTGATTCAGGAACTGTCAAAATTCCCCGCAACCATCAATTCAGCGGCCGAAGCCTTAGATCCTTCCATCATTGCAGGTTATGCCTTTACCTTAGCCAAAACCTATAACAAACTCTATGCAGAACTGTCTATCCTGAACAACGAAAGCCACGAAACAAACATCTTCCGTGTAGCCTTATCGGCATCAACGGCGCGAATTTTGAAACAATCCCTAAACCTGCTCGGAATAAAAGCTCCCGAAAGAATGTAATTTTTTAGCACAATGCTTCGGGATATAATTAAAAGTGAAAAGTGAAAAACTAAAAGTGAAAAGTGAAAAACTAAAAGTGAAAAGTGAAAAACTAAAAACCCTGAAAGGGTTGAATGTGAATAGCCGTATGTTAATTGTCAATGGTTAATTGTTAGTTGTCAATTGTCTTTGCCCATTGCCCATTGCCCATTGTCTATTGCCCATTGCCCATTGCCCATTGCCCATTGCCCATTGCCCATTGCCCATTGCCCATTGCCCATTGCCCATTGCTCATTGCCCATTGCCCATTGCCCATTGCTCATTGCCCATTGCCCATTGCCCATTGCCCATTGCCCATTGCCCATTGCCCATTGCCCATTGCCCATTGCCCATTGCCCATTGCCCATTGCCCATTGCCCATTGTCCATTGCCCATTGCCCATTGCCCATTGCCCATTGCCCATTGCCCATTGCCCATTGCCCATTGCCCATTGCCCATTGCCCATTGCCCATTGCCCATTGCCCATTGCCCATTGCCCATTGCCCATTGCCCATTGCCCATTGCCCATTGCCCATTGCCCATTGCCCATTGCCCATTGCCCATTGCCCATTGCCCATTGCCCATTGCCCATTGCCCATTGCCCATTGCCCATTGTCTATTGCCCATTGTCTATTGCCCATTGTCCATTGTATTAGTAACAGGGCAAGAATAAGTCATGCAGACCTTATTACTTTATTCATTGGATTATTTCAATCTTTTCAAAAAGCTAATAAGGTGGGCAGCACTACTTGTTTTCATGTCATTACTAAGGTCATAAAGTTTAACTCCCCCCTACGAAATAAGACTTGTCTTAATCTAAAAAACTTCGGTTTGTTTCGTAGAGGTGAGTAAGGTTGAGTAAAAAGCATACTTTTGCGAAGCATCAGTAAGGCAATAAGGTTTTAATCTCTTACGCCTTCCGATTTGCCCCTATTACTTCCAAAAAAGCCAATAAAATAAGGATTCTAATTACAACCTCTCGTTATTTAGGTTAAACGGATGAATAAACATCTGATTTGCGTTGTTATTTTAAAAAAGTAAAAACCGGAAAAAAAAATTGAAAAAGCCACCCGAAATTCCTGAAAGCCTGACTGCACACAACCATACCCGGATAGACAATTATTATTGGATGCGCAACCCCGACTCTGAAGAACTGGAAGATTATATCGCTTCCGAAAACTTAATGACACAAAAATGGCTGAACAAGCACAAAAATTTATACAACAATCTGTTTGAAGAAATTAAGTCGAGAATTCCGCAAACGGATGAATCAGTGCCTTTTAAATTTGACGACTATTTTTATTATTCGCGTATAGAAGAGCAACATGAATATCCGGTGTATTGCCGCAAACACCTCACCTTAGACAATCCTGAAGAAATCTTATTGGATGTCAACAAACTTGCCAAAGGTTCAAAATTCTTTTCTTTAGGCATGTTTGAAGTCAACGCAGCCGAAAATATATTGGCTTATTCTGTTGATACGCTTGGAAATCAGATTTATACCTTGTATTTCAAAAACCTCAAAACAGGGAAAAAATTAGCTTATTCTTTGAGCAATATCTGTGCTTTTAGCTGGTCGAACCTCGACAACATGCTATATTATTCGGTTTACGACAAAGCACAACGACCCTACAAGATTTATCAACATGTTTTAGGACAACCGCAAAAACAAGACAAACTAATTTTTCACGAAAAAAACAAAAGATTCGCTTGTTCAATCTCCAGAACACAGTCAAAAGTATTTATGCTGATAGACACTGACAGCAACAACGCTTCAGAAACCTGGTTTTTTGATGCGAATACCAAAGATGCGCAACCCCTGCTTCTTCAAAAAAGAAAAAGAAAGTTGGAATATCATACCGATCATTATCAGGGCTTTTTTTACATCCTGACCAATCACAATGCCCCTAACTTCAGATTGGTAAAAACACCGGTTCAAAACCCGGAAATTCAATTTTGGGAAGAAATCATCCCTCATAAAAAAGATACTTTGCTGGAAGACTTCCATCTTTTTCAAAACTATCTGGTGTTGGAAGAACGAAAAAACGGACTTCCACAAATTCATATCATCCCCCTTGACAACCGGGAAGATTATTACCTGAATTTTCCGGACCCAACTTATATCGCAACGATAGGAGATAACTATTGCTACGATACCGAAATCCTAAGATATGTGTATTCTTCTCTGAACACCCCAAGTTGTGTTTTTGATTTTAATATGAAAACAAAAACGCAAACTTTATTGAAACAAGACCAAATTTTACCCCAATTTTTACCGGAAAACTACAAATCCGAATACGTTTTTGTGTCCACATCCGACCGAAAAAAAGTGCCGGTTTCTTTGGTGTATCAATCAGATTTGTTTCAAAAAAATGGAAATAACCCGTTGTTACTAAATGCCTATGGTGCCTATGGAGAAATCAGCGAACCCATTTTTTCACGGGCAATACTGCCCATATTAGACAGAGGATTTGTTTATGCAATTGCTCATGTAAGAGGAGGGGAGGAAATGGGCAGAAACTGGTATGAGCAGGGGAAACTGTTAAACAAAAAAAATTCATTTTCAGACCTGATTGCAGTTGCCCGGTTTTTAACCAAAAACAAATACACACAATCAAATCTGACGTTTTTAGAAGGAGGAAGCGCAGGTGGGATGTTGATGGCCGCAGTTATAAATCAGGAGCCCGATATCTGTTTGGCCGCCTATCTTCAGGTTCCGTTTCTCGATGTTTTGACTACCATGCTCGACAAAGACCTCCCTCTTACAATTGGAGAATATGACGAATGGGGCAATCCTAATATACTAAAATTTTATCAATACATATTGTCCTATTCCCCCTATGACAACCTCCAAGCCCGGGATTATCCGAATATGTTGATTACATCATCCATGAACGATACCAATGTCCCCTATTGGGAAGCTGTTAAGTACATTGCCAAATTAAGATCATTAAAAAAAGACAAAAACCTGCAGTTGCTCTCTGTAGATCCCGATAGCGGACATCAGGGAGCTTCGGGAAGAAACGACAGCTACCGGGAAATTGCATTAGAATATACTTTCTTCCTGAGTTTGTTGAACAAATCATAAATAAGCCATATTCACACCAGAATAAGATAAATCATAAACCGGCAAAAAATTTCTAACCACATAAGGAGCATAAAACAAATACAAGTTAACTAAAAACCGGTATATTTGCAGAATAAGAGTTCTTTGATTTAGCGGGCATAAGAAAAGGCGTTAAAAATAAGCTAATTAAATTTAAAAACACATATAATTTTGCACGGGTAGTAAACCCATTTCCAAGAAAGCTAGGATTGCGACTTTTCTTTATTATTAGTTTCATCTGAAAACAATTAAGTAGTAAACCCATTTCCAAGAAAGCTAGGATTGCGACTTCTTTTTGAGTGAAAGGTCTGTTTAGATTAGAATGAGTAGTAAACCCATTTCCAAGAAAGCTAGGATTGCGACGATTGCGACTCTTACTTAAGTAAACTCGAGTTACTTTGTGTAGTAAACCCATTTCCAAGAAAGCTAGGATTGCGACTCTTGCCACATTTGAAGTGTAGAAAATCCTGAAATTTCGTAGTAAACCCATTTCCAAGAAAGCTAGGATTGCGACAAGTAATACCCCCACAATCACGGTACGGGGATAATTGGGGTAGTAAACCCATTTCCAAGAAAGCTAGGATTGCGACCAATTGCGGGGGAATGTGGCATATACGTTGAGATTGGTAGTAAACCCATTTCCAAGAAAGCTAGGATTGCGACAGCATTGCCTTGCTATAATACACAATTTCGGAACTTTCGTAGTAAACCCATTTCCAAGAAAGCTAGGATTGCGACAACAATTTCGACGGGGCGGTTCCCGTCAAATGCTTTAGTAGTAAACCCATTTCCAAGAAAGCTAGGATTGCGACTGTGACAAGCCCCAAAGAGATGGGAGGCGGGTCGTTTTTGTAGTAAACCCATTTCCAAGAAAGCTAGGATTGCGACAAATACACAGAATCGGGCATACCGCAAAACCTCCGTACGTAGTAAACCCATTTCCAAGAAAGCTAGGATTGCGACTTTCTCATATCGGGAGGAATGCCAAAGTCTATCACCGTAGTAAACCCATTTCCAAGAAAGCTAGGATTGCGACAAAGTTATCACTGCATCCGAAATATATGCTAAGATTAGTAGTAAACCCATTTCCAAGAAAGCTAGGATTGCGACAACATAGATGCACACATAGCTTTCGCTATGATTCCAGGTAGTAAACCCATTTCCAAGAAAGCTAGGATTGCGACAGTCTCATTACGATTTCCGGTGTGTGTGTAATATGACGTAGTAAACCCATTTCCAAGAAAGCTAGGATTGCGACTACTTCTCCTATAATTGTTTTAGCATGTTTTCCCCGTAGTAAACCCATTTCCAAGAAAGCTAGGATTGCGACAATTCCTTAAAGAGTTGCAGACTGCACTAAATCACCGTAGTAAACCCATTTCCAAGAAAGCTAGGATTGCGACTGGTTTAGTATAACGTTTTCCTCCATTATTCTTTATTGTAGTAAACCCATTTCCAAGAAAGCTAGGATTGCGACGTTCTTTTTCTTGTTTTTCCCCCTTTGGAATCCCCAAAGTAGTAAACCCATTTCCAAGAAAGCTAGGATTGCGACTGAAAATTTCAGGGGACAGCGTGGAAATCCCGGTCGTAGTAAACCCATTTCCAAGAAAGCTAGGATTGCGACACGGGGACTTCTAATCTTTTCCATGGTAATGTATCAGTAGTAAACCCATTTCCAAGAAAGCTAGGATTGCGACATTCTTTTACAAATTTTTCAATTATTGCAGCTTTAGCGTAGTAAACCCATTTCCAAGAAAGCTAGGATTGCGACTTTGTTAAAAGTTAAAATTTGTTTGTTAAAAGTTAAAAGTAGTAAACCCATTTCCAAGAAAGCTAGGATTGCGACAATGTATCTGGTGTATGCGGCACGATATTATTAAATAGTAGTAAACCCATTTCCAAGAAAGCTAGGATTGCGACTTGCATGGCTTTTTGGTTTGGGTGTTTTTTTATGTGAGTAGTAAACCCATTTCCAAGAAAGCTAGGATTGCGACCGGTTGCACTCCGTTGGATTGGTTGCACTCCGTTGGAGTAGTAAACCCATTTCCAAGAAAGCTAGGATTGCGACTATATGATGAAGGAGGTGTAAAGTTTGTAGATATAAGTAGTAAACCCATTTCCAAGAAAGCTAGGATTGCGACCGTTGGCGAATTGCTCTTCCGTTTTCCCGGTGCTCTCAGTAGTAAACCCATTTCCAAGAAAGCTAGGATTGCGACATATGCCCTTTTTCGTTACGGATAGTAAGAGGATGTGTAGTAAACCCATTTCCAAGAAAGCTAGGATTGCGACTTTATCACAACAATTGCACATCATCTTCACTAGTTATTGTAGTAAACCCATTTCCAAGAAAGCTAGGATTGCGACTAAATTAAACAGTATGCGGAGAAAACTTTCAATACTTAAAGTAGTAAACCCATTTCCAAGAAAGCTAGGATTGCGACTCCGTAGCTGGAGGGGTGATCAATTAGCATCTATATAGTAGTAAACCCATTTCCAAGAAAGCTAGGATTGCGACCAATAGACTATATAGGCTAACCTTACATCACTGTAAGTAGTAAACCCATTTCCAAGAAAGCTAGGATTGCGACGTTTTAAATAACGCTGTAGGGAAATTCCCTTTGAATGTGTAGTAAACCCATTTCCAAGAAAGCTAGGATTGCGACGTTATCTGGGTAGCTGCTCCTCGCCGACAATACTGCGGTAGTAAACCCATTTCCAAGAAAGCTAGGATTGCGACTACAGAGGAGGGTGTTCAAAAAGAATCTCTGGGCATTGTAGTAAACCCATTTCCAAGAAAGCTAGGATTGCGACCACATATTATGCTATAACTGCATTCCCTAACGTAGGGGTAGTAAACCCATTTCCAAGAAAGCTAGGATTGCGACTATTATTTACAACATGACTTCAACCTCCACATCTTATTCGTAGTAAACCCATTTCCAAGAAAGCTAGGATTGCGACTGCTCTGTTTTAAATAACGCTGTAGGGAAGTTCCCTGTAGTAAACCCATTTCCAAGAAAGCTAGGATTGCGACCACAGGAGTCGTCAGCAACATTCGTTACCCCCTCTACGTAGTAAACCCATTTCCAAGAAAGCTAGGATTGCGACAAAGTGTAGCTAAGATATTTAAAACAAAAAAATTTTTGTAGTAAACCCATTTCCAAGAAAGCTAGGATTGCGACAATAAAATTTGTACACCCAACAGGATTCGAACCTGTGAGTAGTAAACCCATTTCCAAGAAAGCTAGGATTGCGACCAGAAAAAGTTTCGCAGATGCGGGGCTTATCCTGCCCGTAGTAAACCCATTTCCAAGAAAGCTAGGATTGCGACACAACTTTATAAAGTTTGGTATTTTTATTTTTGCACGGTAGTAAACCCATTTCCAAGAAAGCTAGGATTGCGACACTTCTTTTGTTTCTATTTTCATTTTCTTAAATTAAAGTAGTAAACCCATTTCCAAGAAAGCTAGGATTGCGACCGGAGGCGAGTGAAATATTTGGCAGGGTAACTTTTGAGTAGTAAACCCATTTCCAAGAAAGCTAGGATTGCGACAACCTGTATTTTTTTTAAGGTCAAAGGACTGTCATCGTAGTAAACCCATTTCCAAGAAAGCTAGGATTGCGACCGTTGAGGTACAAGTCCGACCAATCGAGGTCAATATTAGTAGTAAACCCATTTCCAAGAAAGCTAGGATTGCGACAACCTCTCTCTAATTGCATTGCCGGCACGGTTACACCTGTAGTAAACCCATTTCCAAGAAAGCTAGGATTGCGACGCAATGAACAAAGGAAATCATGATGATCCTCAGAGTGGTAGTAAACCCATTTCCAAGAAAGCTAGGATTGCGACTGTACTCCTGCGTTCTATCTTTCTTCTGCCTCATCTCCGTAGTAAACCCATTTCCAAGAAAGCTAGGATTGCGACTACTTTTGGAGGACCTGAATAATTATAAGCTAAATCTGTAGTAAACCCATTTCCAAGAAAGCTAGGATTGCGACGTTTACATTCAAACAATGGTGATTAGTTATCAGCACTGTAGTAAACCCATTTCCAAGAAAGCTAGGATTGCGACTGGCGTTTTATATTTTTACGATAAAAAAATATAATCGTAGTAAACCCATTTCCAAGAAAGCTAGGATTGCGACAACAATTGGCTTTAAAGGCGATAAAAAACCCCTCTCGTAGTAAACCCATTTCCAAGAAAGCTAGGATTGCGACCCAATCGGGTGTACTTATTCCAATATAGTTAGGATTGGTAGTAAACCCATTTCCAAGAAAGCTAGGATTGCGACTGGGAGGCGATTACCGTTCCTGTTAGCGTTTTACTTGGTAGTAAACCCATTTCCAAGAAAGCTAGGATTGCGACAAATCTATATTTTCTGTACTTTTGTCTTTAATACTAAGTAGTAAACCCATTTCCAAGAAAGCTAGGATTGCGACTGCTAAATATAAACTGTCTAATGATAATCTTTGTATTTGTAGTAAACCCATTTCCAAGAAAGCTAGGATTGCGACAATAAAACTGTCTGAATGTAGAAAATAAGTATTTGTGTAGTAAACCCATTTCCAAGAAAGCTAGGATTGCGACAATTCAGCGAGGCACAAACGACATTATCATAAAAGTGTAGTAAACCCATTTCCAAGAAAGCTAGGATTGCGACTGTGTTTTGAATTAACATCTACACCATCACGGTTTTCAGTAGTAAACCCATTTCCAAGAAAGCTAGGATTGCGACTGTAACTGTTCACAATGGTAGTATTACTGTTGTTGATGGTAGTAAACCCATTTCCAAGAAAGCTAGGATTGCGACTCTGATATTTCAGAAGAAACCAAAATTGTCGCAAAAATGTAGTAAACCCATTTCCAAGAAAGCTAGGATTGCGACTGGAAAACACACCGAAGAGCAAAGCCCTGCCCCCATCCTGTAGTAAACCCATTTCCAAGAAAGCTAGGATTGCGACAATTTTCTAAACTAATATTGCTCCAAGTTGGCAATACGTAGTAAACCCATTTCCAAGAAAGCTAGGATTGCGACTACTTAGTTGACTTAATACCAATAATATCACTAATAAGTAGTAAACCCATTTCCAAGAAAGCTAGGATTGCGACATATTTGTATGGACTTTAACGTAAACATAATAAATGAGTAGTAAACCCATTTCCAAGAAAGCTAGGATTGCGACATTTTTTTAAATGTTTTTGTCGTATGGAACCAGTGTTGGTAGTAAACCCATTTCCAAGAAAGCTAGGATTGCGACTGCCAATGCCAACAACGTTTAAGTTGTTGTTGGTTATTGTAGTAAACCCATTTCCAAGAAAGCTAGGATTGCGACTCCCAAAAAGTGGGACGTCCACCCGTCGCCCCTGTTCTGTAGTAAACCCATTTCCAAGAAAGCTAGGATTGCGACTCTGATTCTAAGATTACAGGAATTAAAGGATATGGGTAGTAAACCCATTTCCAAGAAAGCTAGGATTGCGACTCTAAAACACTTGAAGCATTAATTAAAGAGAGAAATGAGTAGTAAACCCATTTCCAAGAAAGCTAGGATTGCGACTTCTTCAACCCATGAAAAAAAGAACCGTTCTTCATCGCGTAGTAAACCCATTTCCAAGAAAGCTAGGATTGCGACTTCTATTACTTTTTCTTCAAAAACCTTTCTGATATATGTAGTAAACCCATTTCCAAGAAAGCTAGGATTGCGACTAACTTCTCTAATAGAGAAACTAATTCCTCTTCGTGTAGTAAACCCATTTCCAAGAAAGCTAGGATTGCGACAGTATTGAAGGTTATGTTGGAGGCAAATTGGCATATACGTAGTAAACCCATTTCCAAGAAAGCTAGGATTGCGACATGTTATAAAAAGTTATTCCTTTATATGTTTTATTAGTAGTAAACCCATTTCCAAGAAAGCTAGGATTGCGACGATGATAAAGGCAATATTCTAATTACAAAAGGGTCTATTCGTAGTAAACCCATTTCCAAGAAAGCTAGGATTGCGACTGAGTTTACCAAGTCGCTGCAAGGACAAGGTAGTAAGTAGTAAACCCATTTCCAAGAAAGCTAGGATTGCGACAATAGGTAATGTATTAGAGATAATACATAGCTTTCTTAGTAGTAAACCCATTTCCAAGAAAGCTAGGATTGCGACTGTGTGAAAGGCTGGGCATAGCTACAGTAGAATTTGGTAGTAAACCCATTTCCAAGAAAGCTAGGATTGCGACTAAGATAGCGCAGTTCATCACCGCTATCCCCGAATTAGTAGTAAACCCATTTCCAAGAAAGCTAGGATTGCGACCACATACTGTCCGGCTTCTACAGATGTAAATTTAACTAGGTAGTAAACCCATTTCCAAGAAAGCTAGGATTGCGACACAACTTAAAAGTTGTTGGCATTGGCAATGATTATACTGTAGTAAACCCATTTCCAAGAAAGCTAGGATTGCGACTCTATACTACTGTTTTTTTGTCACAATTAATCAATACCGTAGTAAACCCATTTCCAAGAAAGCTAGGATTGCGACCTTACAATGTAGAATGTCCCAAGCCTTGATTCTATTGGTAGTAAACCCATTTCCAAGAAAGCTAGGATTGCGACCAGCATTTGACGATGCCGCACCGGAAGGAGTTCCAAGTAGTAAACCCATTTCCAAGAAAGCTAGGATTGCGACCAGCATTTGACGATGCCGCACCGGAAGGAGTTCCAAGTAGTAAACCCATTTCCAAGAAAGCTAGGATTGCGACCAGCATTTGACGATGCCGCACCGGAAGGAGTTCCAAGTAGTAAACCCATTTCCAAGAAAGCTAGGATTGCGACGAGGAATGTCAAAATTTAGGCATTCCTTATTTTTTGTAGTAAACCCATTTCCAAGAAAGCTAGGATTGCGACCTCTTTTCTTCTTTCGAGCTCTTCTGGGAGCCTTTTTGGTAGTAAACCCATTTCCAAGAAAGCTAGGATTGCGACAATTGTGAATTTGCAAAATCAACTAAATCATTACATGAGTAGTAAACCCATTTCCAAGAAAGCTAGGATTGCGACTCTGAGGTTTACAATAATGTTTGTTTCTTTGTCTATGTAGTAAACCCATTTCCAAGAAAGCTAGGATTGCGACTAACATTAACATATTCCTGATTGCACTTGCCATTTATGTAGTAAACCCATTTCCAAGAAAGCTAGGATTGCGACGTGGGGGTTTGATACTCGTAAGAAAGATAAAGGATTTGTAGTAAACCCATTTCCAAGAAAGCTAGGATTGCGACGACTTAGGAATTATTGAGCAAAGGCTTAGTGAATATGTGTAGTAAACCCATTTCCAAGAAAGCTAGGATTGCGACTGCTTTTGGTGACCTTTGTTGACAAAAACGATAATTTCGTAGTAAACCCATTTCCAAGAAAGCTAGGATTGCGACTTTATTTTATTATTTTAGTATTAATAATATAATATAGTGTAGTAAACCCATTTCCAAGAAAGCTAGGATTGCGACTTTAGAAGCATAATAAATAAATTTAAATTTTATTAATAGTAGTAAACCCATTTCCAAGAAAGCTAGGATTGCGACAACTGATGCAGAAGCGGATATAGTTGTATTCAGAAAGAGTAGTAAACCCATTTCCAAGAAAGCTAGGATTGCGACGACCATCAAAAAAGCCTATGGACATATCTACACTTTCAGTAGTAAACCCATTTCCAAGAAAGCTAGGATTGCGACTTTATTTTATTATTTTAGTATTAATAATATAATATAGTGTAGTAAACCCATTTCCAAGAAAGCTAGGATTGCGACTTTAGAAGCATAATAAATAAATTTAAATTTTATTAATAGTAGTAAACCCATTTCCAAGAAAGCTAGGATTGCGACAACTGATGCAGAAGCGGATATAGTTGTATTCAGAAAGAGTAGTAAACCCATTTCCAAGAAAGCTAGGATTGCGACGACCATCAAAAAAGCCTATGGACATATCTACACTTTCAGTAGTAAACCCATTTCCAAGAAAGCTAGGATTGCGACGGTACTCTAACCTGCGGGGATACAATCTTGCTAAACGTAGTAAACCCATTTCCAAGAAAGCTAGGATTGCGACATTCAATAGTAAATTACTATACTCTAGAGGAGTATAATTGTAGTAAACCCATTTCCAAGAAAGCTAGGATTGCGACTTTGGAAAATCATAAATACGGATTAGTAGGAATAGATGTAGTAAACCCATTTCCAAGAAAGCTAGGATTGCGACTTAGGAATTGTGCAGAAGTAACATTCGTTACTTAATAGTAGTAAACCCATTTCCAAGAAAGCTAGGATTGCGACAATAGTCGCTACAAGAACAGCATCGAACAGGATTTCTGTAGTAAACCCATTTCCAAGAAAGCTAGGATTGCGACGACATTTTCCAGGTAATATCTAAGGTTCATAATCTGGTAGTAAACCCATTTCCAAGAAAGCTAGGATTGCGACCTTTGGGTTCACACTGAAAGACTTCTCTACAAATCGTAGTAAACCCATTTCCAAGAAAGCTAGGATTGCGACCACCACTGCTTGAATACTTGAAGTATTGGATAATGGTGGTAGTAAACCCATTTCCAAGAAAGCTAGGATTGCGACCACTTTGAGTCGGAGGGGCTGTACTGAAACGATTGGCGTAGTAAACCCATTTCCAAGAAAGCTAGGATTGCGACAGTTGTTGGTTTTCAACTGGAGTTTCTGGAACTGTGGGGTAGTAAACCCATTTCCAAGAAAGCTAGGATTGCGACGACATCTACGAAATAAATACATTCCATATGTATTTCCGTAGTAAACCCATTTCCAAGAAAGCTAGGATTGCGACAGTTACGATAGCTTTGGCTAACTCCTGTATTTCAAGAAGTAGTAAACCCATTTCCAAGAAAGCTAGGATTGCGACGCTCAATAATTCCTAAGTCTGGAATTACTGCAATGGTGTAGTAAACCCATTTCCAAGAAAGCTAGGATTGCGACATTTAATTACATGCCTAATAACCCGCTGTATAGCTAGTAGTAAACCCATTTCCAAGAAAGCTAGGATTGCGACTCCTTGAGGACGACACCTTCGCCGTTTACCGCATTTTGTAGTAAACCCATTTCCAAGAAAGCTAGGATTGCGACTCATTAAAAGAAATTAGTTTGTTTACGAAATCATCGTAGTAGTAAACCCATTTCCAAGAAAGCTAGGATTGCGACTTTTAGACAAGTCTTTGGCGTCCGATACTGGGTCTGTAGTAAACCCATTTCCAAGAAAGCTAGGATTGCGACTAAATCGGCTAATACTCTTGATTCTTGAGAACTAAAGGTAGTAAACCCATTTCCAAGAAAGCTAGGATTGCGACTATTAATGGCAAAAGAAAGATTGTCAATTGATAAAAAGTAGTAAACCCATTTCCAAGAAAGCTAGGATTGCGACAACCTAGTACATTTATTATTTTTCTATACAAAGAATTTGTAGTAAACCCATTTCCAAGAAAGCTAGGATTGCGACCTTCTATCACTTTGAATTGTCCGCTAGCGATATACTGGTAGTAAACCCATTTCCAAGAAAGCTAGGATTGCGACCATTTTTGATGATGAGAATGACATACCATTTGCATCCTTAGTAGTAAACCCATTTCCAAGAAAGCTAGGATTGCGACCAGTCTGACATTGCTCTTAAACTTGCAGATTACGAGTAGTAAACCCATTTCCAAGAAAGCTAGGATTGCGACGAGTTAGACAAGTCAATTGAGCAAGTCCGAATAGGTAGTAAACCCATTTCCAAGAAAGCTAGGATTGCGACATTTCTTTTCTATTAAACTATGTACGCAGACATTCATCGTAGTAAACCCATTTCCAAGAAAGCTAGGATTGCGACTAGAACCTGTTGCAATCTTCCACTTGTTCTACGACTTCGTAGTAAACCCATTTCCAAGAAAGCTAGGATTGCGACAATTTTTTAACTTTAACATACTTTTGTTTTTGTGGCGGTAGTAAACCCATTTCCAAGAAAGCTAGGATTGCGACATGACTACTGTATATTGCTAAATAAAACATTTTATTTGTAGTAAACCCATTTCCAAGAAAGCTAGGATTGCGACAGGGACGGCTGGGCTTTCTTGGATATACCAAAGTTTTGTAGTAAACCCATTTCCAAGAAAGCTAGGATTGCGACGGCGTAGACGTTAAAACAAATCTACGTTTAGTATCTGTAGTAAACCCATTTCCAAGAAAGCTAGGATTGCGACTGCGAAGATTTCACTAATACATTTAAAATAAAATGTGTAGTAAACCCATTTCCAAGAAAGCTAGGATTGCGACTGTGAAAGCCAAGAACGCATAATGAAATAAGGGCTCGTAGTAAACCCATTTCCAAGAAAGCTAGGATTGCGACCAATGTTCCGTCTTCTTCAACGTCCTCTGGATTAAATTTGTAGTAAACCCATTTCCAAGAAAGCTAGGATTGCGACTGGGCTAACAGGGTGTCTGTCAAAAGCACCCAAAAACCGTAGTAAACCCATTTCCAAGAAAGCTAGGATTGCGACTGCGATGGAGAAATTTGGCAAATTGCCGAGCAAAGCAGTAGTAAACCCATTTCCAAGAAAGCTAGGATTGCGACTTGGCTACCATGGGGGTACGCGTTTGCGGACTGCGCGGTAGTAAACCCATTTCCAAGAAAGCTAGGATTGCGACCGGCAACCGCTATGGTATCTATCAAGAGCGGTATATAAGTAGTAAACCCATTTCCAAGAAAGCTAGGATTGCGACTCCATTTGTTCCAGTTCTATACGTGTATACGTTTTATCTGTAGTAAACCCATTTCCAAGAAAGCTAGGATTGCGACCTTCTAAATTAAATTCTTCTTTGTCCATTTCTATTTGGTAGTAAACCCATTTCCAAGAAAGCTAGGATTGCGACTATCAGTATCTACTTGTTCGTTGTCTTCATTTAATCTATGTAGTAAACCCATTTCCAAGAAAGCTAGGATTGCGACTTGGGCGATGCACCCTCAATACTTCATTTAATCTATGTAGTAAACCCATTTCCAAGAAAGCTAGGATTGCGACTTGGGCGATGCACCCTCAATACTTCCTTTAAGCTTTCGTAGTAAACCCATTTCCAAGAAAGCTAGGATTGCGACTGTTGGAAAATTTTTGACGCTGGTCGGGGTGTAACCGGTAGTAAACCCATTTCCAAGAAAGCTAGGATTGCGACTAGGTAGAGGCAATTTACCCATTAATTTAAATTTATTTGTAGTAAACCCATTTCCAAGAAAGCTAGGATTGCGACTAGGTAGAGGCAATTTACCCATTAATTTAAATTTATTTGTAGTAAACCCATTTCCAAGAAAGCTAGGATTGCGACATCTCAATCTCTACAAGTTCCGCTCCGTTGAAAATAAGGGTAGTAAACCCATTTCCAAGAAAGCTAGGATTGCGACGAATAAAGGCAAAAAACACCACAAAAAATATTCATTAGTAGTAAACCCATTTCCAAGAAAGCTAGGATTGCGACCATCTACCTTTATTGTCCGATAACACACATTTACTTAAGTAGTAAACCCATTTCCAAGAAAGCTAGGATTGCGACTGCCATCAAGCGGCAATGTGATTTACGAGGAAAGAATGGTAGTAAACCCATTTCCAAGAAAGCTAGGATTGCGACTTATGGTCTAAAAATGCAAACAATGTTGCGGTATCCGTAGTAAACCCATTTCCAAGAAAGCTAGGATTGCGACTAGAAAACATTCTCTGTCATGAAAGTGGTTTATATAGTAGTAAACCCATTTCCAAGAAAGCTAGGATTGCGACTAAACGTTTTACCATTTGAAGTTTCGCAATAATACCTGTAGTAAACCCATTTCCAAGAAAGCTAGGATTGCGACCACACTTTTGCTTATTTAGTTAGTTTACTATCGTGGGTAGTAAACCCATTTCCAAGAAAGCTAGGATTGCGACTTATGGTCTAAAAATGCAAACAATGTTGCGGTATCCGTAGTAAACCCATTTCCAAGAAAGCTAGGATTGCGACTAGAAAACATTCTCTGTCATGAAAGTGGTTTATATAGTAGTAAACCCATTTCCAAGAAAGCTAGGATTGCGACTAAACGTTTTACCATTTGAAGTTTCGCAATAATACCTGTAGTAAACCCATTTCCAAGAAAGCTAGGATTGCGACTAATTTTAGGCGCACCTGTTTCGTCCCTTTCAACTCTGTAGTAAACCCATTTCCAAGAAAGCTAGGATTGCGACAATAAATACAATGTATCTATCGTGTAGGGTTAAAACCGTAGTAAACCCATTTCCAAGAAAGCTAGGATTGCGACTAATATTACCATTATTTCCTCCTGTAAATTTTGTATATTGTAGTAAACCCATTTCCAAGAAAGCTAGGATTGCGACTAATATTACCATTATTTCCTCCTGTAAATTTTGTATATTGTAGTAAACCCATTTCCAAGAAAGCTAGGATTGCGACCGGTTTGCCTTGCAAGGCCCGCCCGCCTGCCGATTTTTGTAGTAAACCCATTTCCAAGAAAGCTAGGATTGCGACACTTTTAAATTTAGCAACGGCTGCTGCTTCCTTTTCAGGTAGTAAACCCATTTCCAAGAAAGCTAGGATTGCGACCAGCACGATACTTTTCTTTCAGGTAATCTATTGCTTTGGTAGTAAACCCATTTCCAAGAAAGCTAGGATTGCGACTTTTATGCTAAAGGCAATGATGTAATTAATGAAGATACGTAGTAAACCCATTTCCAAGAAAGCTAGGATTGCGACCCTTTTTAACGTAATTATATTGTCATTATCATTTATTGTAGTAAACCCATTTCCAAGAAAGCTAGGATTGTCTCAAAACGAGGCTATAAATTTTCAGGCAGCCTTCATGAATAGAAAACCAGTTATACAGGTAATGAAAGAATACGATATCCTTAATTTGCTTCATTGGGCTTTATTTTTTTGCTTCCACAAATCTCTTTACCGGATTTATCTCAAAAATTTATTAAGAGAACTATTGTAAATTGAATCTGTTTTTATTCAGGCTAAATTAGTCCCGAAAGCTTTTTTGCAATTTCCTTGAAACAAATCTATCCTTGTTGTATGAACTTAAAGTGGTTACTTTTTTATAGCTTGATATTAATTTCAGAATTGTTTTATGGGCAGAATTACAACACCCTGCATTGGAGAATAGAAGGTAATGAGTTGACAAAACCTTCTTATTTATATGGAACCATGCATTCTAAAGATTCGAGAATGCACAATTTAGGAGACTCCGTAATGGTTTCACTTCAAAGTTGTGAAGCCGTGGCTTTAGAGATTGCTACAAACAATATGGGTATCCGTGATTTTTTTGGTGCCATGAAGCAAATGTATATGCGCGATACCACCCTGAAAGATTTATATCCACCCGAAACCTATCAGTTGGTAAAGAAGGCAGTTTCCAAAAAGATGGGCATATTGGGAGTGTTGTATAATGTTGATAAAATCAAGCCCATGTTTTTGGCTTCATTACTTGGTGAATTGGATGAGGAGAATGATGAGGTTAACCGGGAAAGATTTTTACTGGATATGTATTTTCAGGATTATGGCGTTAAAAACAATAAATCCATCATTAGCATAGAAAGTGTTGAAGAGCAGATGGCTGCAATTGATCAAATGCCTTTAACCGTTCAGGCAGAGATGTTGCTTGAACAGGTCAACAATATTGGCAAGGAAGATTCTTCCATGGATTTCATGATACAAAAATATCTTGAGCAGGATTTGGATGCTTTATTTTCGTTTTATAAAAATGAACAGGATACTGATACTGATTCTTTTGACAAAGCGATTGTGGTAAACCGAAACAACATTATGGCCGAACGAATGGATAGCTTCATGAAAATCAAACCCACTTTTACTGCTGTTGGTGCGCTTCATCTTCCCGGAGAAGAGGGAATAATTAGCTTGTTGAGAAAAAAGGGATATACCGTTTCTCCGGTCTATTCATCCAATAAGGTTTATAGGGCCATTGAAACTAAAGCAGAGCCACAGGAATCTGAAGCAGATTTAAGCATGTATAATCATCCTTTTATTTTATTAGATGCTGCAGAAGCGGGATTTCAAATATTAGTACCGGATTCTGCGGAAATTGAGTGGATGGAGGATGATTTAATCATGTATTCCTATAACGACACAAGGAATGAACTTTTATACAATATCGCTTATACTGCATTAAATGATAGTTCGGTAGTTGAAAATGAAACATTTTACAAAGAAATTGCCTTGCGGCTTGCAAAATCTAAAGGTGCTGAAATAGAGTATCAGGAATTGATACAAGTATTAGATTTTGAGGCACAGGAAGGGCAGTTAAAAATGGGAGAAACACTCCCCAATGTATATATGCGTTATTTAATGGTCAGAACAAGTACCGATTTTTATCTCCTTAGTGTAACAGGAGATAAAACAAAAATCATGGAGCCCGAAGTGAATACTTTTTTTGATTCCTTTATGATCTTGCCCTGATGGGGTAATTAAGAGGAAACTTATTTGTTGATGTATAAGACTTCATTGACTGCACGAATTACTTTTTCCGGATTTGGAATAAAACCGGAAACTAAATTGGGTGCATAAGGAACAGGAGTATCTGTTCCACTGATTCTGATGATGGGAGCATCTAAATAATCAAAAGCAAATCGTTGCATACTGTAAGCAATTTCGGTTGCAACTGAAGCAAACGGCCAGGCCTCTTCAACAACAATCATTCTGTTTGTTTTTTTAAGCGACTCGACTAATGTCTGATAATCCATTGGCCGTATTGTGCGTAAGTCAATTACTTCTGCACTGATATTATTTTTGGCTAATTCTTCAGCAGCAGCAAGAGCAACTTTCACCATTTTATTATAAGAAACCAAGGTTACGTCGGTCCCTGCTCGTTTAACATCCGCTTTTCCGATTGGAATCAGATATTCCTCATCCGGTACATGCCCGATATCTCCATACATCACTTCAGATTCCATAAACAAAACAGGGTCATTGTCCCGGATTGCAGATTTTAGCAGCCCTTTTGCGTCATAGGGATTCGATATGGAGACAACTTTTAACCCGGGAACATTGCCCATCCAACTTTCAAAGGTCTGAGAATGTTGAGCACCTAATTGTCCGGCAGAACCTGTAGGCCCTCTGAAAACTATAGGACAAGAAAATTGTCCGGCAGACATAGACAATATTTTTGCAGCAGAATTTACTATTTGATCAAAAGCCAGAACCGCAAAATTCCAGGTCATAAATTCTACAATGGGTCTTAACCCGTTTATAGCGGCACCAACTCCGATTCCTGCAAATCCAAGTTCAGTGATAGGCGTATCTATTATTCTTTTTTCTCCAAATTCAGCCAACATTCCCTGACTTACTTTATAAGCTCCATCATATTCAGCCACTTCTTCTCCCATTAAAAATACCCGCTCGTCGTGGCGCATTTCTTCAGACATCGCTTCCCGAATTGCTTCTCTCAATCTTACCTCTCTCATATTTTTTAGTACATTTATTTTAACGGGCAAAAGTACGAAAAACAAACTAAATAGTAATGCTTTAACGATTGTTCTAAGAATATGTGCTTAATGTTTCATTCTTAGATGGCAACAAATAAAAAAAAATACCCCCAAAACTATGGAAGCAGGGGGTATTTTTAAGACTTACTCAAAAAAGTCAAGGCATCTGCACTTCAAAATTTACTTTTTCTGTAAATAAATCATCGTTAAAACCATGACCGGATACTATAGTTTCTATATGAAACAAACTGTTTTCAGTAACGGTTAACGGAATTTTATCTTCAAAAGAATATGAGTTTTCTGCATGTACATGTTCATCAAAACTGTAAACAATTTCGTTGTTATTGGTCTCATTGACAACTTTGACTTCTACATTATGAATCATGTCGTCTGAAGTATAGTGAATATGTATATCCAAACTATCCCCACTAATTAAAATCATGCCTTCAGTCGGACTTTCAATTTCTATTGTTACGTTACCTGCATGATTATGTTTATGGCATGATCCCAAAATGGTGATGGAAATGATGGACAGTATTGTTATATAAAGTTTTAAAGATTTCATTTTAAATGGATTAGCTTAATTAATGAAAACACTTCCCCAATTCATGAAAGAAACGGGAAAATAAAATTTAGCTACAAATCACTTTGAGCCAAAAAACTGATTCAAAAAAAGAGTTATCGGGAAACAGCTAATGAAACAGCGTATTTATCTTCAAAAGGATGCCAACAATGGAGGTGGGTGGAAAAAGGTAAAAACCGGTTGAAATAAATAAGAGAAAGTGAATGGTTTATTCTCTGATCTTCTGTTGATCGGGAAAGTTGGTGATAATTCCAATGTTTTAAACTTACAGGTATAACCCGGAGAAATCTGCCAAACAAGCTGAAATACCAAATCAGACTTGGGGTTACCGGTATCATTATTTTCAACCTGGGTAAATACTTTTTTTAAATGGCATTTACCAAAGCATTTTTTTTCCGGTTTGCTTTTATTTATGCAATAATTCTGAGTAATGTATTCCTTATTGAGAAGGTAATTAACTGATACAGACAAATGACAAAGCGTCTGAGCGAAAATGCCTAAAATCAATAACAGGATACCTGTATTTTTCATACAACAGGAACAAAGGTTGGCTTATATAAGTTCTAAAACAGATGACCTTCGAACTGAGCCATTTACTTGCTAACCTTTGTGTTAATTTTTAACAACAATTAAAAAATACGACTACTTTATTCTGTTTTTTTGAATACGCTATACTTTTACCATTGACTGACCCTAAAAGATAATAAAAACCTACAGAACTCGTATCGCTTTTTATATCTTCCCAAATGGAGCGATCAGAATATTCCGCAGTAAATTCATCTTCATCCGTGATAGCGGGCATTGAAAAAGAGTTAACATCAAAAAAAGTTTTCATCCTGTTGATAACATACTTTTTTTTATCGTCGTTTGTTGGATTTTGAACCTGATCGTAGATTTTGTCATCAATCAATAAATCAGACTTGAAACTTTCCTCAAAAATAACTTCTCCTTTATTGTTGGTTATGGTAAATTTAATGGTTGACTGAAGAGGATCAAAACCATCTGATTCTAACTTAAAAATATCTTTAGATGTCTGATTTGAAAAACTGTATTCTGCTTTATGCTCTTTTGGTAACAGCAGATTTTTTTCAGATTCCTTTTCGGTGATTATCGCACCATTGTATTGGTTATGTGTTACGCTTTTTTTAGTTGAATCGGTACATGCACTAAATACACTCACTAATACTATCAGAACTATTGCCTTTTTCATTGCTTTTTTAAACTATGCTTAAGTTTCACAGAATTATAAATTTTTAGAGTCTTACTTGTGCGGCAAAGCTAAAATAATCCCTTGAGTTGTTAAGGCTTTTATTTGAAATAAAATAATTTACTTCGAATAGTAGTTCTAACGGATTATCAGGTTTACTTTTGCTTGGTTAGTTGTTATTTGAGTTAATAAAAGGGGATATCCTACCAAAAGAATAAACAAATTTCTTGCCATTCCTTTATATTCTTATCAACTTAAAAAAAATTAACTAAACAACCGTTCTTTCTTCCGGAGTTAGTTTCTAATCAATATCATTATATGACAAATTTTTTGCGATTTGGGTTATTCATAGGATTATTTCTTATAGTTAGCCTTTCAGGTTGTAGATTATTGTTTGAGCCCAAAATTAGTGCTTCAACAGCATTAGAAAATAAGCAATATATTACTGCAAGTCAACTCCTTATCACTGAATTTAACAATGAAAAAAATGTGTTAAAACAGTCCTCAATAGCCTATAATATAGCCGAGTGTTTCAGGATGGCAAATCATACTGAAGATGCTGAGAAATGGTATAAAAAAGCGCTTGAATATAGTAGCGAGCAATCTTTGTTATTCAAGTATGCACTAATGCTAAAAAGCAACGGAAAATATAATCAGGCTATGCAGTTGTTTAAAGAATATACACTCAGCAACCCAAAGGACAGGGCAAGAGCTGCGAAACAACTCCAGGCTTGCCGGCAGGCATTGGAATGGCAAGAATCACCAACTACACATAAAATTTTTCCAATTAACAGTTTAAATTCTCCTGCGTCTGATTATTCACCTGTTATTTTTCAGGGAAATAAAATAGTATTTACCTCTTCAAGAAGTAGTGCCACCGGAGAAAAACTTTACGGTTGGACCGGTGAAAAACATGCTGATATATTTATTGCAGAAAATAAAAGCGGGTTTGTATTTTCAGAACCTGTTCCATTTAGTCAGGTTATCAATACAGATTTTAATGAAGGAGCGGTTGCTTTTAGCCCTGATTTTAAAGAGATATTTTTCACTGCTTGTGGAAGTTCAAATAAAATGGACGATTATTGTAAAATATATGCAAGCATGAGAGATGAGAATGGTCAATGGTCAATACCGGAGCCAATACCTTTGTTTGATGCAGATACAATCAATGTAGGTCAGCCTTTTTTAAGTTCAGATGGCATGGAATTGTATTTTTCGGCAGACAGCCCTAATGGTTTTGGTGACAAAGATTTATATCGCGTTACAAAAGGCAGGGATGGATTTTGGAGTGATCCTGAAAATCTGGGGCCGGAGATAAACACAGAATATTACGAGGGCTTTCCTCATATTGGAATTGACGGCAAACTTTATTTTGCTTCATCCGGTCATAGTGGAATGGGGGGATTAGATATATTTAGTGCTACCCGAACCGGAAAGAAATGGACAAAACCTGAGAATTTAAAATCACCCATCAACTCTGCAGCCGATGATTTTGCAATTTATTTTGAACCTTATATCAAGCCGGAACTATTAGATTCTATTGAAACAATAGGATATTTCACCTCTTCGAGAAAAGGTGGATTGGGGAACGACGATATTTATGGACTAATTCTTGAAACTCCGAAGGACATACCTGATTCTTTGATTTCACAAATACCTCCTGACAAAGCTAAACCGGATGGGCTTGTTTACCACTTAACTGTTCAGGTTGTAGAAAAAACTTTTTCCGAATTAGATAATCCCAATAGTGAAGTTACAGGTAAAATACCGGTACCGGATGCAATTGGTGAAGTGTTAGGATTGAGTGTGGAGAGCCGCATATCCAGCCGATTAGTAACTGATTCGAAAGGACAATTCAGTTTGACTTTAGAACCCAATACTGATTACAAAATAACTGCTTTTAAAAACAGCTATTTTAAACAATCTGATGAGATAACTACCAAAAATCTGCCAGAAACTTCAGATTTAGATACCATTTATATGTATGCTGAGTTAATGCTGGATAAAATCTACCGCCAAAAAGAAATTGTTCTTGAGAACATATATTATGATTTAGACAAGTACGAAATTCGTGCCGATGCTCAACCGACATTAAATCAACTGGCTGTTTTGCTGAAAGAAAATCCAGCTATTAAAATTCAGTTGGGCTCACATACCGACTCAAGGGGCTCTGACCGGTATAACGAAACCTTATCACAAAACAGGGCAGAAGCAGCAGTTTCTTACCTTGTTCAGCAAGGAGTTGACAGCAGGAGGTTGCTGGCAAAAGGATTTGGTGAAACCCGATTAGTGAATGAATGTTCTAACGGAGTATCTTGTACTGAAGAACAGCATCAACAAAACAGACGGACGACTTTTCAGGTGATTTCAGAGAATTTTTCAGCGCCTGATATAGATTTCAACAGATAACCCTGAAATAAAACCCCCTGTTGAGCTTGTTACTCTAAGAATTTTTGAAGATATATTCTGTAATCTGTTATCTCAGCAGTTCGGGTTACTTTAACGATATCGAATCCGTTGCTGATTCCAAACAAAATCATGGTCCTAAACCGGTTTCTGGTTTTAAATACAATGCTTTTATAGCCTAAAGATTTGACCATTTCTTCCTGTTTTAGAGCTAAAGCTTTAGCAACCCCTATGCGCCTATGTTTGGGCAATACCCCCCCAAGCCAACTGTAAAAGGAGCCGTCATTCCAACGATTATAGCCTACCTTAACTCCGGCAATTTCATCGTTTACCTTTGCAATCAACAAAATATGTTCAACCCCTTTTAACCTTTCTTCGATCCATTTTTTTTCGGACTGAGGTGATTTTCTGTTAAATGCAAACTCGGGTATTTGTTGTAAAACTTTGACAACTTCATCAATATCACACTCAGATATATTGATCACCGGGTTCATAATTCCTTAAAAGATTGGGCAATTTTCTGAAATTCTTCCCGGTATTTTTCTCTATTCTTATCCCATGTCCAAAGTATTATTCTATAGGTTCTTTCATTTCCCTGAACGACTGTTACCTGATAGTAAATTCGTTCTACAATATCATCAACTCCAACACTGCCTGTTAACATAGCCATTACAGCAGACATATTGTTTATTGTCAGCATTAACGTGTCTAAAATTTGTGGTTTTTCTAAAATTGCGATTAATTCTACCAATTCCTGGTCTGCTATTTTTCGAAAAATATCTGTTCCTGCTGTGTCATTAACAATCGCGTAAACATTCCTGAAGTAGTTTACATATTGAACAGGTGCATTTTCGTGCAGTTCATGTTTTTTATTTTCCTCCATATAAGCCGGAAACTGAATTGAAAATGGTTGTTTTTTATCCTTTGTAACAGCCTCTACAGTTTTCCATTCATCAGAATATTTACAAGAACTTAAAATTAACAGACCAACAATTAAGAGCGGTGCTAAATAATTCATCTTCATAGTTTGGGATTGTGTTGTGTTTTTTCAATTGCAAACAAAAATGAGCATAAAGATTTGAATTTTTTCTAAAATTTTGAACAAGAATGAAAGAATATTGACCACAGAATTAATGGAAAACCTTGTCAGGATATAAATTCTAAAATTGGCTCAAAATTTGGTAACAAAAGTTAGCAAGAGCATTTTATACTGCTTTTTAAACTAACTATTATGAATCCCCTTAAGCACATTTTACTTCTGTCAGATAGCTTATTTATCTTTAAGAAAACAATCCGTATCGCTGTTAATCAACGCATTTTATTAAATATTGCCATTTTGTTGTTTTCTTTATCTACTGCCCAGCTTAAAGGTCAAAACAATCCCCCACTGATTGATACTTTATATTATTGTACCGGACAAATGACTCCGGTCGTACTTTGCAATGATTATATAGATCCGGATGGAGATGAAACAATTCTAACAGGAGGACATACGACTTTTAACTGCAGTTTGGTCTTTTTAAACGATAGTTGTGTCAGATATACTCCACTTCCGGGATTCCTTGGTACAGACATCGTTTACCTTGACGTTTGTGATAATTCTGACCCGGCAGCTTGCTCTGTTTCTGTGGTTTATGTTCATGTTGGCTGTTTGCCTCCGGTTGCAAATTCAGATACAGCTCTGATTAACGGAGATATGTTTTCCTTTAACGGGGGAGAAACAATGCCATATTCCGGAACTTCACTCGTTTTACCTGTATTAGAGAATGACGATCCTCTATGTACAAATAATCCCGTATCAATTGCCGTAGTGCTATCACCGCCTTTGCATGGAACTTATTCCTTTTTACCCGGCAATAACAGTTTGAATTATACACCCGATACCGGATTTTCAGGAACCGATATGATCACTTATGTAACCTGCAACAATTGCCCGCTTTGCGATACTGCTACGGTTACCATAGTTGTTGAACCGCCACCTCCTCCCTGCGACCCGGATATCTATTTATGCCTGCCTGTAAATGGCAGTTCTGATTTTTGTCCCGAATTTTGCAACCTGAACGCTTCTGACATAAGCCTGTATGAATATTCGGCAATCAATGGCAATATTTCTGCTCCTGATGTGAATGGTTGTTTTACTTATAGCGCACAAACCGGTTTCAGCGGTGAAGATCTCGTAGCAATTACAGCTTGTGATAATAACGGAAATTGTGCGACTACTTTTGCATTTGTCGTTATCAGTAATCTTTGTGATGATGCTCCTCCGTTACCTTCCGATGATTTTGTTTTAACCAATATCAATGTTCAGGCATCCATCTTTGTATTGGAAAATGACGATAGTCCGAACGGGCTGCTATTGTCTGTAAACGAAGTAACGACACCTGCTCATGGTAATGCGGTAATCAGTAATGATGGCTTGGAGATTACCTATACTCCTGATAATGGGTTTACCGGTTCCGATACCTTTACATATAGTGTCTGTAATACTAATGGAATTTGTGCTTCCGCCTCGGTTTTTGTTCAGGTAGTTCAGGAATGTATGAACGAACAACAAACCTGCACTCAACAGGGAACGCCTTTAGAGGTTTGTGTTTCTTTTTGTAGTCTTGAAGGATTAACAAATGTCAATTTAACTTCTGCTTTATCCGGAAACAATATGAGCATCAGCCAATTGACCGGTACTTGTTTGATTTATACCCCTTTACCCACATTCACCGGAACTGATCTGATTACAATTACAGGCTGTACTGAGCAAGGGCTTTGTGATACGGCATTTGTTTATGTTGAAGTAGGATGTTTTGCGCCAAATGCTTCAACAGATGCGGTTGTATCGAATGCCAATTCTCCTGTTTCTGTAAATGTAGCAGCCAATGATGCTGAGATTTGTCAGTCTTTTTCAGGAAACATTAGTATCAGTGTCCCTCCTTTAAATGGTACTGCAACCGTAGAGAGCAATGGCAACATCACTTATTTGCCCAATAATGGCTTTACAGGTTCTGATTTTCTTACTTATACGATATGTGCTGCCTGTAATTCTTCTGCCTGTACAAATGCTGAGGTATTTTTTACAATTACCGAATCTTCAATGCCTGAGAACGAGGATTATATGGCTCAACCCGATGTAGTACAAACGCCTTTCGGCACTTCCATTACCATAGATGTGCTGGACAACGATCCTGGAAATGATTTGACAATTTTGTCGTATAGTCTGGCTTCCAATGGAATTGTAATTCCTAATACGGACGGCACATTTACCTATATCCCTATCGGAAGTTTTACCGGTTCAGACTACTTTTTCTATCAGGTTTGTGACAATTCTGGCAACTGTCAACAAACTATTGTCGCTGTTACAGTCTTACCTGCCGGAAATCCGCCTCAAAACCCGATTGCTCATCACGATATGGCGGAAACGAATGAAGGGCAATCTGTAACTATTCCTGTTCTGACAAACGACAGCAATCCTCAGGGAGGCAGCCTTAATATCAGCAATACTACCTCCCCTCCGAATGGGGTGGTTGCCGTTAACCCGGATGGGACAATTACCTTTACCCCAACCTCTGGATTTAACGGAATCAACACATTTACTTATACTGTCTGCAATTCAAATGATTTATGTGCTACCGCAACAGTATCAGTAGCGGTTGGCAATGCTTCCCCTTCCAATCAATATCCGCTTTCGGTAAACGATTTTGCTGCCGTATCCTCAGGTGGAACTGCCATTATTTCATTACTTGCAAATGATACAGATCCTGAAAGCCAATCACTGACTGCCTCCATTTTATCAAATCCCATGCATGGAACAGTCGGTTTGGATGCTGAGACAGGTGAGGCTACTTATGTTTCGGGTGCAGGATTTCAGGGTATTGACTATTTTACCTACATGGCTTGTGATGACGGATTTCCGGCTTTATGCGATACGGCTTATGTGGCAATTTCGGTCGGCGATGGAAACGTTCCGCCGATTGCACAAGATGATATTGTATATGGCATGGAAAATACCACACTTAATATTCCGGTTTCATTGAACGATAGTGATGCTAATCATGCACCGGGGGATTTAATCATCAACTCGATCCCGGTTTTACCACAATTTGGAACAGTTATTATTGATGGATTACAAATTATCTATCAACCCAATACAGGATATACCGGAAATGATGAGTTCTCTTATTTGATTTGTGATCCGGCAGGAGATTGCGACGAAGCAACGGTTACCATAATTATTACAGATCTGGTTTTTGCGATGCCCGATGTTGTTTCAACGAATGAAAATGTTTCCGTTGAAATCAATGTATTGTCCAATGACTTAGGTTCCAGTATTGGTATCAGTAATATTGGCAATGCCTCAAACGGGACATTAACAGTCGAGGCTAATGGTATAATTATTTATACCCCTTCCATTGGATTTTCCGGCTCCGACTCTTTTGTGTATCAAATCTGCGATAATTTTGGAAATTGCAGTCAGGCTTCTGTTACCGTAACTGTGAATCAGGTGGTTGAATCGAATTTACCCCCCATTGCTCAAAACGATTTATCTGAAACTGCGATGGGAGAACCGGTTACCATTGATGTTTTAGCCAATGACTCAGACCCGGAAGAAGAGATTCTCACAATTTCATCGGTAAGCAACCCTTTATCCGGTACTGTTTTGATTTTGGGCAACAGTATTCTTTATACCCCAGATATTGGTTTTACCGGAACGGATCAGTTCAATTATACCATTACAGACAGTTACGGAAATTCAAGTTCAGCTACAGTTACTATTCAGGTTACTGTTGTTCCGGAAGAAACAGAAGCATGTGAGTTAAAAGCAGCTTCCGGTTTTTCACCCAATGCTGATGGGATAAACGATACTTATCTTATTTCAGGCATTGATGCTGCTTGTTTTGAATCAATTGATATTGAGCTTACAATTTTTAACCGATGGGGGGATAAAATGTTTGAAACTTCAAACTACCGGAATTCTGAAGCCTGGGATGGTAACTGGAACAATTCGGGAAAAGAAGCTCCCGCAGGAACTTATTTTTACCAAATTCAATATCTCAATACCCAACAAAAACCTGTTAAGTTGAGTGGATATCTCGAACTCGTCAGATAAAACATGGGGCGTGCCGGTTTTTAAAGTTTAGTGCTTTTCATAATAGTTTTTCAGACCACCTTTGTTTAGCAGGGGTGGTCTTTTTTATTTCTCCAACTCTTCAAGGGTTCTTTTAATGTTTGAGAATGAGGGTATATCGGCAGCCGATTCAAGAACTTCTGCATATTGAACAATTCCCTCCCCATCAATTACAAATCCCGATCTTTTTGAAACTCCTTTCATGCCAAAGCCAAACAATGGATAGAGCGAATCATAAAGTGCGCTGACTTCTTTGTTAAAATCTGAAAGTAAGGTAAAATTCAGCCTCTGGTCTTCCTTGAATTTTTTAAGTGTATAAAGAGAGTCAACCGAAATAGCAATTACTTCGGAATTAAGATGGTTAAAATCGGCGATTGAATCGCGGACTTCGCATAACTCTTTCGTGCAAACTCCGGTAAATGCTAAAGGGAAAAACAAGAGCACCAGTTTTTTTCCTTTAAAATCAGACAGGGAAACTTTTTGTTTATCGGTATCGAATAAGGTAAAATCCGGTGCTACATCTCCAATTTGTAAAGCCATTTGTGTTTTTTCAGTTAAATTATTGGTTAATTTTATGTTAGTTTATTTACTGACCTCCAGCGTTTTTTCTTCTTGGTTATTTCCTGCAACAACGATGACCTGATAACTTCCGGCCAATAAATAATACTGACCATTGTCTGCTTTTTTGACTACCACAGGAGGTGCCGTATCTTTGGGAACGTCTTTTTTCATGCTTTGTTGATAAGCCTCTCTTGCTTTTTCATCTAAAGTCAGATTATATGGAAAATAATTGATGCCTTTTACTCCTGCAAACTTCAATTCTTTTAACAATAAACTATCCGGCCTTTCCTCTGATTTTGGCAGATAAATGGAAATAGAAACACTGTCTGCCCGATTGAGATAAACCGGAATATTGAGTGAGGGTTCATTGGGTTCTGCCCATTTATAAAAAATTCGCCCCCAGTTCTTGTTGAATTTGATTTCAGAAAGTTCAAAAAGATGTAATGGTTTTGCAATGATTTCTTCAGACAGCATTTGAAGATGTTTGACATTTGCCAGATAAATGGAGCGACCATGCGTACCGACCGCCAATTTCTGGTCCCGTTTATGAACCAACAAATCGTGAACGGCAACAGCCGGCAGTTTGCCTTTCATACTCATAAAATCAATGCCGCCATTCGTTGAAACATACAAACCATTGTCTGTACCGACATAAATCAAATCTTTATTGACAGGGTCTTGTCTGATCACATTTACCGGTTCAAGTGGCAGATTTAATCCCAATTGTTTCCAGGTATTGCCGTAATCATCAGACCGGAAAATATAAGGTGAAAAATTATCCCAACGGTATCCGTTTAATGCTGCGAAAACAGTTCCGTCTTTAAACGGCGATGCCTGAAGGCTACTGACCCAAAGGTCTTGCGGCAGTTTGTCTGAAATTTTTGTCCACGTACTGCCTCCATCTTTTGTCAGGTGGATATAACCGTCATCAGTGCCGGCATAAATTAAACCAAAGGTAAAAGGCGATTCACTGATGGTTGTCAGGGTTCCATACGGCACATTTCCCGGTTTCCCGCCTTTGGTCAGATCCGGGGAAATAGTAGTCCAACTATCCCCTTTATTCATGGAACGGTGAAGTTTGTTTGACCCGAAATAGACAATATCCTGGTTATGAACCGATAAACAAACCGGGGTCTGCCAGTTAAATCTCAGCGGCCGTTCTCCTAATTCATGTTTAGGTGCAATGGGGGTATAGTCGTCTGTACTGCGGTCAATCCGGTAGTAATTTCCAAACTGAAATCCGGTATAAATCAACTGCGGGTTACGGTTATCTATTGCAATCTGCATCCCGTCTCCTCCCAGTAATTCTTTGTAAGGATAAATTCCGCCCTGATGCCATCCAACACCGGGAGAATAATTACTGCTGCCGGTCCAAACGCCATTATCCTGCAACCCGCCGTACAAGTTGAAAGGCTCCTGATTATCGGCGGCAATGGCATAAAACTGACCAACAGGCGGGGTGTTGCATTTTATCCAGTGTTTACCATCGTCATAGCTGATATTTACCCCGCCATCATTCCCGTTTATCAAATGCTCGCTTCTGTTGGGATTTAACCATAAAACATGATGATCAACATGTACATTGTCCCCGTCAATTGCTTTAAATGTTTGTCCTCCGTCTTCAGAGGCTATCAATGGAACGCCTAACAAATAAATTTTTTGAGTAGATTGGTCTGCCACCCTGATCTGACCGAAATAATACCCATAAGAGTAGTATAGATCATCAATATAATCTTTGTTTACTTTAGTCCAGGTCATGCCTCCGTTGTCAGAACGATACACTTCGGCTCCAACAACAGGGGTATCAAATAACACTGCATTGGCATCTTCTAAATATTCCACCAAAGTTTTGGGCGTTATTTTCCCCTCTTTGATTTGCCCGTTTATGGTTTTAACATCATATTTTTCCGGAAAACGGTTGGTTCTTAAAAAGTCTTTTACTTTCCATTCCGGTAAACTTAAAAACTCATCACGACTCATATTCCGCAATTCTTTTTTTTCAAGTTTTGTCGTGTCTTTTTCTTTGGAAAGGTCTTCCGGCCGGAAGTTTTGATTGTCCAGAACGGAAAATAAAACACCGGAAGGATGAAGTGCCAATCCGATTCGCCCGATTTTACCTTCTGCAAAACCCGAGCCTTTCCCGCTCACCAAAGTCCAGGTATTCCCCCCATCCGTGCTTTTATAGATACCTGAAGTTTTTCCGCCTTCCGTAAAATTCCATGCCCTTCTTTCTCTGTGCCACATCGCAGCATAGAGCAGGGAAGGGTTTTTGGTGTCTATCGTTAAATCAATACCGCCCGTATTATCATCTACATAAAGGGTTTGTTTCCAGGTTTTACCGCCATCTTCTGTCTTGTAAATTCCCCGTTCCTTGTTTGCAGAATAGAGGTGTCCCAAAACAGCAACCCATGCTTTTTTGGTATCTGAGGGATGTAAAACAATCCGGCCGATATGATGTGATTCGGGCAAGCCCATGTTTTCCCAGGTTTTCCCGCCATCAACTGATTTATAAATCCCAACTCCAGAATAGGATGAGCGACTCGAATTGTTTTCACCGGTTCCTATCCAGATTTCGGGAGGTGAAACCGTCCAGTTTACCGCAATGTCGCCGATTGTCATTGCCATTTCTTCGTCAAACAATGGCTCAAAAGACATTCCATTGTTGCGGGTTTCCCATAATCCTCCCGAAGCATATGCTACATAAAAATGCGCTGCGTCGGCAGGAGAAACTGCGATTGAAGTAACCCTTCCGCTCATCACTGTCGGCCCGACATTCTTAAATTCGATTCCGGAAACAACCGAACGAGTATTCAAATCCTGTCTGATTGTTTTGTTTTTTAAGCGTTCCGATGCTTTTGTTGCTTCGCTAACTTTGCTTTGTGCCATCATATTCAGGCTGTTCATCAAAATGATGCAGGTTAAATAAATTATTCTGAAATTCATATCTTTGCCGTTAAAAAATTAAACTCCGCGCAATATAAGCAGAACGCGTCAATTTTCTTTACTGCCGCTTTACCATTCAATTATACACCTTCTTTTCCGTTAATTTTTTTTAAAATCTAAAGATTTTGAAAGCTGTGTTTCAGCAACCTGTTCATCAGACGGCTACTGCATAAATATCCCCTTTTTGGGGTATCAATCATATAGCCACAATTTAATTAGATCAGCTATTGATTTTTTGAAAGGTCATTTTTTATGGTTAAATAGCATTTAGGTTTTCGGAATCACCTCTGCATTAGATTCTGAGGCATTTTGATTTTTGGAATCACCTCCGCATAAGATTCTGAGGCATTTCGGTTTTCGGAATCACCTCCGCATAAGATTCTGAGGCATTTCGGTTTTCGGAATCACCTCCGCATAAGATTCTGAGGCATTTCGGTTTTCGGAATCGCCTCCGCATAAGATTCTGAGGCATTTCGGTTTTCGGAATCGCCTCCGCATAAGATTCTGAGGCATTTCGGTTTTCGGAATCACCTCCGCATTAGATTCTGAGGCATTTCGGTTTTCGGAATCGCCTTAAAGTTAAACTTTGAACCGTTTCGGTTTTCGGAATCGCCTTAAAGTTAAACTTTGAACCGTTTCGGTTTTCGGAATCGCCTTAAAGTTAAACTTTGAACCGTTTTGGTTTTTGGAATCGCCTTAAAGTTAAACTTTGAACCGTTTTGGTTTTTGGAATCGCCTCAAAGTTAAACTTTGAACCGTTTTGGTTTTTGGAATCGCCTCAAAGTTAAACTTTGAACCGTTTTGATTTTTGGAATCGCCTCCGGATTGAATTTTAGTCAAACTAAATTTAATTTAATTCAGCCTTAGCAGTAGCAGTTTCTAAAATCTAAATCCGGGTAATTTTACACGTTTACTTATTCAGGTCTTTAGATAAAATGGAAAGGCGGGTTAAAAAGGAAAGTTTCAGCATTTCAAAAAAACCGGACAGCACCAAAACTTCATTAAAATGTCATTTTTTAACCAAGAAATTGTAAATTTCCCCCTTCATCCGTGATTAGACATTTGACCAAATTATGATACACACTGTATTGCCAAACGAAAGCCTGTTTTCCATCGCCCTTCAATACCAAATTTCGATGGTAGATTTGATGGAAATCAATCAATTATCCAATGGAGTTGTTGTTGCAGGGCAGGAATTGTTGATTCCCGATTCTGTCATCGGTAAAATCAGAATGCGAAGCTTTTCAAACCGTCAAACTTATGTAGTAGCTTCAGGAGATACGCTTTGGGCGATTGCCACAAAGTTTAATGTGGGCGTAGATGCTTTAAAAAAAGAGAACAATCTTACTTCAAATGCGCTGCAAATTGGTCAGGTGCTTCAAATTCCGGACACGTCTTCAACGAATAATAATACAACCACAAATAATCCGATGACCAACAATGTTGGAACTCAGACTATTGTTCATACCGTTGCAGCGGGGGAAAGTTTGTGGAGTATCGCAAAAAAATATGGAGATACTGTGGATGAGGTAAAGTCGCGGAACAAACTGACGACCAATAATTTGTTTATCGGGCAGAAACTGACGATTGCAAATTTGAATGGAATTAACACCGGAGAAAACAGCAATTCAAATTCGGGAGGGCAAATCAATTCAGATCAATGGTACACCGTTAAGGCGGGCGATACGCTTAATCTTATTGCCTTTATTTTCGACACCACAGCCGCAAATCTTCGTCAGTTGAATAATCTGACGAACGATTCACTTAGAGTAGGTCAGCAAATTTTGGTAAAAAAAGCAACGGTTATCAATCCGCCACCTGTTAACAACAATACAAACAACAATAACCCTGCGCCAACCGACAACAACTCCACGCAAAAACCAATCTATTACATAGTTCAGGCCGGTGACGGACTTTGGGGTATTGCAAGCCGTTTCAAAATTCTGATCACAGATTTGCGCCGCTGGAATAATCTGAATTCTGACAATCTGAGTATCGGACAAAAGCTGATAGTTGGATTTAACAACGCCGGCAACGATCATCAAAACGGAAACGATACCCCGGTTACAGATCCGGAGGATGAGGACGTTGAGGTGAATATTCCGGTAAATTCGCCTTTGACCTTTAAATACCTGATAGAAATCAGCGATTCGGTTGGAAATAATGCGGTAAATCTTGCTTCAGATGTTCGGAAAGTGCAGGAACAGTTAAACCGACTTGGTTTTTTATCTTCCATACACTTTAACAATGAGCGTCCGTTTAATGCTGATTCTCAGGCGGTAAACAGTCAGTTCCTCCCTCAAACCATTGCCGCCATTCGCAGTTTTCAGCAAACTGTAATTCCCCAAAGCGGAGTTTCTGACGGTCAAATCAAACCGAAACATGCTTCTTTGATGTTTCTCAACACAACTGTTGTACAACCGGATGCCAACAAATTACAACAGATTTTACAAGCAAGAGCGGGGTTTGTGGTTGAAGAATTTTCTGGCATCCCTTTCCTGCAAAATGGATTGTCAGCCCCTGTCGGAGCGACCAATTTTGGTAATAATCCGGATGATGTTCGTAAAATTCAGCAAAGATTAGAACAATTAAACCTGCTCAAACCAATACCCGCACAGGAATCGCCGCCTTCCGGTTCAACCGATTCCATACCCCCATCAAAGTTGGTAAAAACCATTGAAGCCATCAAAAAATTTCAGGAACAAAGGGTTAAGTTCTGGCGAAATAAACCCGCAATCATCAATTCAACCGAATTTTTAGAAGGAATTACAGGAAAAGATGAGCGCGACCTGACTTTTACCATTCTGAGAGATTACACCGAATACCGGATCATGTTACCTGCTTCGGCATTAAACGGCAACCCAAATGTGGTTTTTAGATCTCATTTTGCAAGCGCATATACCATCAATACCAAAGGGATATCCTATTTTGGACAGGTTTCTCCTGATAAAATATCCTTACAAGAGTTTCAGAGTTTTGGACTTAATGCATCTCAGGCTAAAGCTTTGAAATTTGTATCTGAGCATGAAGGCAAATTTGATGCTCTGAATACTTATGACAAAGCGAATTTTTCTTACGGATTCATTCAGTTTGCCGGAGGAGACGGAGGGTTAGCGCCAATGATGGGGTTAATGAAATATTTATACCCCAAAACTTTTCAAACATGTTTTCAACAATATGGCATTGATGTAGAATTTTCGCTCAATGAAGCTCAGGGGCAGGTTAGTGCTGCCAACTTAACAGTTGTTACAACAGAAGGTCAACTGTTGAGGAGAGTAGAAGCCGAGCAATATTTGAGGGATTCCAAACTTTTGTCTGCGGTATTTGTCAATGCAGCTTATGAAAAAGAAGTCCAGAAAGCACAGATAGAAAGTGCTAAAAGAAAATATATGGTTCCGGCTTTAAACATACGAATCAACCTGAACCTGCTTGTAATTCGTGTTATGGCATCCGGAAGTTCCGGAGTCAGTAATATATATGTCGGCACAGAAGCAGAAAGTTTTAAACGCAAATCAGAATTTTCTACCCTCAAATCACAGGGGAGAATAGTAGAAACTGTTTTGGCGTTGCAAAATCACCCGATCGCTGAAATTATAAGATCCGAAAAAGGAATAACCACACTGATTGACAGTACGGTTAATCAATGGGTAAACAGAACTGCCGCTTATTTTACGTCAGCAATTACCGCTGTTGCATCCGTTGACAATTTAGATACTCTTTCAAAACTCAAAAACATCAATGAACGTAAGGTTTTGGAGCATATCAGCCAAAATGCCGATGATAGAATCAGGCTAAGAACTGCCAATATTCTTGCTGAAACCACTTTAAGCCTAAATAAAAGTAACGCCTGAATTCAGCATGATTAACCATCTCCGTTTTTTTGCAGGTTTTTATTCTTGTTTGTTGGTTCTCCATTTTCTTGTCTTTCTAAATAGCTGCAATTTTGCCGGTTATACCATTCAAACTGTAAGTCTGAATGAAGATCATGTCAATCCGATCTATAAAATAGAAGCTTCTCTGCCAAAGTTAACCGGTCATAACGACTCCATTGTTCAGCAAAAAATAAATGAAGCAGTTGCCTATTATATCCAGTCTCAGATTTTGCAGTTTAAGGAAGATATCAAAATATCACAATCAAACCCGGAACGCAAAGATAAAACCGGTAAAGCCGGAGAGCTGAATATTGAAACTAAAATTGGACTGAAACAAAAAAATCTGGTGTCCATAAAAGTAACTACTTTCTATCGGAATGTAGAAGCCGCATATCCCGAATATCTTGAACACGGATTTACTTTTGATGCCCGAAATGGTGAATTATTGACATTAGATAGAATTTTCCATTCGGAATCTGACTATCTGAATAAACTTTCTGAGTATATAAAACCAAGGATTGCGGAACAAAAAAAAGCATCCGGTTTTCCTGTTGACAGCTTAATGCTCGCAGAAGCTACATTGCCAAACTCAAAAAACTTTAACAACTTTCTTATCTACCAGGACAGAATCACTTTTTTCTTTCCCTATTATCTGATCAGCACGCAAAAACAATCGGATGTTTGGATAGAAATTCCTTATAAAGAAATCAAACCTCTGATTTTGAAACAGTATCGTTGGTAATTAATGCAACAGCAGCTTTTTAGAGAACTGTTAATCTATTTTTTTGAGTAACTCTCCGGCTCTGTCCCAGTGCATTGATTTGTCTGAAACTATTTTTTCTAACAGTTCCTTTGCGAATGGTGTCTGATTGTTTTGCAGGTAGGCTAAAGCAAGATACCAGCTTGCCTGATCTTTTAAGAGGTGATCATATTCAGGTTGCACTAAAACCGTTAGTCTTGAAATGGCTTCGCCGGGTTGTTTCAGTTGCAGATAACTCATGCTTTGCAGCAATTGCGCGTCGGGGTAAATTGCGCTTTGTAAGGGAATAGCGTTTAGATTTTCTATGGCTGTTTTATACTGTTGGTTTTTGTATAATTCAACAGCATTGGTAAATGCTTCCTTTTCTGCATCTGCGGTGTTGCCGCCTGTCCCTCTGATTCCACTCCATTGATTTGTTGTTTCAGTTTCTTTCCATTGCTGCCAGGCCAATTGTCCGGGGTTATCGGAATCTGTGAATTGTTGCCACACAAAATAAGTCCCTACTGCCAACAATAGGATAGCTGCAATCCGGAACAAGAAGTTCCCAAACTTATTCCGGTTGTTTGCCGGGTTAAAAACTATGGTTTCTTTTGTTTCCGCTTGCTTGTTCTTAGCTTCATCAGCAAGCAACTGTTGCCAATGTTGTTTGTGTTTAAATTTTTGCTGAGATTGAAGGGTTAAAACTATATCTGCATGAAGTTGTACTTCTTGGGCAAGCGATTCATCTTGATTTAACTGAGCCTCAAAAGCGTTTTTTTCCTCATCAGTCATTTCGCCGTTTAAGTAAGCCTCGATAGTTTCGTAAAGTTCCTGAGTGTTCATGGTAGTTGGTATTTAATGGCGGTTTCTGATTTTGTTGAATTTATCAATCAACGTCTTTTTACATTGATATTTTGCTGCTCTGATAGTGTCATAATTGTTATAACCCAATGAAATTTGCAAATCCTTCAAGGGTATATTGTTGATTAAATAACCTTCGAGCAATTTTTTACATTGTTCTCCCAAATTTCCAAATGCCCGGATTATCGCCTGAATGTTTTGTTCCTTATCCGTAGCTCCTTCAAATTCAAATTCTTCCTCTTCGTCCGATTGATTGGTTATCTTGGTTAAAAATTCGGCAACATCTTTTTCATCAACCGAAGCTTTTACCATTTTTTGTTCTTTTTGTTGGAGTTTCAACCAAAGATTCCGGGCAATTGTAAAAATATATCCATTCAGATTGGTTGCACTTTGGATTTTCCCTTGTAATAATTGGTTTCGTAACACCCAAAAAGATTCCATAAACAAGTCTTCGGCATCGGCTTCCGACTGAGTTAGTTTGGTTAGCTGAACTTTGCAAACAGGATATGAACTCAAAAAAATCTGATCTAAAACCTGCTCGTTTCCATTTTGCAATGCTTTTACCAATTCTTGTAACTCTTGTTCAGTCATAGCTATTGAGTAAATATAAAATGGAGTGAAAAGTGAATATCCTTTCTAACTTTTTTAAACGATTCAATAAAAATCAGGAACCGGGAAATCGTTTTTAACCAAAAAGGATAATATCGGCAGACAGAATGATTAAATTGATTACAACTTAATCTTGTATTGCAGGGTAATATTGGCAGGGGCATCCATCAATCCGGGACGCAAAGCATATTCCAGATTAAAAATATTCTTTCCAATCAGGGCAACCGTGGAATGATCATCTATTTTGTAAGCCAACCGGGCATCCGACACCCAGATACCATTATCATGTTTTGCCCTGAATTCTTCAAGCCCCTGAATAAAAATATTGAACACGTTGTCAATCTTATCCATAAAACTGTTGTAAGAACAACTGTAACCAATGGTAAATCTTTTTAAATCAGTTTCAATATCAAACCTTGCCGTATTTCTGAAACGATAGCGCAGAATGCTGTTTTGCAAGGAATCGACTCCACCGACACTCTGAAAAAGATTGCTTAAATAGGGGCCTATTCTCCGTTGTAAAGTATCTGATTCCAAATCACCGGGATAATTAAAGGTATATCCTCCCCATAATCTTAGGGGTAAGCCGGCAAATTTTCCTTCTCCGTTTAACCCCAGTTCCCAGCCGGCAATGCGGGTATTTCCTGAGTTTTGTGTTTGAAAACCAATTTTTCCATCTACATTGGTAAGTACAAACTCCGTCATATTCTGATATTCGGTCCAAAACAAAACAGCATCAAACGTTCCTTGCCAGTCGCCGAGTTTAAGCCCTTGTTTTATTCCCAACTCAGCATTCCATCCTTGTTCGGGCAATAATTCCGGATTTGGAAAAATATTCAGCAATCCTTCCAAATCTTCCTGAATGAATCTTTCGACCAAATTAGGAGAGCGGTAACCCTGTCCGAATGAAGCCCTCAGAAAAGTAGATTTAGCCAGTTCATAATTCAATCCAAACCTGAAAACAACGGGAGTATTGGTCTGAAGTGTGTCTAACAAAACATCCACCGTATTGGTCTCATATCGCAATCCACCCACAATGCTGAGTTTTTTTATTTTCTGTTCCGCCTGAAGATATCCGGCAAAACCATAGGTGTTGATGACCAAATCTTCATCTTTGTAAATACTGCTGAACCCGTTAAAATAGTTTCCTACAATTCCTCCGGTAACGACAAGACCAAACTGAAAATTTTTCTGCAACTGATACTCGCCAAACATGGTATTAGAAACTGTTGTCGGTTCCATTCTTGCATTGTACCGCGTAACGCGGTAATACCTCGTTTTTACGCGATGAGTCAATCCTTTCGGGGATATATAATTGAGATAAGGATCCACATTTATCAAGGAATAACGGTCGTAAGCCTCACCCCCAAAAGCAAAGAAGGCTGCGGAGTCCGCATTTTGCCAGATAAAAAAGCGGCCATATTTCTGTAACATGGTATTCGCATTAACCCCAAGTGTTAATCCATCATTTTGGGGATGGCGATATCTCGATTTGAAGTTGATCCGGATTTGTTTGGTGTCGCCTTCCCGTTGATAACTTTCCATCAGGCTGCCGTTAATGCCGGTAACAAAATCCCATTGTCCTTTTTTCTCCCTGTGCGAAAAAAACAAGCCGGTAAAATTGGGCTGCTCCACTGAATTCCACCATTTGGCTCTTTTGTTTCTTGGGTTAAAGTAAATCCCCTGATACAAAGTAAGTTTTGTTTCAGGTTTTGATTTGGCAAAACCCGTTCGAACATTGATGACCCCATTCAAGGCAGATGAACCATAAACTACGGATGCAGCACCTTTTAATACTTCTATTTGTTCGGCATTTTCCATGGGGATAAAATCCCATCTCACTTCACCGTAATCTCCGGTTACTAAAGGCATATCATCCACTAAAACCTGAACTCTTGTTCCGGTTCCGTAAGCATAGCCGCTACCTCCCCGTACACTTGCCTGCCCGTCAATTACATTGACCCCGGGCACTTTTACGACAGCTTCTGCTAAATCGCGGACATTTGTATTTTCGACTACGTAGTTTTTAATTACATCTATAGAAACGGTCTCTTCTGCAAGCCTTTTCTGATATTGACTCGCACTGACTACGATTGCATCGAGATCTGTTTTGCGTTCTCCTAATGCTATGTCTAAGATAATGACAGAATTAGGGGACAGGGTAATTTGTTTGGATACTTCTCTATACCCGACATAGCTGAATTTGATGGTGTGTTTACCCGGTTCAAGTTTCAGTTCATACTGTCCGTTCAGGTCGGTTGTAGTTCCTCTGCCGGCTTGTCCATTTTGAATGCTGGCACCAATCAGTGTTTCTCCGGTTTGCTCGTCTGATATAGTGCCTTTAACGATAGCTTCTTGTCCGTATAAAAATTGAGCAGATATTAGAAGGGTTAGAAAAGCGTGTAAAAAAGCCTTCATGTAAAATGATGAGTAAATTCTAAGAAAAATTTCCGCAAAGTTACCTAATTAACATTTTATAAGTTGGATTTTTTATCAAATACACTGTCATATTTTCCTGAATCAGGAAGGAAACAACGCTATTTTTTGATATGAAATATAAAACTTCGCCATACGCAAGGTTAAATATCCAATAATCATTCCCAAAAATGCCCCACAAATCACATCCGAAGGGAAGTGAACACCTACATAAACCTGGCCATAAGCTATGGTTGCAGCCCATATTAAAAGTATAAGTAGCAAGCGCGGAAATTCAGGCTTTAGCAGGTTGCCTATTAAAACTGCGACAGCAAAATGATTGGTGGCATGGGCAGATACAAAACTTTTACCACTACCACAGGGCACCAACAAACGGATGCTTTCGATAAGCTGGGGTACTTTACATGGTCGCATTCGTGGCAATAGTGATTTTATAACTCCTGCGCTTATCTGATCGCTGACAACCACGGTTAATACCAGAAAAATAACGATTACCGCGGTTGTTTTCAGGGAATAATTATGCAATAAAAAGGTAAGAAAAAACAGGTAAAGTGGTGCCCAAAAATATTGGCTTCTCCAAACAGGAACGATTACATCGAGAATAGCACAATGCCATTGCCCATTCATTAAACTGAACAAATAATAATCAAGATAAATCAGATTTTCAAACATGCCGGTCTGTTACGAAACGAAATAAATTTTTCGTTTGATGATTTTAAAGTTTCCTTTGGTTTCCATGTGTTTAATCTTTCGGATAACTGTTTCAACTCGCAGTCCGGTTAAATCTGCAATTTGTTGTCTTGTCAGTGGCAGGGGATTGGCAAACATTTTACCACTCGAGGCATGTTTAGTCATCTTATGTTTAAAATAATCTAAAACGGAAATTATTCTTTCGTCCGGATCTTCACAGGTAATCGTTTTAAGCATAAAAGATTTGTATTGCAGTCTTAAACTCAAGATCCGGGTTAGTTGATAAAAAATATCAAAATGGTCTTTGAGTAAGTCAATAAAATGATGTTTGCGCAGCACCCATAGTTTTACCGGAGAAACAGATATTGCTGAAGCAGGATAGGGGAAATCTCCGAACAAAGCAGGTTCGCCAAAACTTTCACCTTCAGCAAACAAACCTTGTATAAAATCACTCCCATCCCCATAATTTGTCATTTTCACCAAACCATTGCTCACTTGATAATAATTATAAGCGACAGTGCCTTCTGAAAAAATGACCGTATCTTTTTCGTATTCGGTTAGCTTTGCTCCATATTTTTCTAAAATTTCAGGGGGAACTAATATCATTGTCAGGTAAATAAGTAGTATAAAATATTGGACGTTTTGTAAAGTTACAGGTGCTTATTTTTAAGGTGTTTGAATGAAAATCTATTCCTTTTTTACCGTGCTTGCAGCATCTAAATGCATCACAAGTTCAAAAACCGGGGTTTCCGGTTCCGGTGCTTCGGCATCTGTGGTTCTTTTGTACACTACAATTTGATTGTTTTCTGTTGCTGCATAATATATCTGCAACAACCCTGCCCAATAACCCTGTACAGCCGTGATTGCCTCTTTTGGTACTGCGTAATGAGGTTGTTCAAATTCGGTTCGGGGCAGTTTTTGAAACTCGCCTATTCCCCGCGAGGCTTTGTATTTAACACCTTTGTAAATCAGATAAATAGTAGTATTCGGTGTTCCGGAATCATCTTCTTTGGTTTCAAAATGCCAGTCAAAAGCAGTCGTATCTATGGCGATAGCCGGTTCTGTTTTGTCGGGTTGTTGGGTTGTTTTGGGATGATGTTGATTGTCAACCGGGGTTTGCTGGCACGATACAATTCCCGCAAACACAACAAACAACACGAGAAAAAACAGGGTAGGGGAGTTAGGATTCGGCATACATGTTTTCAATTTCGTTGGCAAATTTCTGCATGATTGCCCTTCGTTTCAGTTTCATGGTAGGGGTTAGTTCTCCGGTGTCTATTGTCCATTCATCGGTGAGAAGCGTAAACTTTTTGATTTGCTCGATATGGCTGAAATAGGCATTATAGTTTTGAACCGTTTGCTCAAATTTTTCTTTCACCTTTGGATGTAAGAGCAATTCTTTATTGGATGCTGCTTCAACATGATGTTCTTTTGCCCATTCTTTGAGTGAAGGGAAGGCAGGAACAATTAAAGCGGAGACAAACTTTTTACCTTCGCCTACCACCATAATTTGCTCAATCAAAAAATCCTGCTTAAACATGGTTTCAATCGGATTGGGTGCGACATATTTACCCCCCGATGTTTTGAGCAATTCTTTTTTGCGGTCGGTAATTTTTAAAAATTCATATCCATGATTGCCTTTTACCATTTCTCCGATGTCGCCGGTGTGAAACCAGCCGTCTGAGTCTATCACTTCGGCTGTGGCTTCGGGTTTATTGTAATATCCCATCATAATATTGGGGCCTTTGGCAAGGATTTCACCATCGGCAGCAATTTTCAAACTTACCCCTTCAACAGCAGGGCCAACCGTGCCTAACAAGGCTCCGTGTTTGGTGAAACGGCTGATGGTTAATGCCGGGGAGGTTTCGGTTAAACCATAACCTTCGCGGATAGGGATGCCGGCGGCAGAAAATACCCTCGCCATTTTAACCGGACATGCCGCCGAACCGGTAATGATGCCTTTTACATTTCCGCCTAAGGCATCACGCCATTTGCTGAATATCAGTTTGTCGGCAATCGCCCATTGAATTTTCTCAAAAAATCCCAACTGCTGATCGTATTCGTAATGATCGGCGAGGCTTAATGCCCAGAAAAACAATTTCTTTTTAACCCCGGTAAGCGCATGTCCTTTGTGATATATTTTTTCATAGACTTTTTCGAGCAATCGGGGTACTGTGGTAAAAAAATGGGGTTTGACTTCTAACAGATTTTCACCCAATTTTTCAACGTTTTCAGCATAAGTAATGGTTACGCCAATTGTTTGATAACCATAAGACACCATGCGCTCAAAAATATGACAGAGCGGTAAAAAGCTCAATGCCTGATTTCCGGCTTCTAAGGGAATATACTGAATACTCGACTTGATATTGCTGATAATATTCTGATGCGACAACATGACCCCCTTTGGATTGCCCGTTGTGCCGGAAGTGTAAATGATTGTCGCCATATCTTCGGGCTTTATTCCCGCCTTAATGGACTCAACTTCCGACAAATCTCCTTCCTCAAATATTTCTTCCCAATTTTTTACCTGATCTACTTTATTGAAGGAATAAATATCTATTAAGGAAGGAACCTGTGGCTGTGCAGTTCTTACTTTTCTGACCAATACCTCTCCATCAACAAAGCTGTATTTAACCTCCGCATCGTTAAAAATATATTCATATTCACGAGGGCTGATAGTGGGATAGACCGGAACATTGATTACCCCGATTTGTTGCATTCCCATATCCATGATGTTCCACTCTGGACGATTGGAAAACGACATCATGGCGATTTTGTCTCCGGGCTTTAACCCCAGTTTCAACAAGCCAAGGCTGACTTTATTAATCTGACTTATCAGTTCTGAAGTGCTGTAATGATGCCAACTTCCGTTTGTTTTTCCACCGATACTTTTTTCTAAAGGGAATTTTTCCAGTTGGTAATAAGGAATATCAAAAAGACGGGTAAAGTTTTGCATAGTTCGGAAAGCTTGATTTATTCAATAAAATATCGCCCCCGAAAGGTAGGAAAACATTCTGTTTTGCACAAATTTGCTGTTATAAGTCTTTCCGGCTCTCCAGTTTTTTTACCCAAAAAACCAGCGATTTTTCAGTTTCCTGTTGCTCATCAAGGTCTTTCCAACTCATTTTACAGATAAGTTCCGGATGTTTTACAAATCCCTCTTGTTGCCAAAAACTATCTAATGGCAGGTAACTATGCGGGCGAAGCGGGTGATTTTCAGGTCTGATTACCGAACAAAAGCAAGTGTATTCTGCACCATAAGCAACTGCTTTAGAAGCTCTGTGATTAAAAAATGCTTTTCCGATTCCCTTTCCCCGGTAAGGTTTTGAAAGTACGGACTCTCCGTAATAAAACATTTTGTCAATGCGGTATTGAGAGGTTAAAAATGGCTCAATTACATTGGCAGTTTCATGTTTCAAAGGCAATGCGGTGGATGCTCCGATAACTTTACCGTCATCAAAAGCAATTACCAAAATGGAATCCGGCGCTTTAAAAAAAGTCTGCAAATATTGTCGCTCGTAATCAATATCGCCTTCATATAAATAAGGAAACTCCCTGAATACGGTTATCCGCCAAAAGGCTAAATCATTAAGGTACTCCTCCACCTGATTTCCGGTACAGGATTTCACAGAAATTGCCATGACTTTTTTTGCGGCTAAGGTAGTCATCTGCCCAAAGATGTTTACATGCTTTGATGTTTTAATTAAGAATATTGTGAAATTAAGGTTGTGCAGCTCGTTAATGTTGAAGTGCGATGCCCTTTTGATGTAGTGCAGTTTACATTCAACTTCAAAAAAGTATCGTACTACTTCAAAATTGAATCGTACAACCTCAAATGTGCTAAGCACTTTTGCGAAACCGCTCATCACTTTAGCAAATTAGTATCGCACTACTTCAAATCTGCTCATGGATTTAGCAAACCGAAGTTGCACGACCTCAAAGCTTTGTCGCACTTAAACAAATTTGATTCGCACTACTGCAAAGCCGAGTCGCACGTAAACAAATTCGATTTGCACTATTGCAAAGCCATGTCGCACTTAAAAAAATGCAGCAAAAAAATTTAGAAAAACATCCCTCCAATCCCTTCTAACCGGTATTTACGTCAACAGACAGAAGCGGAGAGGTCTTGTTTCAGGTTAAACTTGGATGGCAATTGAGTAGATTAAGCAAGCCAAAACAATGCCGACGGGAAAAATTGGAATGATTTGAAAATTTCTTTACAGGTTAAAGGAGAATCCTGAAGTACCTGAAAGAGGATTGCGGGAAATGTTCAGGATTTAGCGTTTAAAATTTAAGGCCAGCGGTTAAAACTTTAGGCCAATCAATAATAAATCAGAATATTTTTTGCAGTTTTGCCTGTTTTTAACAACATAAATCCATCAATTGTCCATGAAAACTTATGATTTAGATAAAATTTCGACCTTACCGCCCAAAGAGTTGAATAAAGAAGACATAAAACAAGAAGCAATTGAACTGCAGGAAGAGCTTGCCGACCTTCAAAACATGATGTTTGCCGAAGGGAAATGGGCGGTGTTGGTCGTTTTGCAAGGCCCTGATGCAAGTGGAAAGACCGGAGCTGTTAAGGCATTTACCGAAGTACATCCGATGGGTATAAATGTGAGGAGTTTTAAAAAACCAAGTTCCGAAGAATTATCACACGATTATTTATGGCGGGTGCATCAAAAAACACCGGCAAAAGGATTGATTCATATTTTTGACCGCTCTCATTATGAAGATGTTTTGATAACGCGGGTAAATGGTTGGATAGACGATGAAACTGCTCATCAAAGGTTCCGGCACATCAACGATTTTGAAAGACTATTGAAAGATTGCGGGACAATTGTCCTTAAATTTTACCTACATGTGCAAGAAGAAGAACGGCAAAAAAGATTTTTTGAACGCCTGACCGAACCTAAAAAAAACTGGAAATACAGCCCCGAAGATTTGGTGATTTTCAATCAGTGGCCGGAATATAAAAAAGCGTATGAAAATGTACTTGCGCACTGTGGTGAAGATAATCCTTGGACAATCGTTCCCTCTGATAAAAATTGGTATAAAGAGTATTTAATTGCCAAAACTACGGTAGAAGCCATGCGAAAACTCAATATGAAATACCCCAAAACAGAAATTGACATGAACAATCCGCATGTTCAGGAATTGTTCAGAAAATTTGGCAATAAAAAAGAGGATTAACCTTTTTTTGTCCTGTCATATCCAATTAACCCGATTAATAAAATTTTGGAAAATTTGCAACATAATACCGATAATACGACTGAATTGCCAAATCTTTCCCCAAAGGGCAAAGAGGTAATCCTGTTGAGCGATGCCATCATTTATCAAAATCAGAACCCGGTTTTGAACAATGTCAACCTCAGCATCACAGAAGGTGAATTTGTTTACCTCATTGGCAGGACAGGAACCGGTAAAAGCAGTTTGCTAAAAACCCTGTATGCCGATTTGCCCTTAAAAACAGGAACCGGTATAATAGCGGGCTTCGACCTCAAACGTTCCAATTGGAGAACAGTGCCTTATTTAAGAAGAAAATTGGGCATTGTTTTTCAGGATTTTCAATTACTCATGGACAGAAATGTGGACGATAACCTTCGATTTACCTTAGAAGCAACTGACTGGAGAGACGAAAAAGAGATTGACGAGCGAATTAAAATTGTGTTGTTGAATGTAGGCATCATTCAAAAACGATATGCCATGCCTTATCAGTTATCCGGAGGTGAACAACAAAGAGTGGTAATTGCACGAGCCTTGCTCAACAACCCCGAACTTATCCTTGCAGACGAACCAACCGGAAATCTCGACCCGCAAACGTCGGAGGAAATTATACGGCTGCTGTATAGTATAAATCAAGTGGCAAAAACTACCGTATTAATAGGAACTCACGATTTAGTTACTTTAAACAAGTTCCCTTCCCGTATAATTACCTGTAAAGACGGCAAACTGCTCGAAGGTAATTTTATGACCTGAAAACCTGAAAGAATAAAGCGATATAAAATTTAGTATAGTTTTCCCGTCATCTTTATCCGGAGCTATTTTTCTGGATGATGTGATTTAAACTGAAACTTCTTCCTTTGCCATGCAGATTGATATTATTACGGTATTACCCGAACTTTTAGAGAGCCCGTTTCAACATTCTATCTTAAAACGTGCCGAAACAAAGGGATTGATAACCATTAAAACACATCAATTGCGCGATTATGCCATCAACCAGTACGGACAGGTTGACGATTATCAATATGGCGGAGGGGCAGGAATGGTCATGATGATAGAACCGATTGACCGTTGTATCCAATCTTTAAAAGCGCAAAAGCACTACGATGAAGTCATTTATCTAAGCCCCGACGGAGAACTGCTTACCCAAAAAATCGCAAACCGGTTATCGCTTTGCAACAACATTATATTATTGTGTGGTCATTACAAAGGGGTGGATGAACGGGTAAGAGAACATTTGATTACAAAAGAAATTTCTATTGGTGATTATGTGCTTTCAGGCGGAGAATTAGCAGCAGCAGTTTTGGTGGACAGTATTGGACGATTGATTCCGGGGGTATTAAACAATGAAACCTCGGCATTGGAAGATTCTTTTCAGGACGATTTAGTAGCTCCTCCCGTTTATACCCGTCCGCCGGATTATAATAATTGGCGGGTGCCTGAAGTTTTATTGTCAGGGCACGAAGCAAACATCAAACAATGGAGGTTTCAGGAATCTCTTATCAGAACAAAGATTCGCCGTCCGGAAATGTTCAAAAAGTGGAACGAGCAAACTTAGCCTCCACAGTTTTAGTTTAGGAATTCCCTTTCCAAAAATTTGCTCGTTTCATAAACGGGTTCATTTTACAGGTTTGTTTAACAAGATTAATTTTCCGTTAGTACAAAGGCAAACTATGCCTGCATGACTATAGTACAATTGATCAGTTTCAGAAAGTTCGAAACAGTCAATTGTTTCAATTATGGAGAAATCTTCAGTTCTGCGAATGATTAATTGATTGTCATCAGGCTCGAAAATGATTCCATCTTCTTTGGTCGAAGGTAAATATGCAAAATGCTTCATCCCTGAAACAACCCCATGTTTAATATTTAGATTTAATTGTAATTGTCTGATACTAAAGTAGGTAGAATTCAAGGCGGTTTCGTGGTTATCTGAGTTTGAAAAATAGCTAATTAGTCCATGATTGTTATTGTTCATGATTGAATGAATTGGAAAAGGGCAAAATACGGTTGATAGTGTATTTCCGGAATGGTAAAAAACAAATCTTTTACCACCGACTATCTGCCACATCGAATTGTTGTGTATATGAATGCCTTGTCCGAAAACTGGAATTTGATGAACCTCGACAAATTCTCCGCTTATTTTGTCCAAATGAACCAGCTTTAAATAGTTGGTTTCAACTACTGCCAGCAAATTTGGAAAGCAAACAAACCTTGCATCTTTACTCAAAACGACATTGGTTAAAAAGGTGATCTGGTTATTAGAAATAAGATAACCGAGGTTTTCACCCTTTCTTACAACGATGTTGCGATTCGTAGCAAAAACTTCATCAGCCAAATTGCGGGGAATTTTATTGACAATTTTGGGAAATCCCCTTTGAGACAGGTCAAAAATTATCCATTGAAGGTTGGTTTTCAAAGCTCCCTTTTGAGTTGTATTGCTCCATTCTACAGGTATTTCACCGGGTAATAGTTCGTATAGATTTTTTATTTCGAGAGCATGATTGGGGAGAGTGGTAGTAGGAGTTGTATTTTTAAACCTTTGATTTACATTTGATGAGGCGACACCATTCAAATCAATCGGTTTTCTTAATCCTTTATAAAACATAGCTTCAAATTGATTAAATAATTGAGAATCAGTAATCGGTTGGTAGCATTTTGGAATAGTGATACTATGTTGATTAGAAAAAACAGGAATTTGGTGGATCATTCGCTTCCTTAAGGTTGGAAAAGAGGGCAATACCCCTTTGAATGGATGTAGATAGGTAAGCAGTTGAAACAACAAAACTCCAAATGCAAACCAATCGCTTTCCTGACTGACAACACCATTGTAATAATAATCTCTGATTTCGTCATACAAAACTCCGGAATGGGATTTTACCTGAGTGCCATAAGAATCAACATCTATGAATTTTACATCGTCATTAACCCTGTTAACTAAAATGTTAAAACCGCTCAAATCGCCGATGATAATATGCTTTTTATGTGCCAGTTTAATAGCTGCCTGTATATCTGCTGCAATTTTAAGTTTCCTTCTTTCAGAAATCTGATCTTTCCTGCAAAAAGGTTCACTAAACAAAGTGCATAACGGAATGTAATCCTGATTTAAGTACGGCATTAGAAATCCAAGAGTTTTTCCGGTTATACTATCTTTGATTAACTCTGTTGGCTTCACAAAAAAATCTTTGTCTAAAACAGATAGCGCTTTAATTTGGGAATCTGAAATGACATTCTTTTCATCTAAATATATTTTTGCTACCGTGTTTGGAAGTTCCGAAACCAATAAAATTTTCCCTTCTCCACCTCTGTGAATTTCATGAATATCCTCTAAAGTAATTTGAGTTCCATGTTGGGTGATGGCGTTCATATTAAGAATACTTTTTTCTTATAAAAAATTAATAACCTAATTAAAACTTGAAATTTAGCAGCTTTTAAATCGAACTATGGCAAGATCATCAGCAGGTTGTAGACCGTATTTTTGGTGTAGAATATTGCATTTACGGGACAACATAGCCATGGAGGTTGATAAATAATTATCAGTTAAAAAATAGGGGAGAACCAACTCAGAATTATCTGAAGCAGGTTCTTCGAAGCTTTTAAAACTCAAGATTCCATCAGTTGAAATGGAAAATTCTCTAACATTTTCAGCCTTCAAAATTTGACTGTTCAAATAAAGTTGAAGATTATCTTCATCGTCTGATAGGTGATAGACAGGGTAATCCGGTTGATTTTGTTGGTCAAAAATGCTTATCTTATCTTGAATACTAACCACCCCATCCCCCAAAACAGAGACCCATAAATTGCCTTCTTTCCATACTGATAAAATTAAAGTACTCAATAATTCGTCTTGTGAAAGCCTAAGTTGTTCTTTGACTTGTTTTAGTTCAACCATGAATTGTGAAATCACTTTTTTCCCAATACAATCAAATAAGAAGTTCTCGTTAAAAGAATTTTCTTTTAAAATTTTTCGTATTAACTTACAGGTAAGTGAAGAAGCAACCTGAGAATCAATACCCCCCGAACAACCGTCGGCAACCACTGAAAAAAATAGATTCGCTTTGGTCAAATATGTTAAAAAGGAATCCTGACAATGTAAAGTATGAGTGGTACCTTTTTGTAGCGTGGTATAAAATCTTTGTGAATTCATATTTTTAGCATTATTAATGATAAAAAAATTTATGACATAATAGTTGCATTCTGTGTTGTATATAAACACAGTTGTTTTGTATTAATTATAAAGTTTCTAAAAAGCAATAGAATCCAAAATCACAAAAAACCCGTGAAGTAGCATGCTTCTTCACGGGTTAGGTAAATTCTAAAAATTGACGTTGGTATTAGCAACCGAACTTGAAATTGAACGGCTGATAAATCCAATCATTTTTTTGATTTCAGTTCCTGTTGCACCAACTTGAGCTAAATGTTGAATACCCATTTCCTGTTTTGCCTTGGTGAAAGAAGCTGAATCTCCAACTCCAAACAATACGGTTACAAATGAAAAGGCATTGCGTTCATTGCCCAAAATTTGATTGAGCATTTTATTTACTACATTGGCCTGATTTTTCGATCGGTTGTCTTCTCCGTCAGTAATGATAAACAGCAAAGTTTTTGTTGTTACACCGGAAGCTTCCAGATTATTCCGGTAATCGGTTGCTAATTTCAATCCCATTAGGGTGGCATCATATAATGCAGTTCCTCCACCATAGGGTTTAAATTGAAAATCATGAACTTGATTGATAGGTTGAAACCCGCTTTTGACTTTTACATTTTCGTTAAACTCAATAACAGAAACCAATAACCGGTCAGCGATATGTGATTGTTGCATAGTTACTGCAAAATCATTTAAAGCATGGTTGAGTTCATGAATATACCCACTGACAGAAGGAGAAACATCAACAACAAATACAGCATTTACTGTATCATCTACCTGAATATCTTCCGGATTAAAATTATTGAAACTTAGGTTAAAGTCGAGATCCTGAACAAGTATGTCTTGCATGGTAAGTAAATTTTAAATTGTTTAAAAAAGGGTTTTACATGGTTAGTCTAAAACAATATCATTTGCAAAGGCAAAACGGATACCTTGTTTTCTGGCAGCTTCATATATTGGAGTTCCTAAGTGTCCTAATCCTGGAACATCGGACATAATGTCTTCAATAACTACTAATTTAGAAGCAAGTCCGGGAGCAAAATCCATCACTTGTTTCAAGCTTGTTGCAACACAATGCGATTTTGCTTCGCCTGCAAGAAATACTTGTTGATAATTTTCAAGTGTATGGATTAGGTTTTGGTTTAGTTGAGTTTCAGGACGATCAGGCACTGGGATTTGTGCCATAAAAATTCCAAAATGTTCGGTTAATGGGTATGTTCCTTTTGTAACTGCCTGATACCACTTACCAGCACGAGTCCAATTTATGAGTGCATTCATTAAATCATCGTGTAAAGCAGCTCCTTTTGACCCAATTAAACAATGTTCTGGCCAAATAAAATGAGGGAATTGCCCTTGAGCTTCTAATGCTGCAACATATTTGATAGATTCCTGTGGTGAAAATCTGGGTGCCCATTTTCCTGAATTTATGTCGGCAGAAGTAATTTGAGTAAATGGGGGAGGAAAATTACCATCTTTATCCATCCAAAAAGATGGATGAGAAATATCATTTACAGGATGAGAATCTAAGGTTATGCAGATGTGGTCAATAAAAAGACTGTTTTTGCCGATAAACTTGTTTAACTTATGCATGTCTTTTTCTGCACCAGGTACATACAAAGCGCCATTAGGATGACAAAAATCATACTGCGCATCAATAACTAAAAGAGCATTTTTCTTTCTCATGGTTGATTTGTTTTTGTTTTTAAATAAGGTGTACTAATTACACTTAGCTAAACCAATTCTGAATTAAAAAAGTTCGTGTAATTTTTACACATTTCAAAACTTTATTTATGCCATATATAAACCACTCTATCTTAATAATTTGGAAAGAATATTATGAAGTTGGTTGGCAGATATTTTTCTCCAGATTCAGTTTACTTTGAAATGAGAATTTAAAGTTACGAATCATTCAGAGACTCTACCAAATTGACCATATTGCGTTTAACTGAGCCATTAATTCTTATCTTTGCACTTTAAATAAAAAACTACATGTCTCAAACGCTAACTTTTTTTACCACTCCTCAACTCAAAAGCCTACATAACGGTAAAGTACGCGACAGTTACAGTATCAATTCATCAACCCGTCTGATTGCAGTCAGCGATCGCCTATCTGCCTTTGATTTTGTTCTCGAAACACCAATTCCGAACAAAGGTGCTGTTTTAAACTCTTTGTCATCCTGGTGGTTTCAACAAACTGAACACATCATAGCAAATCATTTCATCAAACAAATTGATCCCAATATAACCTTAGTGAAAGAAGCAGAACCTATCCGGGTTGAAATGGTTGTCAGAGGCTATTTAAGTGGATCGGTTTGGAGAGGTTATGAAGAGGGAGAAAGAACCTTTTCGGGAGTATCGCTACCCGATGGATTAACCAAAAATTCTAAATTCAATACTCCTGTAGTTACTCCAACAACAAAAGAAAAAAGCGACCGGCCAATCAGTGCCAAAGAGTTGGTTATGGAGAAATTTGTAACAGAAGAACAATACAGCATCATGCACAAAAAAGCATTAGAACTGTACACGTTTGGCCAACAAATATTAGAACAAAAAGGCATTATACTGGTTGATACAAAATATGAATTTGGAGTTCTGAATAATGAAATCATATTAATAGATGAAATTCATACACCGGATTCCTCTCGATTTTGGAATAAGATAGATTACAATGCAAATCCAGAACATGCCCGTCAGATTGATAAAGAGTTTATCCGGCAATGGTTAATTGAAAATAAAGTCAATGGTCAGTACAGAACTTCTTTACCAAAGGAAATTATAGATGAAGCATCAAAAAGATATATAGAGATTTATGAATCAGTTACAGGACACAAATTAATTGTCAATCAGGCTTTGCATCCAAAGTCCAGAATTTGTGCGAACTTGTTTTATCATCAAATTATAAAAGATGGTGCAATAGCAATTATCACAGATGTTAAGCAAGCATTGCCATTTTGTGAAAAGGCCAAAGCAATGATAGAAAGTTATGGTATTTTTTCTGAAGTGAGATTGGTAAAAAATTCAAACGATATCAATTTGTTTTTGGAAGTTTATAATGAATCAGTTGAACCGGCAGCAATTTTGTTCATCGAAGAAAATTATAGTGAGGTTATGGAAGAAATAGCTGCATATTCTAACTTACCTATAATAACCAGTGCTTTAGATGATATTGCTATGAGCGAAAATCTTTTTTTAGATATACAGGAGCTCCTTCGTTGTTTGAACATATACCGGATTAGAGAAAAAATTTTATTTGAGGAAGAATAAAAAGTGTGACATAAAGCTCTTAACCCAAACAAGACTTTTTAAATTCAAAAAAAGTAAAATTAAACGTCAAGTATGAAAATAGCAATTATAGGCTCCGGTGGGCGGGAACATGCACTTGCATGGAAATTTGGACAGAGTGTGCCTGCTGAAAACATTTACTTGATTCCCGGCAATGGCGGAACAAACAATAATATACCTATAGATTCGACAGATTTTGAAGCTATCAAGAATTTTTGCATCAAAGAAGGAGTAGAATTGATTTTTGTAGGACCTGAACTTCCATTAGTAAAAGGAATAGTTGATTTTTTCGAAGACACTAATATCAAAGTATTCGGTCCTTCAAAAAGAGCCGCAAGATTGGAAGGCTCAAAGATTACGGCCAAAAAATTTATGCAACACTATAACATCAGTACAGGAAAATTTTGGTTGTTTAAAAGTTTGTCTCAGGCATATAATCTTATTGAAGAGTTAAACGGCAACCTTGTCATAAAGTATGATGGACTTGCAGGAGGCAAGGGAGTATATGTTTGTTCATCTATAGAAGAAGCCAAAACCGCACTTAACGAACTAAACCGAGATTATCGTTACAGTGAAAGTGAAGAGTTTCTGGATTTTTTAATCGAAGAGAAACTTGCCGGTTACGAAATATCCATCATAGGTTTTACTGATGGAGAGAACATTCAACTGATGCACCCTTCACAAGACCATAAGCAATTACTCGATGGTGATAATGGCCCAAATACAGGGGGAATGGGTGCATATTGTCCATTGCCTTTTTATACACCTGAGTTGCACCAAAGTATTTTAGAAGAAGTAGTTAATCCAACTTTAAAAGGATTACACGAAGAACAGGTTAATTACAAAGGAGTTATTTATTTCGGCATTATGGTAACACCAGAGGGTCCTAAACTTTTGGAATATAATGTTCGCTTTGGAGACCCTGAGACTGAAGTTTTATTACCATCCCTAAAAACAGATTTGCTAAAATTAACCCTCTCATGTTATGACGGAACTTTAGGGAAGAACCAACCAGAGTTTCACAACGGTTATTTTGTTGATGTAGTTATGGCCGCAAAGGGCTACCCAAAAACCTATGCTAAAAACAATATTATAGAAGGAATCAAAGAAGCAGAAAAAACTGCAATTGTTTTTCATTCAGGAACAAAGCTAATCGAAAATGGTGAGATTTTGTCAAATGGAGGTAGGGTATTAAACATAGTAGGACAGGGGACTACTCTTCTAGAAGCAAGGCAAAAAGCTTATGAGGCGATAGGAAAAATTTATTTCAAAGATCATTATTACAGAAAAGATATCGCTAACCGAAAAATGCCCGATTTTTAGAAGCCATGAAAAATATAGCCATTTTTATTTCAGGACGCGGGAGCAATATGCAGCAAATTATAGGGCAAGTTAAGAATGGCATTTTGAAAGATTTGTGCAATATATCTTTGGTTTTTTCTAATTATTGTCAGGCATTGGGACTAAAAGTGGCTAAAGAAAATCAAATTCAAACATTATGTTTGGATTCTAAAGGAAAAAAACGTGTGGAGTACGACAAGGAGGTCTTAACTTTACTTCATCCTTTTGAAATTGATTATATCGTACTTGCTGGTTATATGCGTATATTGTCCCCTGAATTTATCAAAACTTATCCCCAAAGGATACTCAATATTCATCCTGCCGACACTCGTAGTTTTCAAGGGTTAAATGCTTATAAATGGGCTTATGAAAACCTGTTAAAAGAAACTTATATTACGATACATTATGTTGATGAGGGAGTTGATACAGGTCAGGTCATAGCTCAACAAAAAGTAGATTTGACAGGTGTAAACTCACTCGAGGAAGTAGAACAAAGAGGTTTACAAGTTGAATATGAATTATATAGCAAAACACTAGCAAAATTGTTTAGCGGCTAAAACCTTTCAAACACTGCAAAGGCGACTCTTTTTAATCTATTTATAATTTTATGTGCGGAATAGTTGGATTTACTGGATATAGCCCTGTGGTTTACGATATAGTGCTTGGGCTTACATCTTTGCAACATAGAGGTCAGGACGCTGCCGGCATCGTAACTTTTAAGGAATATTTTCACTTACGCAAAGCATTAGGTTTAGTAAGTGATGTGTTTGAAGAAAGGCACATGTCTATGTTGCCAGGAAACATCGGCTTAGGTCATGTTCGCTATACTACACAAGGAGCAAATTTGATGCAAAATGCTCAACCATTTTCAGCAAATTATCCTTTCGGGCTGGCAATGGTTCATAATGGCAACGTAACCAATTTTACAGAGCTTAGAAACATTCTCTATAATGACTACAAGATTTTACCGGAGACTTCTAATGATTTGGAGTTGATTTTATATATTTTTGCTTCTGAACTAGTCAAAAAAGATTTACAAAAAGTTTCACCTGAAGATATTTTTGATGCTGTTAAAGCTACCCAACAATTAGTAAAAGGTGCTTATTCAGTTATTGCGATAATAGCCAATTTCGGACTATTAGCTTTTACAGATTCACATGGAATCCGTCCTTTGGTATTTGGTAAACGCAATACCGGTGAAGGACCAGTTTATGGTTTTGCTTCAGAATCAACTTGTTTCGATTATTTGGATTATGATTTGGTACAAGATTTGGAACCTGGACAAATAATTCTGATTGACAATCAAAAAAATGTGCACATTGCTGATGGCTATTCGTTAAATAAGGCTTTTTGCGTTTTTGAGCATATTTATTTTGCACGGGAAGATTCTGTCATTCAACAAAAACTAGTGGCAGCCGAAAGAGTAAAAATGGGAAGAGTATTGGCAAAAAAGGTAATTGAAGCCGGGCTTAAACCAGACATAGTAATTGATGTGCCGACATCCGGATATTTCGCAGCTTCAGGGTTGGCAGAAGCTTTAAATATTCCATATCGTCGTGGATTTGTAAAAAATAATTTTGTTGGAAGGAGTTTCATTTCTCCTACGCAAAAGGAACGGGAAGATGTCGTTAAAAAAAAGTTAAATCCTATTCGTGCCGTTGTTCAGGGTAAAAAGATAGCAGTTGTAGATGATTCAATAGTAAGAGGCACAACCTCTAAGCGCATTGTGCAAACTTTAAAAAATGCCGGTGCTGCGGAAGTCTATTTTATCTCTTCTGCTCCCCCAATCACAAATCCATGCGTATATGGTATAGATATGGCAATTACTACAGAACTTATTGCATCACAAAATTCTGATGAAGACATTTGCAAAAAGATTGGGGCTGACGCTTTGGTTTATCAATCTTTAGATGACCTTAAATCTCTGTTTGAAAACTTGGGATGTTGTTATGCTTGTTTCTCTGGTAATTATCCAACTGAAAACTCGCAAGATGTACTTAAGGCAGTTGAAAAAGAAAGGATGATTGCTAAAAAACAATAAAAGTTAACCTGATCAATTGCAGGCATTTTATATATATTTATAGGTTTAAACAAATGAATCTGCCAAAACTTGTCTTTTGCTACACCAAATAGAGCATTAAAGAAATAGGTGCTGATTTTTCCAAAAAAATTTCCTATCTTGCTTGCCAAATTTTATTCATTTCTATAAATTTAAAAAACACTTTTTTACATGAAGACTCGAATATGGCTATCTGTGATATTGTTTTCGGCCTTTGTATTAGTAAGCGCTTGTAAACAAAACTATTCTTGTACAGATGGTGAACAAAATCAGGGAGAAACAGGAATAGATTGTGGAGATGCTGCCGGACTTTGCCCACCCTGTGCCAATATGCCAAATTGTTCCGACGGAATCCAAAACGGAGGAGAATTGGGCGTTGATTGTGGCGGACCTTGTTCTAATCCTTGTAATAATCCACCTGCTCCAACTTGTACTGACGGAATTCAAAATCAAGGTGAAACTGGTGTGGATTGTGGTGGGCCCTGTACTCCTTGTTCATCACCGACTAACGCAATGTCTGCACTTATTGACAGCAGCCCTTGGTCAGGTACAGATGTTAGTGGCTTGGACACCGGAGGTAAGCTAAACCTTATCGGCAAAACTTATAATGCAACTGATACTATTGAAGTTCGATTAGTACATGGTGGTGCATTTGCAACAGGTACTTATGATTTTACAGCTATTAACCCAGCAACATATTTACAAGGTAATATTCAATGCATCAGTTCTGCGGGCACTATTACTTTTACTACATTTAATACAACAACAAAACTGGTTATTGGCTCATTTGAATTTGGATGCACTGATGCCGGTGGTGGAACAGGAACACATAATATAACTTCTGGGACTTTCGAAATTACTTATAATTAGGCTGGAGTCCTTTTATTTTTTTAATCCAAAAAAGTCCGGATATTTACATACCCGGACTTTTTTTTATTCACATGATTGAATATTTAGTTTTCGTTTGATTGAGTGGTTGTCGTTGATTTAGAGCGATTGCTTTTATTTGGTCTTGACTTTCCGTTAGAGCCTCTCCATATCTTTCCACGTTTGGTGCGTTTGTCTCCTTTTCCCATGTTTTCAATGTTTTAATTTTTTAAAATTGATGCAAAGTTAAAACAATCATACAGAATCGCAAGAATTTATTTAAAGCAAAAAAAATCCGTTTGCAAAAATTAAAGCAAACGGATGAAATTAAAGTGGAGCTGGAGGGATTCGAACCCTCGTCCAGAGCAAGGTTCAATAAGCTTTCTACATGTTTATTGTTGTATTAATTTTGGTAAAACAGCCGGAACAACACGAACCAACTGCTTCCTTACCCCCAATTAAAATTCGCGTTTATTTCGAGGTACTAATGTACGCTATCCCAATTTCTTTTATGAAACCTCGACCGCAGCTCCCTATTGGGCAGAGGTGCATCGCGGGAGATTAAAGGCATCTAATCGTCCCGATTAGGCTGCCAATCTGTAAGAATTGTTGCCAGTTATGGCTGCTGTACTGAGATTTACGAGCCAACACAACAAAAGCTCGACATGCTTACCTACCGACTACTTTCCTGTCAAAGCCAGTCAGCCCCTTATTTTAAAGAACTAACAAAACTACTTTATATCAAAGTTTCACAATTAACATTTGAAATAGAAAGAAAGTTCCGTTTGAAAGATTTTTACTGTTGCCATTTTCTGGCATCTTTCAAAAATTGTTCCAAACCGATATCTGTTAATGGATGTTTAAGTAACCCTAAAATAGAATTAAGTGGACAAGTAACGACATTTGCTCCGAGTTCAGCACACTTAACAATATGTAAGGGATTGCGAATAGAAGCTGCCAAAACTTCTGTGTCAAACATTTGCGTTGAATAAATATCTACTAACTGTTTAATTAAACTCATACCATCCCATGAAGTATCGTCTAATCTTCCAATAAATGGTGAAACATAAGTAGCACCTGCTTTAGCAGCTAAAATAGCTTGACCGGCAGAAAAAACTAAGGTACAGTTAGTATTGATTCCTTTACTGGTAAAATAGCTGATAGCTTTTAACCCATCTTTTATCATTGGAACTTTAACAACAATATTATCAGATAAATCAGCCAACTCTTCCCCTTCACGTATCATGCCTTCATAATCTGTTGCTATTACTTCAGCACTGACATCTCCATCTTCTACAATTTCACAAATTTTCAAGTAATGTTCCAATACATTGTTTTTACCAATAATTCCCTCTTTAGCTATAAGAGATGGATTAGTAGTTACACCATCAAGTATTCCCAACTCCTTAGCTTCGCGAATTTCTTTCAAATTAGCAGTATCAATAAAGAACTTCATTTCTTGTGTTTTTTTACACAAAGGTAATCTAAAACCCTATTTATCAGACAACTTTGAGTACATCTTTAACTTTTCTGGAAGTTTAAGTGAACAATTTCTCAATAAAAAAGTTGTGAATAGCTGTTATATTTAATCACTTTATTCTTCTAAAATTATCGTAATTATGGAAATGGAATATAGAAGACTGGGATCATCTGGTTTACAAGTTAGTGCATTGTCTTTCGGTTCTTGGGTAACCTTTGGTGCTCAAATAGAAGATAATTCTTCCGAAAAATTGATAGCTGCAGCTTATGAAGCAGGAATCAATTTTTTTGACAATGCTGAAATATATGCACAAGGAAAATCAGAGATTGTTATGGGTAAAATATTAAAAAATATGGGCTGGGACAGAACCAGTTTTTTAGTTTCGAGCAAAGTTTTTTTTGGAGACGGCCGGAAAAAACCAAATCAGACAGGGCTAAGTCGAAAACATATTTTCGAAGCCTGCCACGACGCTCTTCAAAGATTACAATTGGAGTATTTAGATCTTTATTTTTGCCACCGTCCTGATAAAAATACACCTATTTCTGAAACTGTATGGGCAATGAATCACTTAATTCAACAAGGTAAAGTTTTGTATTGGGGAACGTCGGAATGGAGTGCACAACAAATTACCGAGGCCCACCTTGTAGCTGAAAAATATCACTTAATCGGCCCCGTTATGGAACAGCCTGAGTATAATTTGCTGCATCGGGATAGATTTGAAAAAGAGTATAAACTATTGTATAAAAATTTTGGATTAGGAACAACAATATGGTCGCCATTAGCTTCAGGACTATTAACAGGAAAATATAATGATGGATTACCTACAGACGGATCACGTTTATCGCGTGAAAACCTAGCATGGTTAAAAGACAAAAACCTTACAGAAGACAGAATTTCGAAAACACGAAAATTGACATCTTTTGCAAAAAACAAATTAGGTATCAGTATGACACATCTTGCATTGGCTTGGTGTCTTAAAAATCCTAACGTCAGTTCTGTAATATTAGGCGCATCCAAAGTCAGTCAATTGGAGGACAATCTAAAATCATTGGAAGTAGTTCCATTATTAACTCAGGAAGTAATGGATGATATTGATGCAATTCTTGAAAAATAAAAGCTATAGTTTAAATTAGTCCTTTGTATAGTTTGATTCAAATGAAAGGGGCAGTTATGTATAATCATAAACTGCCCCGTTTATTTTATGTACTCTAAACCAGATAAAAACGCATCTATTCCTGGTAAGAAGTTATTTCTGAATAACCCAACAATTTGCCTTTCCGATCGTAATTTTCATTTCTTACAGAACCAACATTTTTAGCGTACCAAGAAATACTTTTAGACGTGATATTCATGATTGTACGAAGGGTTGTTTCTTGTGAAATCTTAAAACATTCGAATGTTCCAGCAGGAGTGGTAATTGATTCTTGGGCTAAAACCTGCCTGTTGCTGACATTAATAGTCATACTAAACAGCGCTAAACCATTACTATTCATGTTGACAGTCATTTCACCATCTGGCAGAGTTTGACCAACCGTTAATGTAGTCGGAAACTCCAACCAATCTGTTTCTATATTAGCCTCCATTCCTTTAAACATTTCATTGCTTTCTGCCGGTATAAAATTCTTAAAATCCATATAAAAAATTCCATCAACACATTTTATATCATAGGTTGTATTATAAGTCTCTTTGTCTTTTTTGTCGTAAATAATACTTTTTACCTTTGCAGAGATGCCTCCTTCAATTGGGGTTTGCTCTAAAATTTCAATAACATTTTTTCCTTCGTTTTTCCCTTTTGCATCGTAATTCGTCATTTCAATTTTGGTTCCAACGTTCATCGGGAAATAAGGCTCACATTCTTGTGCTAAGGATTTTATAGAATAAAAGCCTAAAAGCAGAAACATATAAAAAATTGTTTTGTTCAGAATTGTTTTCATCAGAAATAGTTTATTTAGTTAAAGAATGTTCATCTAATTAATCAAAACAAATCTTGAAAAGTTTACTAACCGTAACAATTATTTACGATGCTTCCAACACCGATTGAACTGATTAGTTATATAAAACATAAATTGTCAGAAATTTACCCGATAAGAGAGGCAAAAAATATTGCTGTTCTTGTAACCGAATTTGTTACAAAATCAAAAAAAATTAACTTCTACCTTAATCCAAGTATCAAACTTACAGAAGAGCAATTCTATCTAGCCAACTTTTATTTACAGGAACTACTCCAATACAAACCTGTTCAATATGTTTTAGGAGAAACTCATTTTTTAGAAATCCCCTTGATTGTATCCCCTGATGTTTTAATCCCAAGGCAAGAAACTGAACAATTAGTATTGTTGATTGCCAAATTTGTCAACCAAAATAACATGGTTGCACCACAAATATTAGATATTGGAACAGGAAGTGGCTGCATAGCTTTAGGCTTAAAAAAACTTTTACCAGAAGCTAATATTATTGCTCTTGATATTAGTAAAAAAGCTATTGATATAGCTCAGGAAAATGCCAAAAGAAATCATCTGTTTATAGAATTTTATCACGGTGATGTGTTGCATCCAAATATAAAAAATCAAATTCCTAACTCATTCGATATAGTTGTAAGCAATCCACCATATATTCCAGTTTCAGAAAAAAACGCTCTGTCACGACAGGTTAATGAATTTGAGCCACATTTGGCACTTTTTGTTCCTGAACATCAAAACTTGATTTTTTATCATTCAATTTCCGCATTAGCTAAACAAATTCTTCTGCCAGGGGGAACCCTTTTTTTTGAAATGCACGAAAATCAAGCAAATAATATAGAAGCATTGTTAAATAATTTTGGCTTCCAAAAAATCAGGGTTTATGTTGATTTATATGGCAAAAACCGGATAGTTTCCGCATATTTGCCAATTCATTAGATAATTTTAATCCTTTAAATAAAATAAGAATGAATCACATTGCAGTAATTGGTGCAGGAACCATGGGAAACGGAATTGCACACGTTTGTGCTATGAACGGATATATGGTCAGCCTCTTTGATCTAAACAGAGAAATGTTGGAGAAGGCAGTTCATAGCATTGGCGGTAATCTTGACAGAATGATTAAAAAAGGACTACTTTCAGAAGAACAAAAAGAAATGACCCTTTCAAACATTTCCATTTTTACTAAAATGGAAGATTCAACAATTGAACAAGCTGATCTTGCAATTGAAGCGGCAACGGAAAACGAAGAAGTTAAGTTCAAAATTTTTTCATCTCTTGACAAAACACTTGCTCCGAATGCAATCTTAGCATCAAATACATCATCTATATCAATTACTAAAATAGCATCAGCTACCAAACGTCCGGAAAAAGTTATTGGAATGCATTTTATGAATCCTGTCCCTATCATGAAATTAGTTGAAATTATTCGTGGTTATTCTACTTCAGATCAAACTACCCAAACAATAGTTAACTTATCTCAGAAACTTGGTAAAATACCCGTACTTGCAAATGATTACCCGGGTTTTGTTGCCAACCGCATTCTAATGCCAATGATTAATGAAGCAATTTATAGTCTTTTTGAAGGGGTAGCCGGTGTTGCTGAAATAGACTCTATCATGAAACTCGGTATGGCTCATCCGATGGGTCCACTTCAATTAGCAGACTTTATAGGTTTAGACGTTTGTTTATCAATTCTGAAAGTCCTTCACAATGGTTTTGGAAATCCAAAATATGCACCTTGTCCTTTACTTGTAAATATGGTAGCAGCCGGTCAATTAGGCATGAAAACAGGTCAGGGGTTTTATTTTTATGAAACTGGCAACAAAGATCTTATAGTAGCAAAAAACTTTATTAAATAACTGATTTTGCACTTAGCATTAATTTTTATAATCGGCATTGATACTTTTTAAAAAAAGTGGCTTTTAATTTTAAAATGAACTAATTTTGTACAATTTTTAACACAAAATATTTAAAATGAAAAAGTTATTATTGATTTTAACTGTAATTATGGTACTTGTTTCTTCATGTACAGAAGATAAATCAAATACTGAATTACTTACCGGAACAGACTGGAGAATTACTGCATGGACGGTTTCGCCTGCTATTTTAGGAATAACTGACTGGTATGCAAACATGGAACCCTGTGAAAAAGATGATAGTTTTTCTTTTAACAGCGATGGCTCTGCATCAATTGACGAAGGTGCTTCGAAATGTGATCCTGATGATCCACAAACTGAAACCGGAACATGGTCATTTAATAGTGATGAAACACTATTGACAATTATAGCAGACGGAGAAACCCAATCATGGGAGATTATAGACCTGACTAACAAGGTTTTGAAAATTAAATGGGTGAATACTGATCCGGATGATGGAACGACTTATACATTTACCATCACATTTGGAGCCATTTAATTATTCAAGCTGTCAATTTTTTTAGCCATCATATACATCACTAAAATCACTTTCTCTATTCGTTTCCTTCTATGAACCGTAATTAGTGAAATCTGCTCGATGTATTTAAGTTGGGCTTGTTCCAGTATGAATTTTCCTTGTTGGAAATAAATGTTTTCTTTCATCACATCGCGTATTTCTTTATCCAACAGATTTTTAACAAAAGAAGGGGCGTTGGTAGTGATATAAAACATTCGATCAAATTTGGGGTCATTCAACGAAATGTCGGTATGACCCCAAATTTTTTTTAGTGTGGAGTATATTGTCTCACTTCCAATAGTAAAGGTATTCCCATAATGCAAAACATCCAAGGTAATTTGTGTCTGTGGAAATGCAACACTGCCAATCAGGATATCTTTTGTTGAAATGGAAATATTTCGCTTTAGATAATTTCCATTTATTAAAGGAAAGCGACTTTTTATACTGAATTTTTTTTTAGGCGAAACTGTTAGATTTAAGTTTAACTCTTTAGCAAGAATAGCAAATTGCTCAATAATCTGGTCATAAAAAAACTGTATGCTTTCAGTAATCAAGTAAAATGCCAGAACAAATATTGCTACAAAAACTATAATATAAATAGGAGAAGATAGCAATACTAATCCTGCACAAAAAGTGCCTATTAATGCAACGCCATATAGAATTTTAGATTGGATAAAGTTAATTTGAAGGGTAAATAATTATTTTTATGGATTACTGTCAAATTCATGCTTCTTTTTTCAAACCATACTTTTCAATCTTATTATAAAGGTGGCTTCTTTGAATCCCAAGAATATCTGCGGTTTTGGTTATATTCCAATCTAAATCCATTAGCTTGTATTCTATAAACAATTGTTCAACATAATCTTTAAAGTCCTGTAAGGAGTTGAATCTTTCAAATAGATTTTCATTGATTTGGTTTGATTGGGTTGATTTTCCGTATGATACAAACTTAACTACATCATTGCCGGTTATCTCATTATCACACAAAATATAAAGCCTTTCCATAACATTTCTCAATTCTCTTATGTTTCCTTTCCAACTATAATTTTTAAGTACCTCTAAAGCTTCTTCTGTAATTTGTTTAGGCGGAGCGCTGTATTCACTGCTAATTTCATTGAGAAAATGTTTAGATAAAATTGGAATATCTGATTTGCGATCGTCAAGTTTCGGCACTTCGATGGGTATCACATTAATTCTATGAAATAGGTCTAACCTGAATTTCGACTCGTTAACCTCTTTTACCAATTCTTTATTTGTTGCAGAAATAACTCTGACACTAACGGCTATATTTTTATCGCCTCCAACTCTTGTTATAGTATTTTCCTGTAAAACTCGTAATACTTTAGCTTGAGCAGAAAGACTCATGTCTCCAATTTCATCAAGAAATAAAGTTCCACCGTTAGCCTGTTCAAATTTACCTATTCTTTGTCTATCTGCAGAAGTAAATGCTCCTTTTTCATGCCCAAATAGCTCACTTTCTATTAATTCGGATGGTATAGCTGCACAATTTACTTCAACAAAAGGGCCTGAACTGCGATGGCTTTTTTCATGAATCCATCTGGCAACTAATTCCTTACCGGTTCCATTCTCACCTGTAATTAAAATTCTTGCATCAGTAGGAGCGACCTTTTCAATTGTTAATCTTATTTTTTCAATTAAAGGTGATTCGCCAATTATGGGACGTACTTTAGTTACCTTTTGCCGCAAATCTTTAGTTTCTTCAATCAGTTTGGTTTTTTCAAGTGCGTTTCTGGTTGATATCAGTAATCTGTGCAGATCAAGTGGCTTTTCAATAAAATCAAATGCTCCTTTTTTAACTGCTTCAACTGCTTGTTCTATAGATCCAACTCCGGTAATAATAATAAAAGGTAAGTCAGGTTTAATTTTAGATGCTGCTTCTAAAACTTCTATTCCGCTTTTCTTTGGCATTGAGACATCGCTTAAAACCAAATTAAAATTTTGGGTTTTAATTTTAGCAATACCCTGAACACCATCAATTGCTTCTTCTACTTCGTATCCTTCATATGAAAAAACTTCAACGAGTTGTTTTCTAATCATCTCGTTATCGTCAATAATTAAAATTTTTGGCATATTAAAATTGTTAGATTTTTTATTAAAACTACTTCGAGATATTGGAGTTAAGTGAGAAAATAGCTATACATACAGAAGTTTTGCCATAACACCAAATCTAAACCGTTAGTGAAAAGGGTATTTCCGAAATCAAATTCTTTATACTGATTTTACTGATAATTTGAGTTGTTTTTAAGTTAGACAAGATTTCAAAATTAGTAGTAATGATTTAGATATATTACCACAAATTTAAGATAAAGTCTGTATATTTAGAAAGTAATTCCAAAATTACCAGTTAAACGAAACCCCTGCCCAAAATATACTTCAATGTCTCGTGGTTCAAATCCCAATCGGGTACTTGCATCTGAAATATAAGAATTGTCAAGCGCATTGAGCAAGCTCAAACCAATTCTATATTTAACTTTTCGAGTATTAAATGTATAGCCTGAATGAACGTCAAACAAATAATAATCCGGCATTTTCCATGATTCTCTGTCTTGATTTGAACCAGTTAATTGATCCGGCGAAAAATCAGCATAGTTTTTTCCAAAATAGGTCCATTTGATAGTAGTATAAAGGTTTTTTAACGGCTCTACTCTTGCAGAAAGGCCAAACTGCATTTGAGCAGCATCCCCAACATGCACACCATTTGCGCTAAAAGGAGCCTCGATAGTTGCATCTTCACTTTTTAAAGTTGCATCACTGTCATTTTTCCAAATCCAATCTCCGACTGATGCCAACCCTTCAAATTTTAACAGATTAGGTATTGCAATTAGGGCGAAATCTAATTCTAATCCGCGATGATGCGCTTTTATACCTTCCACATTTAATTGAATTACTTCATCATCTTCGTTTCTAAAGTTGGCAATTAACGGGCGATTAAGCCAAAGTGTATAATAGGCATTTAAATTAGCACTAAAAATCCGGCTTTTAAATCCATATCCTAATTCTCCTGCAACAATTCTTTCTTTAACTATATTATCATATGCTCGATTGTTTCTGTTAAAAACATTGTCAAATGGAGGAGCTTTTTCAATATATCCTGTATTAAAAAAGACATTTTGTTGTTCTGTCAGGTTAAAATTCATTCCTGTTTTTATAGTATAACCTGGAATCAATTTTGTTTCTGTTTCAGAAAAACGACTTTCCGGTGAGTCTATAGTAAATGTATCACCTTTATGTACATAAGGAATGTAGTATGTTACTGCTTGCAATATTGTGGTATCTTCCAAAACTAAATCTTTAGCAAGGAAATAATCAATCCTTTTGTATGAGGTAAGTGCCCCTGTTATATTTAAAAATGCACTGATTGCACTTGATTTATATTCTACTTGAGCAAATCCGCCTCCCCAGTTCACTTTCCCGTCGTAAAATAAATCCACTTTATCTCCAACATCTTTTTGGATACCATTGGGTTCGTGTAAATTTCTCCCTTGAGTGTCGTTATCAATATGATATTTACCCCCCAACAAATCATAGATTTCGCGGTAGTGAGTACCTGTATAAGTTCTCAGGTCAACTCCACCGGATAAATTAAAATGATTGTTCGGATTGTAATCAAAGGTAGAAAGCAACCCATACCACCGGTGATTATTGACGCTGCTTCGCAATATCCTGCTTGATGCTTCGAAATTTGATTGAGAGTTGTATATAGTTTGATAATTGATTAATCCATCATTATCAACAGGGAAAGTGCTTCCGGCATTTGCCACACCACCTCCATTGCCTAATGATATATAGATGATATTGGAAATGCTCAGTTTTTTATTGACAGTCCAAAAGTCTTTAACCGTAAATTGTGGTTTATGGTAATAGTTTAATCTTTCTGTTAATGCTTTTCGTCCGTCAAAAACAGTATCTTCACCATTCAAAGTCCATCTATTTAGATAGCCCCAGTGTGAATTATATTGTTCACCCAACCCCCATTGTTGAGTACTTGCCAATGTTGACGTATCTACGCCTAACTCAGCAGCGGTTTCGAGATTATATTTGGCGATTTGTAGTTTAAAAGTTCTTTGTGCATGTTCTTGTGGTGCTCCAACAGCAGAAATACCTAACGTGTGTTTTCCAATAATTTTTTCAATTTTTGCAAAGTAAAACCAGGCTTTAGACCATGTATTATCCACCCATCCTTGATTTTGGCGATAGGATGCTGTAAAAGTTAATCCCCATCCACCTTTAAGCCTGCCGGTTGTGCCCGATAAAGTGGTTTTGTAAAATCCATACATACCTAAATCCTGCTGAACACTTAAGCGTTTTTTGCTTTCAATTCCGGACGTTAAAATGTTAATAGTCCCTCCCACTGAAGGTAATGCTAATTTTGAAGCCCCTAATCCACGTTGAACCTGAATACTTCTTGCTACTTCACTCAACCCTGACCAGTTTGACCAATAAACCCAACCATTTTCCATATCATTAACGGGTACACCATCAATCATTATCGCAACATTTCTCTGATTAAATCCCCGAATTGTAATTCTGGCATCCCCGTCTCCACCACCTTGCTGAGTTGCATAAACTCCAGGTGTACTGTTTAAAACCATAGGCAGATCCTGAACGCTTAGTTCTTCTTTAATTCGAGCCAATTGAACAGTGCTGAATGCAACCGGAGTTTCTCTGTTGCGGGCAACATCAGCGACTATGTTAATTTCCTTGATTATGATATTGTCCTCTTCCAAATTGAAATTGACGGTATTCACCCCTGAAGCAATGTTAATACTTAATGTTTGTGATTTGTACCCAACATACGATACTACAATTTCCTGCAAACCTGTTGGTAGATTGAGTTGATACTGTCCATCTAAATCTGTGATAGTACCCTTATCGCCTGAAGTGATTGTTGCCTGAATCAAAGTTTCTCCTGTTACTGCATCTTTGACCATTCCTTTTAATATCGCTTCTTGTGCATTAATTAGACCTGTAGAAACAACTATCAATAACAATACAATTAAAGATTTGTACATATTCTTGGTTTTCAAAGTGGAGATGTGGAAATTGATATATTTAATGTGCAAAAAAGCGATTAAAAGAACAAAAAGGCATATAAACACAGTTTTGGTTTAAGTGTTTACATACCTTTCTGAATAGGGACAACTTAAATTGTATTATTGAATTAGTAATTTATGGTGTGAAACTGCTTTATTTAACGATGTTGTTTTGACAATATATGTTCCAGTTGCAAACTGTTCGGTGTCTAAAAAAACTTCTGTTTGATTTGAATAAGAAAAGTATTGAGATTTACCCATTAAATCAAAAACTTCAACACTTTTAATAAATGAATGATCGCTTTTTATATACACATGCCTGTTAGCCGGATTTGGATAAAGCGAAACATTAAAATGTTCAACATTGTCTATGCCGTTTGGTGCATCTCCACATTGACAAGAATGCCATCCAAGATGGTTGAATGTATTTCTTGAAAGAGTATCCCACTGAACAGTCGGATTCCAGGCTCCTGTATAAGGAGCTCCGGGGTTAGAAGTTAAACCCGGCTGTTACTCCCGGTTTACGGATTAAGGTTTTATCTCTTGTCCAATAGGCTCCTCCTGCCGATTGTGTATAAGGAGCTGTATTAGTCCAGGAAACTCCGGGGTCTTCTCCGATTAATCCAAATATGTCCACAAAAGTGCCAGTTGCACCAAAAGCGGTAGAAGAACCATCAATTTTGTTAAGCGAAAGTGCATCGTTTCCGTTATGATATAATGCATTAGACTCTTCATAAACAGGGCAAACAAATAAATCTGCCTTATCTTTTAGTTCCTGAAACACACAGGTATCTGCACCTGTCAAGCTACAATTTTGCAAATCCACAACAATAACCATCACATCTTTAGCATTGATTGAACCGCTTAATTGAACAGAAGCAATTGGGTCATAAATGTTATTTCCATTTGACCAACGTATGATTCTATAGCCGGACAGGTCAATAGCATTATCGGTTGGATTGTAAATTTCAAGTGCTTTATTATTGAAGTTTCCTTCAACATACTCGGAAAAGTAAAGTTCACTGCATTGTGCATTTAAATTGCCTGAAGCAACAAAAGCAAATAAAGTGAAAAAAAATACCGGAAGTAGATTTTTAAACATAACTTATAAGTTTAGTGTAAATTGGATAATTAATGGATAATCTGGAATTTCTGAACTGTATTACCTACCTGTAGAAAATATAACCCGGAAGGAAGTTGGCTTACATCTACTGAAGTTATTGAACCTGAAGTAGAATCAAAAAATCGATTTAATATCGGTTGTCCGATTGAGTTCAACAAGGTGATTTGTGTTTTAAACTGAGGTTGATTTGAATTAAATTGCACATTTAAAGCATTAGTAACAGGATTTGGGTACAGTTTTAAACTTTCTAATGGAAGGTTCAAATTTTGAACAAATACAATCGAGTCTACTAATAATGTTCCTCCAAGTTCAATATATCTTTTTACAAACTCCTGATAATAAAAATTAGCTATTGTTGCATCGTGAACAACAACGGTATTTTCATCATTTCTGAATGCTGCGGAATTGCTCCAATTGTGTGAGCCGGTCAAAACAACAGGATCCGAAGTTGTAAGATTGGGGTCAACGATAAAATATTTATGATGGAAAATGGCAGATGTATTGTCAATAAAAAGCGTATTACTGATTGCACTATTTAATGTTAAAGATACTTGTTGGGCTTCTGCACTCCCTATTGATTCGATAATTCCTGCTACAAAAACTCCGTCATAGGCTTTATCTCTGATAGCTTGAGCTAAATCATTTCTTGTAAATGATAAGATGCCGAAATATAAGTCATGATCTGAACTGTTAACGGTATTAATTAATATTGAATTCATCGGGGATGAAGGGCTGAAATATGATTCAACAGGAATTCCGCCTATCAGATATTTTACAGGTGTATTTTCTGTTTTGTCTGTACTGAAACTACCCCCCAACATTTCTTCAAATTCGAGTGTAAATCCTTTTGCCAAACTTTGATCCTGAAAAATAATCACATTGTTTGGGTCAACAATCAATTGATTATTTGTAAAATTTGTGCTGCCGGTCCAAACAACAGGTTCATTTGGATTTTCGGAAAAAGCATCAATAACTATAAATTTGTTATGCATGATTCCGGGTAAAGAGGATGGGCGTTTGATTTTAGTGCCGGGTAATTGAGAATAAATTGTCGCATTTAAGTCTGCATCTGCGACTATTCTTATCTGAACACCCCGGTCTTGCGCTGCTAAAATAGCATCTACGATACCATTTTCATTATCCATAGTATATGCGCACAAATCTATTGTATATTTTGCACGGTCTAAGTATGCAATAAGGGTATCGGGTACCATTTGATTTAAATAAATAGCGTTTTCTCCGGTAGAAACTGAGGTATCAACCGGACGATTAAAGTAAACTTTGATGTCCCCGGAAGATAGAGAAACTGTTGCCATTGGAATAATTGCCGAATATGATGTTTCACCTCCGGGTGAGGTGCTTTCAATTTGAACATAATAAATATTCCCGGGCTCCAAACCGGCTAGTTCGATACTGTGGTCGGTTGTAAATATTTCATCAATAACAGTTCCAAGTTCAAGATCTGAAGTTAATCCATAATGAACAATAGTGTTTCCTTCATTTAAGGTCTCAAATGTGAGTGTAAATGAGTCCGTTGCTAAATTGGTTTGTTCAATTGAAGAAGTAAAAACAGGAGCATTTCCTACAAATTCAAAATCAGAAAATGAACGGGGCAGAAGTTGGTAAGAACCTTGAAATTGGCTCATTATACCAATAATATTTAGGAATCCGGATGGGATCAGTGTTCCAACAATCGAAGTTGAATTGCTGTTAATACGTATTTGATAAGTGTTTCCACTGGCATCCTGAATATTGTAATTTGTGTTTCCATTAAAAGTTAACCCTGCTGAAGGAAATTGAACAGCATCCACTCTTACTAATTGTCCTTCGTAGGTTTCGGAGAATGCTGCAGCAGCAGATAAATCTACCGGAGAAGGAATAGTGGCAGTGCCATCTATCGTATAAGAAAAACTACTGTCGTCAACTATCTCAAGTAGGCAATTATACTCCTGAACCTGTCCTGTAATAGTTACTAAATTTCCCGGCAAAAGATTATTTGCTACTGAAGGATTATAAACGCCTATGCCCCCGGTTCCATCCTGTATATAGCGAATCGGTCCTAATTCACCGCCATTAGTAACAATTCCCTGAACGGTAACGGTACTACAATCGGCTTCTGAAAAGCATTCACTACCATCAGCAGAAGAGCATGGCGCAACTCCACGGGCATCTCCTATATCAATTGTTTGAGCAAAACTATAAATGCAAAAAACTAAAGTTAAAACAAGAGTTGTAAAGTTTTTCATGCAATATGAATGATTTTTAAAAAGTATTATTAAAAAATTAGCGCTTTATTAATTGAATGAAAGTTACTTTATTGATTGACATTAGCGCTTTTTAGAAAAAAACAGATTTTTCAGAAGGATGAAAGTAAAGGATATAAGAAAATATTGCCTCACATCGTTAAAACAATAACCAAAATGGAAAATCATTAAATATCGGCAAAATTAGTAAAAATAGGTGTGTAGTATAAAGTTGATTTAAATTTCTTAACGAGTTTACTTAAATTTAACGAAAGATGAAATCTGGATGGTAATTTTTACAATTTTTAAAAACCAATTTTGCCTAAGTTTGCATTCTTCTTTATTTAAACGACTTAACACAAAAAAAACATTTTATATGAACCTCAAAATTTTTGTTTTTCTTTTCTTTTCTTTGATGATTAGTTTTTCAGCTAAGGCTACAGGCAGCCTCTTAGCAAATCAAAATGAAAGTTTAACTGAGGACGAAACGCCTAAACAAGTAAGACCGGCAAAGGTAATTTTATCTGTTCAGCCCTTTTCACTGATTGCCGGAGGATTAGATTTGAGTTATGAACAAAAATTAAGCAATTGGATGACCATGCGCTTGAATTTTGGATACTTTCTCTCGGCTGACCCTATTGGGTATGACGATTTAATTACCGATATGGACGGTTTCAGAGGAGAAATTCAATTGCGGAGATATCTTTTTAGTGAAAAGCGTCAGACCCCTGAAGGAATTTACATTGCTCCTTATGCTTTGTATCGGCAAATTAGTGTGATGAACGAAAAGTGGGAATATGATCCGATTAATGGAACCGGAACTTCTACAAAAGTAAAAGAACAGGCAAGTGCAGCAAGTGGGGGAGTATTGATAGGAATTCAGTTCGTTTCTAAAGCCAGAATTACGATGGATATGTATGCTGGTGGGGGTGTTTTTCTTCCTGTTGATGATACGTCATCTGATGTAGTGCATTTGCCGGTTGTGAATCCCTACAAGAAAACTATAGCTCCCAAATTAGGATTTAGTATTGGATTGGCTTTATAAACGTCATACAACATCAAAATTTATTTTTTGTCGTTTCCAAAACTCGGTAATTTGTCAAACAGGAGTAAGTTCCAAAGAGCTGACTTGATAGTATTCGAGTCAGCTTTTTGTCGTTTTAATTCATTGTAATTAGTTAAGGCTGCACTGCAAGATTGTTGACCTAATAAAATTAGCTCTTTTGCTTTATAGAATTCATAAGTACTGCAAACATCTCTGGAAATATTGATGATGATATCGGGTTTATGGTAGTAAAAGGAATATTCTGTCAATTTATCTTGTAAGATTTCTGTCATTCTATTAATTACACCGAGATAGGTAAACTTTTCTTTGATTGCACTCATTTTCGGAAGCGTGTTAATCCATTTCTGAACAAAAATATTATAGCTATTCGGATTTCTGCCGTGAATCACTTCAGGTTTTACATATCGCTTTGCATTCAGGTTGACAACTACAATCAAATTGCTTTTTACTTTTAAAACCGGTTCAATAGGTGTTGGATTAACAACTCCTCCATCCACCAAATCCCGACCTGCCATAGTGATAGGAGTTAAAATTGTAGGAACAGCAGCGGAAGCTCTTATTGCCTCAAACAAGCTGCCCTGGTTTATCCATACCTCCTGACCTGTATGCAAATCGGCAGCAACTGCAGTATAAGGGATAGGTAAATCTTCTATGTTGCAGTCTCCAATTAATTTTCTTAATTCTTCAATTACCCTTTCGCCTTTTATAAAACCTTGTGCAGTCAGAGTGAAATCAGTAAGCTTAAAAAGACGGGTTTTATCCATTTGCAAAAACCACTCTTTAAGCAAATGTAATTTTCCGGCAGCAAATACACCGCCGACCAAAGCGCCTATAGAACATCCTGAAATAGCTTCTATCTGAAAGCCATTTTTCAACAATTCTTCAATAACGCCAATATGAGTTATACCTCGTGCTCCACCACTACCTAAGACTAAGGATATCTTTATTCCGTCAGATGACATGAGTGCTTGACCTGATTGAGGTAAAAAAGTGGCAATATTAAACAAAATTTAAAAAACCAGACTACTGCTTAATATAATGGATTTATACTGACATTTTTCAAATAGAAATAAATATTGATGTGGATGAATTTTTGGGGTTTATATTGATTATTGTTTTTTATTTGCAAATTTGCATTCGAATATGCGGTTTATTTCAAAAACAGTATCTTTTAAAGTTTAGATATGGCAAGTTTCAGAAGTTTTTTAATCAAGCATTATCTTTTCTCGGCAAGGGAAGCTCTTATGATTAGAAGACATCATGAAAACATTCCCGTCTTAAGAAGAGGATTTGAAATGCTGGCAAAGCGGCATCCTTTACCTAAGCATGTATATTTTAAACGCATTTTTATTAATGATATTCCGGCAGCATGGATTATACCGGCTAAGGCCAATACAAATATTGCAATGCTTTATCTGCACGGAGGAGGTTATGCAGTAGGATCTGTTAACACGCACAAAGCGCTTGTATCCAAAATTGCAAAAAAAGCAGGCATTACAGCGTTAGCAATTGATTATAGACTTGCGCCTGAACATCCTTTTCCTGCAGCAGTTGATGATGCTATTTGTGCTTATAATTTTTTATTAGAACAAAATTATGCCCCTGAAAACATTGTAATTGCCGGAGATTCAGCAGGAGGTGGACTTACTCTTGCCACTTTAATTGCATTGAAAGATTTGGGACGACCTTTGCCTGCGGCTGCGGTTTGCCTTTCTCCTTGGACAGATTTAGTTGTTACCGGAGCTTCAGTAACCGAAAAAGCGCATTTAGACCCCATGATTGTAGGATATTTATTATCAGAATGGGCTGCTAAATATGCGGGAAAGACTCCGGTTAATCACCCTTTGATTTCACCACTTTATGCCGACCTAAGCGGACTACCTCCGTTATTGGTTCAAGTTGGAACCGATGAAGTAATTTTAGATGATTCAACAAGATTTGCAGAAAAAGCTCGCGAACAGGGCGTTGATGTTACACTTGATATTTGGAATGGAATGATACATGTTTGGCAATACCTTTGGTATGTCATACCTGAAGCTAATGAGGCCATAAAACAAATTGCAACCTATATAAACTCTAAAACCTCTACTGCATTTAAATCTAATCAAGCAGAATATCAACGGTTTTAGTAAATTGTTTAGCAAATCCCATTATCTAAGTATATTTTATTAATCTGCAATCTTCCAATGCAGACATGTTGATTATTGTCTTATTAACCTTAAAACAATATAAATGAGTCATAGCCCAAAAATTGAACTCAGAAATCTTCGGTTAGAAGATTATTTGGACCTAAAATATGCCTCTATAGAAGCTTATTCCGGAATTGGAGGTGAGTTTTGGGATGAAGCCACTATTAAACTATTGTTAGGGATTTTTCCTGAAGGACAATTGTGTGTAACAGTTGATAATAAGGTAGTTGCCAGTGCCCTGTCTATCATTGTTGATTATAAAAAATTTGGGGATAACCACACCTATGAACAAATAATTGGCAACTATACCTTTAATACTCATGACCCAGAAGGGGATGTTTTATATGGGATCGAAATGTTCGTACATCCTCAGTTCAGAGGGTTGCGTTTAGGAAGACGGTTATATGATGCCAGGAAGGAACTTTGCGAAAATCTCAATTTGCGTTCAATAATGGCGGGTGGCAGAATTCCGAATTATGAACAACATGCACATCTGTTAACCCCTCGTCAATATATTGAGAAAGTGAAGATGAAAGAGATATTTGACCCAACACTTGCTTTTCAATTATCTAATGATTTTCATGTACGAAGAATACTTCGCAATTATTTACCCGGCGACACGCAATCAAAAGAATATGCAACTTTGCTTGAATGGATAAACATTTACTTTCAAAAAGAAGAATTGCTCATCAATACTCCAAAAATAACAGTCAGGCTTGGATTGGTACAATGGCAAATGCGGTTGTTTGACAATTTGGATGCATTGATGAAACAGGCGGAATACTTTATTGATGCCGTTAGTGGATATCAGTCTGACTTTATTTTGTTTCCTGAGTTTTTTAATGCCCCATTGATGGCTGATTTCGATTATTTAGGTGAAGCAAAGGCCATCCGCGAACTTGCTAAATATACTGAAGCCATTCGCCATAAATTTGTCGAATTTGCGATGTCCTACAACATCAATATCATTACAGGCAGTATGCCATATTTAGAAGACGAAAAACTGTTGAATATTGCTTACCTGTGCAGACGTGACGGAACCTGGGAAAGTTACCATAAAATTCATCCCACACCTTCGGAAGTTAAAAGTTGGGGAATGGTAGGAGGAAACAGGATTCAGGCTTTTGATACAGATAGCGGTCGTATCGGGATTTTAATTTGTTACGATGTAGAGTTTCCTGAACTTGGCCGGTTTTATGCAAAACAAGGCGTACAAATGCTATTTGTACCTTTTTTGACGGATACGCAAAACGGTTATAATCGGGTTCGCAGGTGTGCTCAAGCGAGGGCTATCGAAAATGAGTGTTTTGTAGCTATTGCTGGCTGTGTGGGCAACTTACCCCAAGTCAATAATATGGATATTCAATACGCTCAGTCCGCAATTTTTACTCCGTCTGATTTTGCTTTTCCTACCGATGCTATCGGTGCTGAAGCTACACCAAATACTGAAATGATATTGATTGCCGATGTAAATCTGGAATTACTTAAAGAGTTGCATGAATATGGAACGGTTCAAAATTTGAAAGATCGAAGAAACGACCTTTATAGCCTTATCTTCAGAAAACAAGATTAAACACAGTTAGCATTTTTTCTAAAAACCGGTTTGAAAAAGGATTTTTATTGAAATTGTAAAAATTTAAATTGCAATGTTCAAAGTTTTAATTGCAATTTTTATGATTTCAATTGCAATTTCTCAGTTATAAAAATACATTGTAGGGTATAAAATCATCTTTCTCCTCCTTTCAATTACAGTTTATTTTATAAAAATTTAGATTTGAAAGCGTTTTATTGTAATTTCAGTCCTTTTAATTGTCTTTTCCTTTTTTAAAATTGCAATTTTATTGAGCAAAAAATCAATTTTTACCTTTAAAATTGAAATATTTTTGCTCTATTTTACCCACTTATTTTATATAAATTGTGGAGCGGTATGCAATAACCAGAAGCATGATAGTTGTTTTTTGGCTTAACCCCCCTGTAATTTTGATGTTTGGCATGGGAATATCGCTGGATGGTCTGTTTTGATTTTCACCTCTTAAAGCTAATATTGGCTAATAATTCATTTGTTTTATGTTGATGATTTCAAAGACTGATAATCTGCATAAACACAAAAAAAATATACCACATAATTGATGTAATTGCATTTAATAAAGGTAACTTAGAGTTTAATCCCATAGTTTTAAATCTGTAAAACACTTCAACATGAAAAGGCTACCTTATACCATATTCATTTTGATCTTTTTTCTGTATTCTCAAACAAGTATCGCACAGCTTTGGTACAAAACACAGGGGCTTGTTGATGAAGATCGGGCATGGGCTGTTGATACGGATGAGGAAGGAAACATTTATTGGGCAGTAGAGCAAAAAGATATTTCTCCATTTCTTTATTACAATATTACATTGTTTAAAATCTCGCCGGCTTCATCAATTATCTGGCAAACCCCGTCATGGGGCGGAGATTTTAACGATATTGCTTTTATTGCTAAAGTCAATAACGATAAAGTATATTTAGGCGGACGACAAGACTCAACTTTTGTCCCCAACCTTGGGGATGCTTTGTTAATGAGTTTTAACACAATTGACGGAGAAATGAATTGGTTCAAAGTTTGGTCGCAAGGTCCCGGTTATGAAGAAATTGACGGACTTGTGGTTCAACCGGATGGGATATATCTTTCAGGTTGGACTTATGATGCTGATTCTGATATGGATTTCCTGATATCAAAGGCTACAGTAAACGGTCAACTGGCTTATACAAATTCCTGGGATTATGAAGGGTTGGGCAAATTTGACGGTGCAAACGGGCATTTGGCAATGGACGACAATTATTTTTATGTGGCCGGGCATATTAATCGCACCAATATTGCTTCCTTTGATGGAGATATGGGGTTAGTTTGTTTTAATCGTTTAGATGGAGAATATCAATGGCATGTTACTTGGGGAGGATGGCTATACGACGATGCCCTTGGTATGACAATGAGCAGCGATTCTATGTTGTTTGTAACCGGTTATACCGGAAGTTTTGGTAATGGATCACAAAATTACCTTAACAAATATAACCGCAGTGGTGATTTAATTTGGAGTAAACTTTGGGGAGGTTCAGGTGCTGAGGATTCAAGATCTGTTGTGGCAGACGGTGATAGTGTGGTATATGTGGTTGGAAGTACTTCGAGTTATGGTAGCGGTGACTATGATGTTTTTGTGCTTAAATATGACGATGAAGGAAATTTGACAGATACTTTATTTTGGGGAGGTGCTTTTAAAGATGTTGCCCATGATGCAGTCCTGTTTGGAGAGTATCTTTATATCACAGGTGAAACCGGAAGCTATGGGAACGGGGCAAGCAGCGGAAATCATAAAACAGACGGTCTTTTGCTAAAAATAAATGCAAGAACCATGCAAGCCCCTGATGCTACTATGACCAGTTTAATTGAAAGAGAGGGCAGTGAAAAAGATTGCGGACTGACCATTTATCCAAATCCTGGCAATAGAGCCTTTTACTTCAAATTTATTACAGAAAATGGTCCTGCTAATTTTTCCCAAATACAGGTTACAGATATGAATGGAAAAGTTGTTTTAAACCAGACTTATCCTACAGAAACTTTTGTTCTGCCTGATTATTTACCATGTGGTTTATATTTTTACAACCTTACTTTTCAAAACGGGAAGTTTTGTAGCGGCAAACTAATATTGCAGTAAAAGAACGGAAAGGAAAATTTTATGATTCGAAATCTTCATCACTAATTTCTTCCCGTTCTGTGTTGGATTGTATAGCACCCATATATCTTCTCCATTTTAACAAAACCTGTTCCATATCATTCGGCAATTGAGATTCAAAATATAATGCTTCTCCCGATTCAGGATGTTTAAAACCTAAAACCTGTGCATGAAGTGCTTGACGGGGCAGAATTGAAAAACAGTTTTCAACAAACTGTTTGTATTTGTTGTATATAGTACCTTTGACAATCCGGTTTCCACCATATTCCGGGTCGTTAAACAAAGGATGGCCAATAAAACTGAAATGCACCCTGATTTGATGGGTTCTACCTGTTTCGAGTGAACATTCTACTAAAGTTACGTAGCCTAATCGTTCCAATACTCTGTAGTGAGTAATCGCATGTTTGCCAAAGTCTCCTTCAGGATAAACAGACATAACCTGACGATGTCGTTTATCCCTCCCAATGTTACCGGTTATGGTTCCTGTTTGATTTTCCAAATCTCCCCATACTAAGGCGATATAACGGCGTTTTACGGTATGGTCAAAAAACTGTTTTGCGAGATGAGTCAGTGAATAATCTGTTTTTGCAATGACCAGTAAACCGGAAGTGTTTTTATCAATGCGATGCACAAGTCCCGGACGCAATGCGTTCTCTTCGCCTGAAATTTCATCGCGATGATGTTTACTGACCGGCAATTGTGAAAAGTGATGTAACAATCCATGTACGAGTGTGCCGGAATAATTGCCACAACCGGGATGAACTACCAAATCAGCGGGTTTATTAATCACCATCAGATAATCGTCTTCAAAAACAATCTGAAGCGGAATAGGCTCTGGTAGCAGCCGGTATTGCTGAATTGGTTTGGGCAGTATAATGGCAATTTCATCGTTTGGTTTTACTTTATAATTAGGTTTAACTGCTATTCCATTGACTAAAATTGCACCTGCTTTCGCTGCATTTTGCAATCTGCTTCGACTGGCTTTTTCCATCCTTAAAGATAAAAACTTATCTATTCGCAAGGGCGATTGCCCCCGATCTATGGTCAGTCTGAAATGTTCATACTGCCTTTCATCGTCTTCTTGCTCAAGTTCAAGTTCTTCTTCCGAAAGATATAGTTCTTCCAATTTTCTTTGTTGATTAATTGTATATTATCGGTTTGAAATTGCTAAGTTACAAAACAATTAATTCCTGACTTTAGCTTAAACCGTTAAATCTTTTTATAACTCGAACCTTTTCCATCTTTCAGAGTGCAGAAAAATCCAGGCAGGTACAGCAAGCAAAACCCAGTAGATAAACTCTGCTGACCATACATAAGACAAGCCCAGTATATAAACTTTGCTCATCAAATAACCATAGGAAAGATAAATCACTATGGTTATGCTTTCAATCACCAAAGAGGTATAAGTTGCCCCGGTTCCCATCAACCCGTTAAATATGATTACAGAAATGGAACAAGCCAAAACAATAGCAACCAACATTCCTAAAATGGGTTTTGCGCCTTCTATTATAGCAATATCTTTGGTAAACAAGCTTAAAAGTGTTTCAGGAAATAAAACAAGGATGAGGCATAGTGCCAGTGTAAATATAGCACTCATCATTGCCGTTCGCATAACTGCCAAGAAAACCTGAGAAAATTTGTATTGACCTATAAGGTTGCTAACCACTGAATTTATAGCAGACGCAAAACCCCATGAAGGGATACTAAAAATTGTATAAATGATTTTTAATACTACTGAAATTGCAAGTTCATGTTGCCCCATACTTTCAATAAAGGAAAGGAATACAAACCAGCCACCTAAACCTACTATAAACTGTATAACCAATGGCAAGGAAAGTAAAGCCATTCTTTTTTGTAGCGGAAAGTCTAATTTCCATAGCCTTCGCAAACTGTAAGGAATCAATTTTTTATCATAAAGCAAATAACCTACCGTAAACAAAAATGCGGTTATCTCGGAAAGGGTAGAGGCAAGGGCTGCTCCTTCAATGCCCATAGCCGGAAACCCATAATGTCCAAAAATAAAAACGTAATTTAAAAAGATATTGGTAAAACACAAAACTGCAGTTATGACAGCAATAATACGGGTGCGTCCAATACTCGTATATAATGCCATTAGGACAAAACCAAAGAAACTGAAGAATAATCCATAAGAACGGTATTTGAGGTAACTCAGGCTGGCACTATAGATTTCATTAGAGGTGATAAATAGTTTTAGGACAAATGGGGAGGTAATTTTAAGAAACAAAAACAACAGTGTTGCTAAAGCAATTTGAGCATAGAGCAGGTTCAGCGTAATTCGCCCTATATCTTCGTATTGTTGTTGTCCTGAGCGGCGGGCAATTAAAATTTGTCCTCCACGCGAAAAGGCCAGCCCGATGGTTACCATTATAAAATAGTAGGTAGAAATCAGCCCACAAGCGCCTTGTTGAATTTCATCCACCCTTCCGAGAAATACAATATCGGTTAGACTGATGATGTTTTGTGCAAAATTGGCCAAAATGATAGGATAGGCCAATGACCAAATATCTTTATAGGTCGCTTTTATTTGCATATTTCAGATTTCTAAAACAGTAAAAAGGATACACTGTTTTAAATTTAGAATGGGCGCAAAAATAGTAAATCTCTTACATAAAAAACTATTTACCGCTCCATGCCCAATATTTCGTGATGTTCGACCGGTTTGTTTTCATCAAACCAATATCTGTAGGTGGCATGAGTTTTTAGAAGTTTGCCGCCAATTCCTCTGACAATATTGACCATCTTTGGGTTAAAGTCACCAATCCAGGCTAACTCCATATCTTCATAGCGGGTATAATATCCGCTTTGTAAAACTTTGGAGGCTGTCATTATCAGTGCTGATTCTACACCTTTGTTTTGATGTTCAGGCACTACTCCAAATACCACTCCAAACATTCGCTTACAATATCCGGTCTTAAGATACCACCAGAATTTAAGGCGATGCCAGTTTGAAAACCTGCCGTTCAATAAACGAACAATAGCGTTTATTTCCGGAAGACATATAAAAAACCCGATAGGCTGATTGTTGTAATAACCAAAATAAATAATTTTTTCGTCAATAATTGGGCGCATGGATTCTAAAATCTGAAGTGCTTTTGAAGGCGTAACAGGTTTAAAATCTTTATGCAACATGCCCCAGGCTTTGTTATAAACCTCCATAAAATGCCCGGCATAGGTATTGAGGTGTTTTTTTTCGATATGCTTAAACATATAAGCCGGATTGTTTAAAAGTTTTTCTGCCCTGAGACGATATTTTTCAGGAACAGGGTCTTCAATTCGCCGGTAAAAGGTATATTGTTTAAAAAAAATTTTAAACCCGTATGTCTCAAATAACTGGCGGTAATAAGGAGGATTATAATTCATACAATAGGCGGGTGGAGAATAACCATCAATTAGCAATCCCCACCAACGATCTCTTTCACCAAAATTAACAGGTCCGTCCATACCGGTCATTCCTTTTTCCTGAAGCCAGTATTGAGCAGTTTTGAATAGTAAACTTGCCGGCTCAATATCGTTGATGCACTCAAAGAAACCAATAGCACCTAGCGGTTCTCCAAATCTGTCATGTTGTTTATGTCCGGTGAAAGCAGCTATTCGACCGACTACTTCATGCCTGTTGTTGAACACCAGCCATCGCCTGACTTCTGCTCCAGACAAATATTTGTTAACGGTGGGTTTGAAAACATTTTCAATATCTATTTGCAAGGGCTTTACCCAGTTAGGATCAAGGCGATAGATGCCAACAGGCATTTCGTAAAATATTTTATCCAACTCCGGGTTATTTACCTCAACAACAAACATTTCAGGAATTACAGTTTTTGAACTTATTAATTGTGTTTAACTATTAAGCAAAAGGGGCTAAATATTTTGAAGTTCAATTCTAAAGAAAATTTTCACCTAATATTTTTTAAAAACCTTTCAATCTGCCGTCTATGTCTTAGAATATGAACTATTGCATGTTCAATCATTTGTTCTATATTATACGGCTGTCCCCAACGGGTTATGATAACCCCACTTTCCAATTCATCATCATTCATAAACCATTTTTCGTTGAGTGTAGAATCTGTATAGGAAAACATATCCCTTAAGTTATCTATTGCTTCCATTGGATTTTTAACTTCATATTTTTCCTGAAGTTCAAGGTAAGGAATTTTAAATAATACCCTCAAATAATTGGCATAACCATATCCGGAGCGAACAACATGGTTTAAAATTGTTTGCACAGACATGCAATCCGGGTCTTTAGTGGTTAAGTCTGCCATTTTGACATACTCTTCGTTGCTCATGCCTTCGAGTATTTTAATCAATTCATCAATCGCCCTTTCATATTCGTCTAACATTGCTCCGATTGCCCCTTCGCGGTTATATTTTGACATTATTTTTTAGTATTTAAAAGTAACTTAACTGCATACTGTTGAACGATATATTTTAGATTAAATACCTGTCTAAAGCACTTTGGCTTATTAGAAATTAAATGGGTCGAACCGGTCTTAATGTGTTGGTTTATCTCCCTTTTTTTCTATCAAAAGATATAGTTCACCAATCAAATTAGCTTGAACTAATGCATCAAAAAAATAAAAGGAGACAATATTCTGAGGCTCGAAATCTATTTCAAAAGGCTGCTGTCCTAAAAATAAGGATGAATAACGTTGTTTTAAGCTTGAAGCTATAATTTTCCCATCCGACAAAGCAAAGAATAAATCGTGTAATATAGCTGCGCCATAATTTGCTATAAAAAAAGGATGTTTTTCGGTATTTGTGATTGAAAGCAACAAATTGCCGAGAAACATAAAATTTCTGACATTAGCATTGTCATAAGGAACGTTAAACATGGGAATTTCGGAGGAGTTGGCAAACAACCTTGCCTGAATAAACTCGCCCAATTTGCTTTGTTGCAATCTGCGTTGAGCCAAATCCAAAATAGAAGCCACATCACTGAGGTTGTTCAGGCTAACCGAATAAATGCTGTGACGTGAAACATCAAAATCAATGTTTTTCAGGTTTTGATTGATAAATTCGCAACGTTGTCCAAAGGTTTTCAAGGTTTGTTGAAAACAAGATTTGGAGGTTTCGTTTTTCATTACCTGCTTCAATAAGACAGATAATGACGAAATATGATCGCAAAGTTGATGAACTCTTAACGATAAAGTTTCGTCAAGGAGTTCATTCATCATTTTTGAGGTGTGATCTTTGGGGAAAACAGGAATTGCCGCATTTAAAGCAACCGCAGAAGCGTGTAAATCGCCAAGGGTTAATGCAATTTCAGAAAACAAGTCTATACATTTTTCTGATTTTGCATCCACAAAAGCAAGACTGTCCCTCCGTTCCTGTTGATGTGAAATTTCTAAGCCCAATGATGCCACTTTGAGTGCTGCAATAGCACTTCCAAGTGCTGCGGCAGTTCCTAAAAACAAAGCAAGTATAGAAGTCAGCGTCTGAACTTTATCGGTTTGGGTCAAAGGATTTCCAACCTTCCCTATCCAGATAAAATAGAAGAAAATAAAGGCAACAATAATGGCTAATAAAGAAATTGAAGTAATTACTAAAAAAACTTTTAACCCTTTCATATAAAAGCATAAAATTTAAATTTCCATAAGCCTGTTGCGAAAACCGTTGAATTGGCAAATATAAAGTTGTCCGGTGTTGATTTCAGCATTATTTTGGGTTAAGTGCATATTTTTTTTCTTTGGGCGGAACTTTTAAAACATGGTTTTGGTTTTAGTAAAATGTTTCAAATCGGGAAACTTTTGATTACAGTCTATTTTGTTTTCCTGATGCCTTTTCAGTAATCAAATCCGTTCTTCCGGATTATTAAAATGGTAAAAAACATGCAAAAAATCGCACTCCCTTCATACTTCACCTTTGCCCTGACAAGAGAATACACTGATGTTCAATCAGTAGTTGTAATGGGTTTGCGATGGGAACATTGGCTTTTTTTGCCAAAGTAAATCAGCTTTAAGTTTCAGAACCGCAAACACTTCTCAACAAATTGTTTGCGGTTTTTTCTTTTAAATACATGACATCAACACAACATTAACTACCACAACTATGCAAAACTTCTACAAACTTTTTTCCATTTTACATAAATGGAAACCTTTTTACCTCCTTGCGGCTATATTATTGATCATCTCCACCTTGTTCAGGATGTTGGAGCCTAAAGTGTTGCAAATCACCATTGACGGAGTGATAAGTTGGTATCAAACCGGCAACTCAGAGGTTACCGACCGTTTTGGCAAATTTATATTTAACATATTACCCGATTTTAACCCGGCAAACATCACCATTATACTGATTTATGTAGCGCTGATTTATATCGCAATTGCGCTATTGAGAAGTTCGCTCATGTTTATTTCGAGTGCTATAGCCGCCGACAGCACTGAAAAAGCCATTAAAAGGCTGAGAGATCTGCTGTTTGCCCATTTGCAAAAACTACCGATGAGTTTTCACATAACCGCTACTACCGGTGAACTTATTCAACGATGTACCGGAGATGTGGATACGGTAAAACGCTTTATCGGAACTCAGGTTGTGGATGTCGTTTTATTGGGCACGGTATTTCTCATGTCGTTTTATATGATGTTTGGCATGAATCCGACCTACGCAATCATCGCAATATGTTTGGCACCTGTTATTTTCATCCAGTCTTTTGTGTTTTTTAAACGCGAAAGTAAAGTTTGGGAGGAACACGAGGCTGAACAAGACAAATTGACCTCTATTGTTGAAGAAAACCTTGGCGGCATCAGGGTAGTAAAAGCATTTGCCCGTGAAGATGCAGAAAACGAAAAATTTGAAAAACAAAATCAGGCGAAACTAAAAATAGGATTGCGGCATATCCAGCTTCATGCCATTTTCTGGCCTTTGTCGGATTTTGTATTCCATCTTCAAATAACTATTTCCATACTTGCCGGCGGATATTTTGCTCTGAATCAAATCATCACCATTGGAGAACTGACGGCGTTCTATTCTTATATTGTCATGGTAAGTTGGCCAATGAGAAATATTGGCAGGGTTATTTCCCAGATGAGTATGTCTTTAGTAGCCATCGAACGGCTTTCAAGCATTATGGACTCACCTGAAGAAGACTATAAAGGAATTGATTCGGACAAAGTTAAAGGACAGGTTGAGTTTAGAAACGTTTGGTTCAAATATCCGGGCAGTGAAGATTTTGTTTTAAAAAACGTATCTTTCAAAGTAAACCCTGGGCAAAAAATTGCCCTTATGGGGCCAACAGGTGCCGGAAAATCAACCATCATAGCCTTGCTTACCCGATTTTATGAGCCTGATAAGGGTGAAATTTTGCTGGATGGCATCAACCTGAACCTATACAATAAACAGTTTCTCAGAAATCGCATCGGTGTTGTTTTGCAAAAGCCCTTTTTATTTTCAACCACTATTAAAAGGAATATTGCCTATACCAACCCTGATGTTGAAGATGAAAAATTGATTGAAGCCTCGAGGGCCGCCAGTATTCATGAAATGATCCACATTTTCCCGCAAGGCTACGAAACTATGGTTGGTGAAAAAGGGGTTTCACTTTCGGGCGGGCAAAAGCAACGGGTAACCCTTGCAAGAACCCTGTTAGAAACGCCTGATATTGTTGTCCTGGATGATGCAACATCTGCCGTTGATACCGAAACTGAATATGATATTCACCAAGCCCTTACAGGATATACCGGCAACAAAACTTTGTTTATCATTGCTCACCGCGTAACCTCTGTTCATCATGCCGACCATATTTTAGTGATGCAGAAAGGTGAAGTAGCCCAGTTCGGAACTCCCGAAGAACTTTTGAACGAAGATGGTTTCTATCGCCAGATTTATCAGGTACAAGTTGCCATCGAAAATGAAATTTTAAATTAAAACTTCAATCTTATGGAACATATCCAACAATTTCAGGAAAAAGAATTTACCGGGAAGGGCGCATTATGGCCCTTTTTATCCCGATTGTTTACTTATTCTTACAGACATAAAAAGATTTTCTGGGTTTTTGTGGCTTCGGTCATGCTGGTGGGTATTACCGATGCCATTTACCCTTTAATCTGGATGAATTTTTTAGACCATGCCATCGTTCCTGCGGTAAATACCGCTGTTGAGGCTTCAGGCAAAGGCATTACTCCTGTTGTTGAGTACAGCCAACTGATATACTATGTGTCTTTGTTTTTTATCAATGCCATATTTCAGGTTGCCGGCGTTTATGTTTTTATCCGGAATGCCGGTTTTCTTGAAGAAACCGTGATGTATGAATTGCGCAAGGAGATGTTTGGTCGTTTACAGGAATTATCTTTTTCTTTTTATGACAAACAAGCAAGCGGTTGGCTGCTTTCGAGGATTAGCTCTGATACTCAACGGGTAACCGAACTGATTTCATGGGGTTTTCTGGAGGTAATCTGGGGAATAACGATGATTATTGCCTGTCTTGGGGCTATGTTTTTCTATAATTGGAAACTTGCCCTTATTGTATTGCTCTCTTTACCTGTTTTGTTCTTTATCTCGATAAAAATCAGAATGTTGATTTTGCACTTTTCCCGAAAAGCCCGTAAACTGAACAGCGAACTAACTGCTTCGTATTCTGAGCATATCAATGGGATTGAGGTCAATAAAGTAACCACACAGGAAAAAAGAGTAAGCGATGAGTTTAACGATGTTAGCGACAAAATGCGGACTGCCTCCTATAAAGCAGCATATTATACGGCAATGTATTTTCCTATGGTCATTCTTATAGGCTCTACTGCGGCTGCTTTTGTTCTTTTGGCCGGGGCGAAAATGGTTTTAGCCGTTCCCGCTGCGATTACAATTGGAACATTAACCGCATTTTTCAGTTATGCCACCCAAATATTTATACCAATTATAGATATTTCGCGCTTTTATGCACTGGCGCAAGGCAGTTTATCGGCAGGTGAAAGGATTTTTTCACTCATTGACGAACAACCTGAAATTACCGACTCCCCCGATGCTACTTCTTTTGAAAAGATTAAAGGTGAAATCGTTTTCAAGGAGGTTACTTTTCATTACCATCCCGACAAACCGGTGTTGAAAAACTTTAACCTTCATATCAAAGCAGGACAATCTATTGCTTTGGTAGGACCTACCGGGCACGGAAAATCTACTATTGCGAATCTGATTTGCAGGTTTTATCCGATAAACAGCGGGACTATCACCATAGATGGGGAAGATTATACCGGCAAAACCCAACATAGCTTGCACCGTCAACTGGGTATTGTTTTGCAAACTCCCCACCTTTTTGAAGGCACGATTCGCGATAATGTGAAATATGCCATTCCTGAAGCAACCGATGAACAGGTAATTTATGCCTTGAACCTCGTGGGTGGTGAAAGTTTTATCAATCGCCTTGATGAAAAAGTGGAAAGTAACGGCGATAACCTCTCGATGGGTGAACGTCAAATCATCTCTTTTGCAAGAGCTTTAATTATTGACCCCCGCATTTTGATTATGGACGAAGCCACCTCATCGGTGGATACTTTAACCGAAGCCAGAATTCAAAGCGGAATTGAACAAATGATTAAAGGACGAACTTCGGTAATCATTGCTCACCGGCTTTCGACCATTAAACACTGCGACCGGATATTGGTTATCAAAGAAGGAAATATTGCTGAGGAAGGTAACCACCAAACCCTGATGGCAAAAAGGGGGATGTATTATCACCTTTATACCAAACAATTAAAACGCGAAGTAACCATCAACAAAATGGAAGACGCTGAAGAAGAAGAAGAACTGACCGTATGAAATAAGGTGAATTTTCGGCGGTATCATTCTGAACACACCGCAAATCAGGCAATTAAAATGCTGGGTTTGCGGTGTTTTCTTTAGTATTTAGACCTTCTTCCTCGCATAGTTAAAAAAATTTAAAAAAATTTTGAGTGGGCTGTAACTTTATCCCATGCTTATTCGATTTACAACCGTATGACAACTAAAGAGTACAATAATTGCGTAGAACTTTACTCGGATAGCCTGTACAGATTTATTCTGAAAAACCTTCGTAATGAAGCGGACTCTGAAGACATCGTACAGAATGCTTTTGAAATTCTATGGAAAAACATAGGTAATGTGATGATGGAAAAAGCCAAATCTTTTCTGTTCAGTGTAGCGCATAAGAATATGATTGACTTTATTCGAAAAAACAACCGTATTGAACATGCAGAAGAATTTGCAGAAGATGCAGCTATTAGTTATGCAAAACCTGCCTCTGAACTGAAAGACTTGCTGAATTATGGGTTGAACATGCTCAGCGAAATTCAAAAATCGGTGCTCTTGTTGCGGGATTATGAAGGCTATGCTTATGACGAAATCGCAACGATTACTGAACTTTCCGAATCGCAGGTGAAAGTGTATATCTATCGCGCAAGACAAAAAATGCAGCAGTTTTTAGTCGGTCATGATAAAATTTTACAATAAAACAGGTTAAACCATTCTCTCAAAATTTCAAATCCTCTATTTTAAATGAATATCAATCTCCATAATTACGAAGAATTTATTCTCGATTATTTAGAAGGCAACCTTCCCGAAAATGTAGTCATTCAATTTCAGGAGTTTCTTGCTTTGCATCCTGAAATTGAAGAGGAAATTAATCTTCTTGCCGCCGATATGCCGGTTTTAGTTCCTGATTTGGAGATTGTTTTTACCAATAAAAACTCGCTTAAAAAAGAAGAGCCTAAACATACCGTTCCTTTCTGGGGTAATCATGCCCCTAAGTTTATAATCTATTCTTTGGCTGCTTCCTTTTTGTTGTTCTCAATCGGATGGTTGGTTATGAAAAAACAAATTTTGACCGAACCCATTCTAAATATCCCTCCGGTTGCCGTCAATATTCCTGCCCAGGAGATCATCAATTCAGAAAAACAGCCCGAAAATGATTTGGTTGAAACAGCAACTCCGGTAGAGGCTTTAGACAATTCAGTCGCCAGCCAAAAACAAACTCAACCCGCTAAACCGGCTAAACGAACCGTACAAACAAAAGGAAATTCTACCCCATCTCAAAATAAACAACTTCAAAACAACCAACTCTCCAATCAGAACTTAACCCTACAAAACCCTTCTAATCCATTGCCGGAAATTCAACAACGTACAAACATTAACTCCCCGGCTTTGCTGACCTCTATTCCGTCAAAATTAGTCGAAGAACATCGCCAAAATGCCGGAACACTTGCTTTTTTACCCAACTCTTATCTGCCTGCTTTAGAAAAAACGCCTGAATCTTATCAGGAGGATAAAGAACAAATCGCACTTGCCAATAAACTGGCTAAAGCAGTAGGTAAAAAAATCTCTGACCGTAAAAACAACTCCCGGCCGGAGAAAAAAGAAGACAACGAAGAAAGCATATTTGCTCAGGTGGTGGATGCTTTAGTCCCTGAATCTTATGCCGATAAAACCAATATTGCCAACCCGGCCATTACCTTTTCCTTTTCTGTTAACTCCAACACGCACCAATTTTTCAAAGACTTATTCAATCAATAACCTTTAAATAATTTTAAAATGAAAAACCTGATTTTTTCTGCCTTAGTTTTGTTCAACATTTATGTTGTTGCACAGGTTGCCCCAACGCCGCCTCCGCCTCCGCCTGCTCCTTCAGATGTCGCGAAACCCCCTGTTCCTCCTGCCGCTCCTCCTTCAGACACTACGGTGATCAATGTAGGGAAAACCATCAAAGTACAGATTGTGGATAAAAACAAAAAAGCTAAAGGTGAAAAGGAAGAACTTGAAATCAACGTAGATACCGACAACTTTGAACTTAGTGAAGAAATTGAAGCAGCGATTCGGGAAGCCTTTAAAGGTTTGGAAAACATCAATGTGGACATAGATATTGACCATAACAAAATTGAAGAACAACTCCGTGAAGCTCAAAGACAAATGCAACGCGCCAAAGAAGAGCTGAGAAACCAACTCAACAGAATGAGGGAACAACAAGACCTCAATAATGAAGAAGCTCAACGAGAAATGGAAGAAGCCGAGCGCGAAATGGAAGAAGCACAACGCGAACTGGAAGAAGCGCAGGAAGAACTGCAAAGAGAACTCGAGATGTTGCAAGAACAGGAATTAAAAGACAGAGTACGGGTTAAAGTGCGCACCCATCCTGACAGTGAAGAAGCCGTTCACGAGATTATCCATAAAGAGAAGAAAAAAAGCCGCATTAAAACCCGGTATATTTTGTTTGACATGGGCGTAAGCACCTATCTGAATAACGGCTCTTTTAACATGCCGGACGAGTTGAGTAATTTTGAACAGCGTTATGGACGTTCTTTAGATTACAACCTTCATGCTTTCAGACAAAAAATTAGTTTTGCTCAAAACCACCTCAACATTTCTTACGGGCTGGGTTTTAACTTCAGCAATTATAGCTTTGACAACCCGATTACCTTAGTTAAAAATACGAACCCGCTCGAAGTTCTGGTCAATGAAAATATGGACTATAAGAAAAACAAGCTGGTAACTACCGTGATGAATATTCCATTGATGTTCGGCTACGAAAGCAATCCCAAAAAATCTAAAAAATCTTTCAGAATTGGCGCAGGTGTTTATGGCGGCTTGTTAATCGGCGCTCATACCCGTCAAAAAAGCGACGAAGAAGGCAACGACAAAGTCCGGGACGATTTCAACCTCAACAAACTGCGCTACGGATTTGTCGGAACTATCGGAATTGGTCCTATCAATTTTTATACAAACTACTCTCCTCAATCTTTGTTTAAAGACAACAGGGGACCTGATTTGCAACCCCTGAATATCGGCATCAGCCTCATACCATTCTAAACTTGCTTGATTAGTAAAAAATTTTTTTCAAAAAGCGGCTCTCTCTTAAAAAAGATGAGCCGCTTTATTTTTTTGTTCCAACCGGTTTTCAGTCCTTATTTTTACCCCCGCAACATCTAAATTCTATTCGGGATGAAAACACCGGTTCTCTTCTGCCTTCTGTTCCTCTTGCCTGCACTCTTAATTTCTACTTTGACTGCCTCAGGTAAAAACTTCGTGCTCAGGGTCCCTGAGGATTGTTTGAAAAACGAGGGACTTAACCTGACAATCGCCGATTTGACCGGTTTGCTCAGTGCTGCCAAAGTCGGATTTTTAGTCAACAAGACCGCAAATCCTTTGGACGATATCGTCATTGATTTAGACCCTTTGGCAATGCTTGTGCTTGACAAAACTATTCAAAAAGACCCGTCAAAAATGCCGGTCTATGACCTTAGTTACTCGATTGACCTCAAACCTGACCGCATCGTGTTGAACGTGCGCTCGATACACGGACTTAGTGCCGCCCTTTACGGATTATTGCAAGATGTGCTGGGCTTTTCTTTTTACCATCCCCGCCAAACAAAAATCCCCGATTTGTCCCAATGGCAGTTACCCGCTCCTTTAACCTTAGAAAGCAAGCCCCGTTTTGACAAAATGGGTTTCCACCTTCATACCATGCACCCCACCGAACTTGCAGAAGCCCTGTTAAACCCGGAAATTAACGGTGCCTGGGAAATGGTCAGAGAATACATTGACTGGTTGGTCAGAAACAGACAGAATTACTTCGAATTTAATTTGCTCAATTCCGTAGATTTAGAACGATGGATGCCTCATGCCGCCCGTTTGGTAAACTATATGCACCTCAGAGGGGTCTTTGCCGGGTTGGATTTATCCCTCAATATGCTTCAGCAAAAGGCTTTTCAATTGTATCAAACCCCTCCTTTTTCTTTTGAGAAAAAAGAAAAACAATTGTCCCGCAATGTCGAAGTTTTACTCCAAATCCCCTGGGATGTCTGGAATGTCGAGTTTTCGGCTACCGAATTTTCGGCCGGAAACACCAAAAAGAAAAATGAACTCCTTAGTTTATTGCACCGGAAACTTTTAGACCAGGATTGCAAACTCGTGAGCCGGATGCACGTCGTGAAAAAGGAAGAAATGCTCAACGATAACAGCCGGAAACATCTGTTTGAAAACGAACCGGTTTTTGCCGACAGCCTTCGGGGTATTTTTGTTCATACGGTCATGTTTTACGGATTGAATGACGGGATTGCGCCCGTTTACCAAAACAAAAACTTGTTTCATCTCAGAGATGCCCTTAAAAAGGAAATGTCCAAACGCGAAACCTGGTATTTCCCCGAATCTGCCTATTGGGTTAATTTTGACATTTCCATCCCCTTGTTTTTTCCCACCTACCTCAGTGCCCGTCTTTCGGATATTTTATACACCCATAGCCTCGGCATTGACGGACATATCACCTTCAGCAGCGGATGGGAATGGGGCTACTGGCTGATTGACTGGAGCATTGCCAACTGGTGTTGGGAAACCTCGGTGAACGGTAATGCCTTAGTACCCGATTTTACCGGATACTTTTTTCGTCTGACCGAAAACGAACATCAAACCCGGTTCCTGAATGATTGTCTGGAATTGCATAATTCTTTTATCCGCGATAAAAATCTGATTCAATACCTCGCCGTCCAAACGGTTTCGGACGAATTGCCTTTTGAGCAGTTCAGACTTCAGTTTCAGCCCCGTCCCGATTGGCAATATCGCTGGTTGTCCCGAAAATCGGATGCCGGTTTTTTACAAAAATTGCTCGCCTCAGATATCGCCTTGCTCGATACTTTTATTCAAAAGTATGAAAACCTGACTGCCGGCTTTGATGAACTCCGGCAAGATTCCCTGAACCAAAACCCGTTTTTTGACGAAATAAAAACAGCACTGGACGTAGTTCAGCTACGGGCAAAACACCGGCGTTCCACCCTGCTATACCTTATATACAGACGATTGGAGCAGCATTCAATTTCCCAAACCGGTTTGCCGTCTGCCGCCTTTTTAGACCAAGCCCAAACTTTCAGAAATCAAGCCATCGAATTGGTCAGACACATGGAAAAAAAATATCGCTATCCATTGGAAGACCTGTGTATGCCTAAAAAAAGCAAAACCGTCTATCAGTTCGGATATCTGTTTACCGCCCACGAACTGTTTTTCTGGAAACGGGAAGAATTGCAGGCTAAACACAACCGGTGGGGACCGTTTTATGAAAATATCTGGGATATTCCGGCAATTCTTGGAATTAAAAAATAAAACAAAAATAATTCCAACCCCAATCAGCAAAAAAAGAAAAAAACAAGCAAAAATCTGCGAAATCAGCAAAAACTCAGGGAGTAACCCCAAGAAAAAAAACAAGCAAAAAGTCAGCGAAGATCAGCGAAATCTGAGGGAGTAAACCCAGGAAAAAGAACAAGAAAAAAATCTGCGAAAATCAGCGAAATCTGCGGGAGCAAACCCAAGAAATAAAACAAGAAAAAATCAGCGAAAACACAGGGAGTAAAACCAAGAAATAAAACAAGAAAAAATCAGCAAAACCTCAGGGAGTAACCCCAGGAAAAAGGACAGGCAAAAAATCTGCGAAGATCAGCGAAATCTGCGGGAGAAAACCCAAGAAACAAAACAAGAAAAAACCGGCAAAACCTCAGGGAGTAACCCCAGGAAAAAGAACAGGCAAAAAATCTGCGAAGATCAATGAAATCTGCGGGAGTAAAACCAGGAAACAAAACAAGCAAAAATCAGCAAAACCTCAGGGAGTAAACCCAGGAAAAAGAACAGGCAAAAAATCTGCGAAGACCAGCGAAATCTGCGGGAGTAAAACCAGGAAACAAAACAAGCAAAAACCGGCAAAACCTCAGGGAGTAACCCCAGGAAAAAGAACAGGCAAAAAATCTGCGAAGATCAGCGAAATCTGCGGGAGAAAACCCAGGAAACAAAACAAGCAAAAATCAGCAAAACCTCAGGGAGTAAACCCAGGAAAAAGAACAGGCAAAAAATCTGCGAAGACCAGCGAAATCTGCGGGAGTAAAACCAGGAAACAAAACAAGCAAAAACCGGCAAAACCTCAGGGAGTAACCCCAGGAAAAAGAACAGGCAAAAAATCTGCGAAGATCAGCGAAATCTGCGGGAGAAAACCCAGGAAACAAAACAAGCAAAACCGGCGAAACCTCAGGAGTAAACCCATGAAAAAGAACAAGCAAAAAATCTGCGAAGATCAGCGAAATCAGCGGGAGTAAACCCAGGAAATAAAACAAGCAAAAACCGGCAAAACCTCAGGGAGTAACCCCAGGAAAAAGAACAGGCAAAAAATCTGCGAAGATCAGCGAAATCAGCGGGAGTAAAACCAGGAAACAAAACAAGAAAAAACCGGCAAAACCTCAGGGAGTAAACCCATGAAAAAGAACAAGCAAAAAATCTGCGAAGACCAGCGAAATCAGCGGGAGTAAAACAAAGAATTAAAACAAGAAAAAACCGGCAAAACCTCAGGGAGTAACCCCAAGAAAAAGAACAAGTAAAAAATCTGCGAAGATCAGCGAAATCTGCGGGAGTAAAATCAAGAAATAAAACAAGAAAAAATCAGCGAAAACTCAGGGAGTAAAACTAAGAAAAAGAACAAGCAAAAAATCTGCGAAGATCAGCGAAATCTGCGGGAGCAAAACAAAGAAACAAAACAAGAAAAAATCAGCGAAAACACAGGGAGTAACCCCAGGAAAAAGAACAGGCAAAAAATCTGCGAAGATCAGCGAAATCTGCGGGAGAAAACCCAGGAAACAAAACAAGCAAAAATCAGCAAAACCTCAGGGAGTAACCCCAGGAAAAAGAACAGGCAAAAAATCTGCGAAGATCAGCGAAATCTGCGGGAGAAAACCCAGGAAACAAAACAAGCAAAAATCAGCAAAACCTCAGGGAGTAACCCCAGGAAAAAGAACAGGCAAAAAATCTGCGAAGATCAGCGAAATCTGCGGGAGAAAACCCAGGAAACAAAACAAGCAAAAACCGGCGAAACCTCAGGGAGTAAACCCATGAAAAAGAACAAGCAAAAAATCTGCGAAGATCAGCGAAATCAGCGGGAGTAAACCCAGGAAATAAAACAAGAAAAAACCGGCGAAAACTCAGGGAGTAAACCCAGGAAAAAGAACAGGCAAAAAATCTGCGAAGATCAGCGAAATCTGCGGGAGTAAACCCAGGAAACAAAACAAGAAAAAACCGGCGAAAACTCAGGGAGTAACCCCAGGAAAAAGAACAGGCAAAAATTCTGCGAAGATCAGCGAAATCTGCGGGAGTAAACCCAGGAAATAAAACAAGAAAAAACCGGCGAAAACTCAGGGAGTAAACCCATGAAAAAGAACAAGCAAAAAATCTGCGAAGATCAGCGAAATCTGCGGGAGTAAACCCAGGAAACAAAACAAGCAAAAACCGGCAAAACCTCAGGGAGTAACCCCAGGAAAAAGAACAGGCAAAAAATCTGCGAAGATCAGCGAAATCTGCGGGAGTAAACCCAGGAAACAAAACAAGCAAAAACCGGCGAAACCTCAGGGAGTAAACCCATGAAAAAGAACAAGCAAAAAATCTGCGAAGATCAGCGAAATCAGCGGGAGTAAAACCAAGAAAAAAAACAAACAAAAAATCTGCAAATTCAGCGGGAGTAAAACCAAGAAAAAAAACAAACTATACCTTCTAACCCCAAAAATTATTTCAGCAACTTCAAAATATCGTTCAAAATTTGTTCGTCGCCCGGTCGTTTGGCGTTTGGATCAACAATTTTGCCCTGCGTATCCATCAGCATATAACGGGGAATGCCCGAAATCTGAAAAAACCTCGCAATTTTGGAATTCCAACCTCCTGAAGACCAGCCATGCGTGCCGTTTTCAAGCCCCGATTTAATGATGGCATCTCTCCAGGCCTGCTCGCTGTCGTCTATCGAAATATAAAGGAACACCACTTTTTTCTTTTGTTTTGAAGATAATTTATCGTGTAGCTCTTTTGAAAATGGCATCTGTTTGCGACATGGGCCACACCAACTCGCCCAAAAATCAACATAAACGACCTTCCCCCGAAAATCTTTTAACCGCATTTCTTTACCGTCCAAACCCGTAAACGTAATGTTTCCGGCAGCATCTTCTTCACCTGCTCCGCTGTCTTCCCCTTTTTTGTCTTTCGTGTTTTTGGAGGCAACCGGCGCACTCAACGCATCCGCACATTTTGTGGCGACAATTTTTACATACTTTTGCTCCTCATCGTTGCTGCTCAGATAGCGGTTCAGCAATTGTACCGTTTCAGCATCCGATTTCTCGCAATAATCGTACAAAAATCTGGCAATGGCGTAATTATAAGGCTCTCCGCTCAATCGCTGCCTGATTTGATTGAATTTCATCTTAACCGACAATCCCACATCCTTAAATTTATTCAGGTTGTTCACCTCGGAAGTTGTGTAGGTGAGATAGTAAATCAAAAAGCTGCGGTAAAGCTCATTCATCATCGCCGCTTCGTTGTTCACCTTTGCAGGGGTAATCTCATCGAGCATCACCTGCGGAATCCTGCCCACATTGAGGCTTTTTGAATCGGCATTTGCCCGCACAATGGTGTAACCGACCACATAATTCAGGTAATTATACATAATCTCGTGCGCCACATACCGGTCAAAATCAGCCGAAAACTTCCCCTTGTCCGAATATCCTTTGAAAAATGCAGTTTGTTTTTTGCGGCTGTCAAACAATTCCATTTCCAACCCGTCAATGGAAGTAGTCATAATCTTTTCCTTCATCGCCACGGGGTTATATTCAGTCGAAAAAGTGCCGTAAAACGATTGTAAAAACCGGTTGTGATCCTCCCCCTTGCCCGAAAACTGCGGTTTCCCCTCGTTTTCACCGGGATGTACCCTTACCGTAAGCGCATCACCGGGTTCCAAATATAAGGCGAGTTGATGCCCTGCATAGGTTAGTGTCGCAACCTGCGGTTGCTTCAAAACAGGTTCAAACTCAAAGCCCTTACCGGTTTCTTTCGGCGTATAAACATCGGGCTGAACGCCGAGATAACACCGGTCAATGATCAGCAACACATTTTTACCGGTCAGCGTGCTATCCCCGGCAGTGGGGGTAACGTCAAAAACTACCCTGACCGACTCTTGACCGAATGTAACTATGGCATTAAAAAAAACAAAGGCTATTAAAAGGAAAAAAAAGTGCCGTTTCATGCTCGATAAATTAAGGTTTTAAGTCTCAAATTAACCATTAACAATTAACCATTCTCAATTAACAATTAAAAACATCTGATTCCAAACTTGAAAATTCGCGTAAAAGTTTGTTTTCAAAAAAAAATAAAAAAATTTTAAAAAAAAGTAAGGAATAGTTACAATTTCTAAAACTAATTGATTTATATTTGTAGTCAATCAGTTAAAACAGCCCTTTTTTAAAGATTACTGCATCATTACGCATTTCATCCGTACAGGCTGACATTTTTAAAAAAGTAAAACTACAAATGAAATATTTTTTTTACCGTTAAAATTTATACCACTATGGCAGAAAATTTAAGAGATTATAATTGCAAAGATGTCGAAGTGCTTCATGTCGGAAGCACAATTTGCACCCACGGCATTAACTATAATGCCTTAATATTGCCGGCAAGACCACAATGGACCGTACCCTATTTTACCGCCCTCAATACCGAAATAGAAGACGTTTACCTCTCTGCTTTGGGTATTGACAATGCAGCAGCCATGCGGCAGGCAACACAGGCACTCTATGAATTGATGAAACCCGCCTCCGAAGCCCTTCTCATGTTTAAAGTCCAGCTTACCGTTGACTTTGATGCCAACAAACCCAGAAAAAACGAAATCCTAAATCTGTTGGGATATACGCAACATTACAAACGTGTTCAAAAAAAAGACCAGGAAGCTTTCGTCGAATTACTCACCAAATTCGAGGTCAATATGACCCCCGCTTTGAGAACCGAACTCAATACCGCCGGTATTGACGATTTAATTATTGACAAAGTCCTCAATTATTCAACCTCCCTCCGCGATGCAAACATCACTCAGGAAGTCGCCAAAGGATTTAGAAAAGACATATCCTCCGATGCTGTCGTAGAAATAAACAATATCTATAAAAAAATTATCGCCATTTCTAAAGTTACTGCCCTCATTTTCAAAAATGACAAAGCCAAAAAAGATGCCTTCAACTTTTCCAAAAATCTCCGACAGTTAAATTACCAAAACAACAACGTACCCCCCCCAACTCCTTAAATTTTTCATTTCGCATATATCTCAGCCTTTTGGAAACTTCAATCTTTTCAAAAGGCTTTTTTTGTGTCTTCCACTTTGCTCTTTTTCCCAAATATACGCCCTGTTCCCTCCCTCTGTGCATCTTGGGAAATGCCCTTTAAATTTCCTTCCAAACTTCTAAATCCCTTTTTTTATAAAAACCTGTCATTTTGGCATAAAATCACCCCCATCTATGGCTTATTTTTTTGTCAAAACGACGTAGCGAAAGATTTTGACGACTTAGAGAAAGATTTTGACGACTTAGAGAAAAGTTTTGACGACTTAGAGAAAAGTTTTGACGACTTAGAGAAAAGTTTTGACGACTTAGAGAAAAGTTTTGACGACTTAGAGAAAAGTTTTGACGACTTAGAGAAAAGTTTTGACGACTTAGAGAAAAGTTTTGACGACTTAGCCAATGTTTCAGACAATAAAAACTAAAAAAGAGACAGAAAAAAAATTAGCTAAAATCAAGAAGCAAACGCAAAAAAAATCAGCGAAAATCTGCGGAAGAAAAAAGCAAACGCAAAAAAAATCAGCGAAAATCTGCGGAAGAAAAAAGCAAGCGCAAGAAAAATCTGCGAAAATCTGCGGTTAACTCTTCATTATCTGCGACAAAAAAAGGCAAACTCCCCAAAGCTCTGCGAAAATCTGCGGGAAACAAAAGCAACCGCAAAAAAGCTCCGCCAAAATCTGCGGGAAAAAATAGCAAGCGCAAAAAAAATCAGCGAAAATCTGCGGAAGAAAAAAGCAAGCGCAAGAAAAATCAGCGAAAATCTGCGGTTAACTCTTCATTATCTGCGGCAAAAAAAGGCAAACTCCCCTAAGCTCAGCGAAAATCTGCGGAAGAAAAAAACAAGCACAAGAAAAATCAGAGAAAATCAGTGGTAAACAAAAGCAACCACAAAAAAGCTCCGCGAAAATCTGCGGGAAACAAAAGCAACCGCAAAAAAAATCAGAGAAAATCAGTGGTAAAAAAAAACAAGCGCAAGAAAAATCAGAGAAAATCAGTGGTAAAAAAAAGCAGAAAAGCACCCGTTTCCTTAAATTTCCAATCACACATTAGTAAATCATTTTGGCGGGAAAGGAAGTATTTGCAGCTACTTATTTTAAGCAAATTTGCAAACAGCGAAAGCATCAAAAAACAGGAACCCTACAAGACACTCAAGTCCTGTTAAACAACTTTATCAAAGTCAGAGAGAAGACAGAAAATTTCAGATAAAAGGTAAAAATCCAAATACTTTAACTACTTTAGTGCGCTCGAACCAAAAATTATAAAGGCTTATTTACGAACAGAAACCTGAATTTAAACTCAATTAATTTTTAATGAAGAATTTCTACACCAATTCAAGGCTTACCTATAAACTTTTAATTGCAATCAGTATTTTATTTTTTTACTGTAACACCATGTTCGCTCAGCCCGGCGTATGTAATGCCGGTGGATGTGGATTTGGAGGCAATCAATTCCCTTTTGGAGTTTTTTCAACCACTTCTTCCTCCTTTCAGGTAGTTTCTACCATCATTTGGGCAGGTGAATGGGCGGAATATTCCGTTACTGCCGGCTGCACCTACGAATGGTCTTTATGCCCCGCCGATGGGGGATTTGTGGCTTATGACAGTGAGCTAACCCTCTACGATAGTTCCAACAATATTTTATGTTACAATGACGACTTATGCGGTCTGAGTTCCAAAATAAGATGGACTGCAACCTATACCGGAATCGCAAGGGTTCTTGTAACACAATGGTCTGGCGGGCTTTGTTTATCTAATTTTTCCTTTACCACTTTAGTTTGGAGGCAGGAATCCTGCGCCGGTGGCGGCGGAGGTTGTAATTCCGGAAGTTTATGGGTGTCTTATACCCCAATATGTACAGGAGCGCAGGAAACATACACCGGCTGTAATTTTGCCGGTGAATACAACAATCTTACCTTAACCGCAGGCATCACCTATACGTTCGGAAGCAGCATCACCACCGACTTTATCACCGTTACCAATTCTTCCGGCGGCATCATCACAAGCGGCACTCAACCCGTTTCCTATACTCCTTCCGTATCCGGTGTTTACCGCATCTACTACCATACCGGCCCCGGCTGCGGATTTCAAACCACCTGCCGTTCTGCTTGGGTGCAGTGCGGAAGCGGAGGTTTCAACCCTTGCAGCCCTCTGGCCGGCACCTTGACATGCAGTTCTTCTGCCTCAACCACCATGAGCGGAAGCGGAGCAAACTGGAACCTCCCCACCTGCGACGGAATTACCTCCACCTTTGGTCAGGAACGCATTTACAGTTTTACTCCCACCCTTACCGGAAACTACAACATCAACGTGTCCGCAATTTCCGGCGGTTGGGTTGACTTTTACTACAAACCCCAATCAGCAGGTTGCAGCAACTCCGGTTGGACCTGCGCAGGGCTGACTTTATCCGCACCCTATACCGGCCCAAACATCTTCCTGACAGCAGGCGTACCTTATTATATATTGTTAGATGCCGAACTAAACGGACCTGTCAACATCACCTTTAACATTCCCTGCCTTTCCTTTTGCGATTATTTGGTGCCTTATAGCGGCAGCACCGCCATCACAGCCTGCTCCGGCATCATCTGCGACCATGCCGGCGGCGGTAACTACAGCGATTTTGCCAACGGATTTACCATCATCAATCCCGCAATTTTTGGCAACGCCGTGCGCCTTTCTTTTACCAGTTTCGCCCTGGAATGTTGCTGCGACTTCGTCAATATCTACGACGGTTCAGGAATAGGAGGCACTTTATTATTCTCCGGAAACTGCACCACCCTGCCACCGGTCATTACCTCTAATTCAGGCCCTTTGACCGTTCAGTTTACCTCCGACTTATCGGTTCAAAATACCGGTTTCAGTGCCAATATCTCCTGCGTGCCCTTACCTTCTCCCACCATCACCTCTATTTTCCCCTCATCAGCATGTGCAGGTTCTCAGGTTACCATCACCGGAACCAACCTGAACGGCGCATCTGCCGTTTCAATGAACGGAGTATCGGCAAACTTTACCATAGTCAATGCCACCACCATCACGGCAGTCGTCCCTTCCAATGCAACCACCGGATTTATAACCGTATTCACCCCTTCCGGCAACGCCACAAGCCCGACCGTACTTACCATCCTTTCGCCCGCCGTAACCTGTCCGTCCAATATTTTTGTAAATACTAATCCCGGACTTTGCTCCGCCGTCGTCAATTACAGTCCCCCCACCGGAACCTGCGGCGCAAACCCCATATTAACCGCAGGACTGCCAAGCGGGGCTGCTTTCCCTCTCGGAAATACAACCGTTACCTATTCATCAGGGGGTTACCCCAACGGGGCAGGCGGTTATTTTACCTATAATATAGGCGACAGCAATCAGACCATCGCCCTCAAAGCCTGTGAATCTGTATATGGAGTCGGTAACTGCAATATAGGCAGTTGCGGAAGTTTTACCTATTACAAATTTGTTGCCAACCCGTCCTGCGCTTGTGAAAACCCCGTTGGCGCTTATGAATTTATCTATTCCAACTTCGGATACGTTGGGGTAGGCGAAGACTATGGAGGTGCAATGACCAATGTCGCCGGTAATAATTTGTTTACAAGGGTAAAAGCTACTGCCGGTTGCAACTCAAATTCGTGGAATTTAGCCCAGGAATTCCTGGGACAGGGAGGAGAATTTGTGAGTTGCAGTTTCAACGTAGTCGTAACCGACAACGAACCACCGGCCATCACCTGTCCGGCAAATTTAACCGTCAGCAATACCTTAAATATGTGTGCCGCAATTGTAGGCTATGCAACCCCAACCGGAACAGATAACTGTTCGGGGGCTACCACCCTCCAGATAGGCGGAATTCCCAACGGAGGCACTTTCCCAATCGGCACCACCGTCAATACTTTCAGAGTTACCGCCGCAAACGGGCAAACCGCACAATGTAATTTCTCGGTATTGGTCAATGATACCCAACCGCCTAACGCCTCTTGCCAAAATCTGACCGTAGTCGCCAATTCAGAAGGAAATTCTTCCGTTACCGCAAGTCAAATCAACAACAGCAGTACCGACAACTGCGCCGTTTCAAGCGTCGCCATCTCTGCCGGACTGACAAACTACACCTGCTCAAACATCGGACAAACCTACGGAGTTACTCTTCAGGTTTTCGACACAAGCGGAAACAGTTCAACTTGTCTGTCAAACATCACCGTAACCGACCCTAACGGCTATTGTTGTTCAGCACCACAGGCAATCTGTCAAACCGCCGCTGTCATTCAGTTAAATGGCTCCGGAACTGCCGTTCTAACCGTCAACGACATCAACATCGGCAGCAACGCCGATTGTGGTTTGCAATCCATGTTTGTTTCACCGGTTAATTTTAATTGCGCGCATGTCGGAACTTTGCAAACCGTTACCCTTACCGTAATTGATGCCAACAGCAACAGCTCAACCTGCCAGTCCGCACTCACAGTGCAGGATGCCATAGCACCTTTGGTGAACTGTCAAAATCATTCCGTTACCCTTTCGGGAAATACAGCTAACATCACAACATCCAACATCTTTGCATCAGGAAGCGACAACTGCGGAGTGGTCAATCATGTTTCAGTCGTACCAAATACCTTCACCTGTGCAAATGTCGGTAACAACACCGTAGTCCTGACCGTCAATGACGGAAACGGCAACACGTCAACCTGTTCTTCCATCGTTACCGTATTCGATTTTACGCCCCTAAGTATAATTTGTAAAAATATCACGGTAAATCTCTCCGGCACTTCAGTAACCATCCTCCCTGCCGATGTATTTGATTCGGGCAGCGATAATTGCGGAACCATCAACCTGAACTCAGTAACCCCTTCCACCTTAACCTGCGACCAGCTCGGATTTTCTTTAGTCCAGCTTTCCGCCAATGATGGAAACGGAAACAACGCCACTTGTAATGCCTTTGTAAATCTGATAGATGTTTCCCCGCCTGTATTTACGTTCTGTCCCGATGATGTCGTAGTGAACGCAAACGATTTTTGTATAGCATCCGCTTCATGGACAGACCCCGTAGTTACAGACAATTGCTCCTTTACACTGCAACAAACCGAAGGCTCTCCAAACGGCGATAATTTTGGATTTGGCAACAGCAACGTAACCTATATAGCCACCGACCCGACCGGTGCAACCGCCCAATGTTCTTTCATCGTAACCGTTCAGGATGTAACGCCCCCTCACGTTTCCTGCTATCCTGCCATAACGGTGTTGGTAAACGAAGGAAATGCAACCATCGTCCCCGCCAATCTCTTTTTCTTTGGAAGCGATAACTGTGGCTCTGTCATTTTAGAATCACTCTCTCAATATACCTATTCCTGCGACGATGTCGGAAATGTTTCAGTAACCCTTACAGTCAATGACGGGTTTGGAAATACCAATACATGCAGTTCCTTGGTAACCGTGTTGGATAACAACATTCCGGTCGCCATTTGCCAGAACATAGAAGTCGAATTGAACGAAGAAGGCACCGTCAGCATAGCCGAAGATGCCATAGACAATGGAAGTTATGATGTTTGCGGATCTTTATTGTACGATACCGATATTACAGAATTTAATTGTAGCAATGTAGGGTTCACCTTAGTAACGCTTACAGTGGATGATAATGCCGGTAATACCGCCGCTTGTCAGGGTTATGTAACCGTAGCAGATGTTACGCCCCCCGTAGCAAATTGTAAGAACGTGTCCGTAGCTTTAAATGTAAGTGGAAATGTCAGCATCAGCCCCAACGATATAGACAACGGAAGCACCGATGCTTGTGGAATTATGAGTTTATCTTTAACTCAGGCCGATTTCAACTGCTTCCATATCGGGACTAACCCCAACATCGTTACATTGACAGTTGTTGATGCAAACTGGAATATCTCCACCTGTTCCGCAACAGTTTCGGTAGAAGACAATGTTGCACCAAACACCGTCTGCCAAAACATCACCGTTGAATTAGACAATACCGGCAACGCAGCTATCGCCGAAGATGCGGTAAACAACGGAAGCAACGATGCCTGCGGAGGCCTCTCCTTCGACACCAATGTCACCGTATTTAACTGTTCGGATGTAGGGGAAAACGCCGTAGTATTAACTGTTACCGATGCCCACGGAAACAGTAGCACCTGTTCCGCAACCGTTACCGTAGAAGACAACACCCCACCAACCGCCGTCTGTCAAAACATCACGTGGATTTAGACAATACCGGCAACGCAACTATCGCCGAAGATGCAGTAAACAACGGAAGCACCGATGCCTGCGGAGGCCTGACCTTCGACACCGACATCACGACCTTTAATTGTTCAAATGTAGGGGAAAACGTATTAGTATTAACCGTTACCGATGCCAACGGAAACAGTAGCACCTGTTCCGCAACCGTTACCATAGAAGACAACACCCCACCAACAGCCGTCTGTCAAAACATCACCGTGGATTTAGACAATACCGGCAACGCAACTATCGCCGAAGATGCAATAAACAACGGAAGCACCGATGCCTGCGGAGGCCTGACCTTCGACACCGATATCACCGTATTTAATTGTTCGGCTGAAGGGGAAAACACCGTAGTATTAACCGTTACAGATGCCAACGGAAACACCAATTCCTGTTCCGCAACGGTTACCGTAGAAGACAATACCCCACCGGTTACCGTCTGTCAAAACATCACCGTTGAGTTAGACAATATCGGCAACACAACTATCGCCGAAGATGCGGTAAACAACGGAAGCACCGATGCCTGCGGAGGCCTCACCTTCGACACCGACATCACGACCTTTAATTGTTCGGTTGTAGGTGAAAATGCCGTAGTATTAACCGTTACCGATGCCAACGGAAACACCAATACCTGTTCCGCAACTGTTACCATAGAAGATGACGTTCCACCAACAGCAGTCTGCCAAAATATCACCGTGGATTTAGACAATACCGGCAACACAACTATCGCCGAAGATGCGGTAAACAACGGAAGCACCGATGCCTGCGGAGGACTGACCTTCGACACCGACATCACCGTATTTAATTGTTCGGTTGTAGGGGAAAACACCGTAGTATTAACCGTTACCGATGCCAACGGAAATACCAATACCTGTTCCGCAACTGTTACCATAGAAGACAACACCCCACCAACCGCCGTCTGCCAAAACATCACTGTTGAATTGGACAATACCGGCAACGCAACTATCGCCGAAGATGCGGTAAACAACGGCAGCACGGATGCCTGCGGAGGACTGACCTTCGACACCGACATCACCGTATTTAATTGTTCAAATGTAGGGGAAAACATAGTAGTATTAACCGTTACCGATGCCCACGGAAACACCAATTCCTGTTCCGCAACTGTTACCGTAGAAGACAACACCCCACCGGTTGCAGTCTGTCAAAACATCACCGTTGAATTGGACAATACCGGCAACGCAACTATCACCGAAAATGCAGTAAACAACGGCAGCAACGATGCCTGCGGAGGCCTCACCTTCGACACCGACATCACCGTATTTAATTGTTCGGTTGTAGGGGAAAACACCGTAGTATTAACCGTTACCGATGCCAACGGAAATACCAATACCTGTTCCGCAACTGTTACCGTAGAAGATGACGTTCCACCAACAGCTATCTGTCAAAACATCACTGTTGAATTGGACAATACCGGCAACGCAACTATCGCCGAAGATGAGGTAAACAACGGAAGTGCCGATGCCTGCGGAGGACTGACCTTCGACACCGATATCACGATCTTTAATTGTTCAAATGTAGGGGAAAACGCCGTAGTATTAACCGTTACCGATGCCCACGGAAATACCAATACCTGTTCCGCAACGGTTACCGTAGAAGACAACACCACACCAACAGCCGTCTGCCAAAACATCACTGTTGAATTGGACAATACCGGCAACGCAACTATCGCCGAAGATGCGGTAAACAACGGAAGTGCCGATGCCTGCGGAGGACTGACCTTCGACACCGATATCACGATCTTTAATTGTTCAAATGTAGGGGAAAACGCCGTAGTATTAACCGTTACCGATGCCCACGGAAATACCAATACCTGTTCCGCAACTGTTTCGGCAGAAGACAACGTAGCACCAACAGCCGTCTGTCAAAACATCACCGTGGAGTTAGACAATACCGGCAACGCAACTATCGCCGAAGATGCGGTAAACAACGGAAGCACCGATGCCTGCGGAGGCCTCACCTTCGACACCGACATCACGACCTTTAATTGTTCGGTTGTAGGTGAAAATGCCGTAGTATTAACCGTTACCGATGCCAACGGAAACACCAATACCTGTTCCGCAACCGTTACCGTAGAAGACAACACCCCACCAACCGCCCTCTGCCAAAACATAGTAGTTGAATTAGACAATACAGGCAATGCAAGTATTGCCGAAGATGCGGTAAACAACGGAAGCACAGATGCCTGCGGAAGCTTGACCTTCGACACCGACATCACCGTATTTAATTGTTCCGATGTAGGAGAAAACGCCGTTGTTCTAACCGTAACCGATGCCCACGGAAATACCAATACCTGTTCCGCAACCGTTACCGTAGAAGACAACGTTCAATCAACCGCAGTCTGCCAAAACATCACCGTCGAGTTAGACAATACCGGCAATGCAACTATCACCGAAGATGCGGTAAACAACGGAAGCACAGATGCCTGCGGAGGTCTGACCTTCGACACCGATATCACCGTATTTAATTGTTCCGATGTAGGAGAAAACGCCGTAGTATTAACCGTTACCGATGCCAACGAAAACACCAATACCTGTTCCGCAACGGTTACCGTAGAAGATGACGTTCCACCAACAGCAGTCTGTCAAAACATCACTGTTGAATTAGACAATACCGGCAACGCAACTATCGCCGAAGATGCGGTAAACAACGGCAGCACCGATGCCTGCGGAGGCCTCACTTTCGACACCGACATCACGACCTATAATTGTTCCGATGTGGGGGAAAACGTAGTAATATTAATCGTTACCGATGCCAACGGAAACACCAATACCTGTTCCGCAACTGTTTCGGTAGAAGACAACGTAGCACCAACAGCAGTCTGTCAAAACATCACCGTGGATTTAGACAATACCGGCAACGCAATTATCGCCGAAGATTCGGTAAACAACGGAAGCACCGATGCCTGCGGAGGACTGACCTTCGACACCGACATCACGACCTTTAGTTGTTCAAATGTAGGGGAAAACGCCGTAGTATTAACCATTACCGATGCCAATGAAAACACCAATTCCTGTTCAGCAACTGTTACCGTAGAAGATGACGTTGCACCAACAACAGTCTGTCAAAACATCACCGTGGAGTTAGACAATACCGGCAGCGCAACTATCGCCGAAGATGCGGTAAACAACGGAAGTGCCGATGCCTGCGGAGGTCTCACCTTCGACACCGACATCACCGTATTTAATTGTTCTGTTGTAGGGGAAAACGCCGTAATTTTAACCGTTACCGATGCCAACGGAAACAGTAGCACCTGTTCTGCAACTGTTACCGTAGAAGATGACGTTCCACCAACAGCCGTCTGTCAAAACATCACCGTGGATTTAGACAATACCGGCAACGCAGCTATCGCCGAAGATGCGGTTAACAACGGAAGTGCCGATGCCTGCGGAGGTCTTACCTTCGACACCAACATCACGACCTTTAATTGTTCAAATGTAGGAGAAAACGCCGTAGTATTAACCGTTACCGATGCAAACGGAAACACCAATACCTGTTCCGCAACTGTTTCGGTAGAAGACAACACCCCACCAACCGCAGTCTGTCAAAACATCACCGTTGAATTAGACAATACCGGCAACGCAACTATCGCCGAAGATGCGGTAAACAACGGAAGCAACGATGCCTGCGGAGGTTTGACCTTCGACACCGACATCACGACCTTTAATTGTTCTGTTGTAGGGGAAAACGCCGTCGTATTAACCGTTACCGATGCCCACGGAAATACCAATTCCTGTTCCGCAACTGTTACCGTAGAAGACAACACCACACCAACCGCAGTCTGTCAAAACATCACCGTGGAGTTAGACAATACCGGAAACGCAACTATCGCCGAAGATGCGGTAAACAACGGAAGCACCGATGCCTGCGGAGGTCTGACCTTCGACACCAACATCACGACCTTTAATTGTTCAGTTGTAGGAGAAAACACCGTCGTATTAACCGTAACCGATGCAAACGGAAATACCAATACCTGTTCCGCAACCGTTACCATAGAAGACAACACCCCACCAACAGCCGTCTGTCAAAACATCACCGTGGATTTAGACAATACCGGCAACGCAACTATCGCCGAAGATGCGGTAAACAACGGAAGCAACGATGCCTGCGGAGGACTGACCTTCGACACCGACATCACGACCTTTAATTGTTCCGATGTAGGGGAAAACACCATAGTATTAACCGTTACCGATGCCAACGGAAACAGTAGCACCTGTTCCGCAACGGTTACCGTAGAAGACAACACCCCACCAACAGCCGTCTGTCAAAATATCACCGTGGAGTTAGACAATACCGGCAACGCAACTATCGCCGAAGATGCAGTAAACAACGGAAGCACCGATGCCTGCGGAGGCCTGACCTTCGACACCGACATCACGACCTTTAATTGTTCAAATGTAGGGGAAAACGCCGTAGTATTAACCGTTACCGATGCCAACGGAAACACCAATACCTGTTCCGCAACTGTTACCGTAGAAGATGACGTTCCACCAACAGCAGTCTGCCAAAACATCACCGTTGAATTGGACAATACCGGCAACGCCACTATCGCCGAAGATGCGGTAAACAACGGAAGCACCGATGCCTGCGGAGGTCTCACCTTCGACACCGATGTCACGACCTTTAATTGTTCCGATGTAGGGGAAAACACCGTAGTATTAACCGTTACCGATGTCCACGGAAACACCAATACCTGTTCCGCAAATGTTACCGTAGAAGACAACACCCCACCAACCGCAGTCTGTCAAAACATCACCGTGGATTTAGACAATAACGGCAATGCAACTATCACCGAAGATGCGGTAAACAACGGAAGCACCGATGCCTGCGGAGGACTGACCTTCGACACCGACATCACGACCTTTAACTGTTCAAATGTAGGGGAAAACGCCGTCGTATTAACCGTTACCAATGTCAACGGAAACAGTAGCACTTGTTCCGCAACTGTTACCATAGAAGACAACACCCCACCAACAGCCGTCTGCCAAAACATCACCGTTGAATTAGACAATACCGGCAACGCAGCTATCGCCGAAGATGCGGTAAACAACGGAAGCAACGATGCCTGCGGAGGCCTCTCCTTCGACACCAATGTCACCGTATTTAACTGTTCGGATGTAGGGGAAAACGCCGTAGTATTAACTGTTACCGATGCCCACGGAAACACCAATACCTGTTCCGCAACTGTTACCATAGAAGACAATACCCCACCAATCGCCGTCTGTCAAAACATCACCGTGGAGTTAGACAATACCGGCAACGCAACTATCGCCGAAGATGCAGTAAACAACGGAATCAGCGATGCCTGCGGAGGACTGACCTTCGACACCGACATCACGACCTTTAATTGTTCGGATGTAGGGGAAAACACCGTAGTATTAACCGTTACCGATGCCAACGGAAACACCAATACCTGTTCCGCAACTGTTACCATAGAAGACAACACCCCACCGGTTGCCGTCTGTCAGAACATCACCGTTGAATTAGACAATACCGGCAACGCAACTATCGCCGAAGATGCAGTAAACAACGGAAGCAACGATGCCTGCGGAGGCCTCACGTTCGACACCGACATCACGGTATTTAATTGTTCGGCTGAAGGGGAAAACACCGTAGTATTAACCGTTACAGATGCCAACGGAAACACCAATTCCTGTTCCGCAACGGTTACCGTAGAAGACAATACCCCACCGGTTACCGTCTGTCAAAACATCACCGTTGAGTTAGACAATATCGGCAACACAACTATCGCCGAAGATGCGGTAAACAACGGAAGCACCGATGCCTGCGGAGGCCTCACCTTCGACACCGACATCACGACCTTTAATTGTTCGGTTGTAGGTGAAAATGCCGTAGTATTAACCGTTACCGATGCCAACGGAAACACCAATACCTGTTCCGCAACTGTTACCATAGAAGATGACGTTCCACCAACAGCAGTCTGCCAAAATATCACCGTGGATTTAGACAATACCGGCAACACAACTATCGCCGAAGATGCGGTAAACAACGGAAGCACCGATGCCTGCGGAGGACTGACCTTCGACACCGACATCACGACCTTTAATTGTTCAAATGTAGAGGAAAACACCGTAGTATTAACCGTTACCGATGCCAACGGAAACACCAACACCTGTTCTGCAACAGTTACCGTAGCAGATGACGTTCCACCAACAGCAGTCTGTCAAAACATCACCGTAGAGTTAGACAATACCGGCAACGCAATTATCGCCGAAGATGCAGTAAACAACGGAAGCAGCGATGCCTGCGGAGGACTGACCTTCGACACCGACATCACGACCTTTAATTGTTCCGATGTAGGGGAAAACGCCGTAGTATTAACCGTTACCGATGCCAATGGAATCAGTAGCACCTGTTCCGCAACCGTTACCGTAGAAGACAACACCCCACCAACCGCCGTCTGTCAAAACATCACCGTTGAGTTAGACAATACCGGCAACGCAACTATCGCCGAAGATGCGGTAAACAACGGAAGCAACGATGCCTGCGGAGGTCTCACCTTCGACACCGATATCACCGTATTTAATTGTTCGGTTGTAGGGGAAAACACCGTAGTATTAACCGTTACCGATGCCAACGGAAATACCAATACCTGTTCAGCAACTGTTACCGTAGAAGATGACGTTCCACCAACAGCCGTCTGTCAAAACATCACCGTTGAATTAGACAATACCGGCAATGCAACTATCGCCGAAGATGCAGTAAACAACGGAAGCAGCGATGCCTGCGGAGGACTGACCTTCGACACCGACATCACGACCTTTAATTGTTCGGTTGTAGGGGAAAACACCGTAGTATTAACCGTTACCGATGCCAACGGAAATACCAATACCTGTTCAGCAACTGTTACCGTAGAAGATGACGTTCCACCAACAGCCGTCTGTCAAAACATCACCGTTGAATTAGACAATACCGGCAATGCAACTATCGCCGAAGATGCAGTAAACAACGGAAGCAGCGATGCCTGCGGAGGACTGACCTTCGACACCGACATCACGACCTTTAATTGTTCAAATGCAGGGGAAAACGCCGTAGTATTAACCGTTACCGATGCCAATGGAATCAGTAGCACCTGTTCCGCAACCGTTACCGTAGAAGACAACACCCCACCAACAGCCGTCTGTCAAAACATCAACGTTGAATTAGACAATACCGGCAACGCAACTATCGCCGAAGATGCGGTAAACAACGGAAGCAACGATGCCTGCGGAGGCCTGACCTTCGACACCGACATCACCGTATTTAATTGTTCGGTTGTAGGGGAAAACACCGTAGTATTAACCGTTACCGATGCCAACGGAAATACCAATACCTGTTCAGCAACTGTTACCGTAGAAGACAACAACCCACCGGTTGCAGTCTGTCAAAACATCACCGTTGAATTGGACAATACCGGCAACGCAATTATCGCCGAAGATGCGGTAAACAACGGAAGCACCGATGCCTGCGGAGGCCTCACCTTCGACACCGATATCACGACCTTTAACTGTTTAAATGTAGGGGAAAACGTAGTAGTATTAACCGTAACCGATGCCAACGGAAATACCAATACCTGTTCCGCAACTGTTTCGGTAGAAGACAACACCCCACCAACAGCCACCTGTCAAAACATCACCGTTGAATTAGACAATACCGGCAATGCAACTATCGCCGAAGATGCAGTAAACAACGGAAGCAGCGATGCCTGCGGAGGACTGACCTTCGACACCGACATCACGACCTTTAATTGTTCAAATGTAGGGGAAAACGCCGTAGTATTAACCGTTACCGATGCAAACGGAAATACCAATATCTGTTCCGCAACTGTTACCATAGAAGACAACACCCCACCAACAGCCGTCTGTCAAAACATCACCGTGGATTTAGACAATACCGGCAACGCCACTATAGCCGAAGATGCGGTAAACAACGGAAGCAACGATGCCTGCGGAGGACTCACCTTAGACACCGACATCACCGTATTTAATTGTTCAAATGTAGGGGAAAATGCCGTAGTGTTAACCATAACCGATGCAAACGGAAATACCGGTACCTGTTCCACAATTGTATTGGTTACAAATGATTTTATTCCTCTGATATCCTGCCCTTCTAATATTGAAACTGTTGCTGAATTTAATATGTGTTCTACAGTTGTAACTTGGACAGAACCGACAATATCAGACAATTGCGCCATACAAAATATAAGCAGTTCTGCTGTTTCTGGAAGTGCTTTTAATGTAGGAAACACTGTAGTAGTATATACCGTAACTAATACAATAGGCAGTACAGCTACATGTTCATTCAATGTACTTGTAAATGATCTACAAGTTCCTACTGTAAGTTGTCCGGAAAACATAATCCAATTTACAGATCTTAATAATTGTAACGCAATAGTCAATTGGACTACCCCTTTAACAACTGATAATTGTAACATTTCAAGTATTATCAGTTCTATACAATCCGGAAGTCAAATTAATATAGGCACAACAATAGTAGTTTATACAGTTACTGATATTTCTGGAAATACTGCTTCGTGCTCATTTAATGTTGAAGTAAACGATGCACAAGCACCTGTCATCAATAATTGTCCTCAGGATTTTGTCACATGTTTAACACAACCAACATGGGACGAACCAACTGCTACTGATAATTGCAATTTAGTTAGCCTTATCGGATCTCATTTGCCGGGCTCTATTTTTAGTATGGGATCCACTACAGTAGTTTATACAGCAACAGATAATAACAACTTAACTACTGAATGTACTTTTAACATTACAGTATCAGATTTAATGGTTACATTCTCTCAAAGCAATTTTAATGGATTTGGAGTAAGTTGTTTTGATGAAGCAAACGGAACTTTGACTGCAGAACCAAATGGTGGTTCAGGCAATTACTTGTTTGAATGGAGTAATAGTTCTAACAATCAAAGTTTATCATCATTAACTGCAGGCTCTTATACAGTTACCATAACTGATCAAAATAGTGGCTGTTTTGTTATAGGTACTCAAAACTTGACTCAACCTACAACAATTCATTGCACTGCTATACCAACTCATATTGAGTGTAATGGAGAGTTAACTGGAAGCATTTCAACTACAATTACAGGTGGAATACCTCCTTATAATTATTTATGGAGTAATGGTGCTCAAACATCAAATCTATCAGACGTAGGTGCTGGAAGTTACACACTAACAACCACCGATTCAAATGGATGTATTTGTATTTTAAATGTTGCTGTTAATGAACCTGTTGCAAGTGAACCCTTTACTGGAACTGTAGTTAATATAGATGAAGGAGAAGTTAACCCTACTTTTTTTGAGCTTAATATCATTACATTGACCGGCGGTGTCCAACCTTATAATTATAGTTGGATAACAAATGGATATGTTCAGTATTCCTACTTACAAACAGGAGAAATTCAGGTTGTTTTTGCACAAGGTGCAACATGGAGTTTAATAGTAACTGACAGCAACAGTTGTGATGAAAGCCAATTACAATTTGACAACTATTCTGATCCTGCCGGAAATTTAGAGATTTTGAGTTTTGCTATAGTCTCTGATAATGGAGAAAACACAGGCGCTATCAGTATTATTGTAGGGGGTGGTAATTTATGTTTGTCAGGAAATTATCAATATTCTTGGTCAGGTCCATCTTATTGGTCAACTGGTTCTGGTAATAATAGCCCTGTAATCAGTAATCTTCCCAGTGGTTGGTATGTTGTTACAGTAACTGACTGTGGACCAGATGGAATTTCTAATTCAGGTGATGAGCAATCTGTTGTTGGTTGGTATTGGGTACCAAAACAAATAAGAGGTCGTGGAAAAACCGATTCATTTACAATAGATTCAGAAAACCTGATTGTTTACCCCAACCCCTTTGTTTCAAACACTAACATAGTTTTTACATTACCTCAAACAGAACATGCAGTTTTAAGTCTTCACGATCTTTATGGTAGAGAAATTGCCTTATTGTACAATGGACTTGTAAATGAAAATCAAGAAACTAAAGTTATACTTGATGGTACTAATCTAACATCTGGATTGTATATTTGTAAATTAAGCGTTCCTGAACGGAATACAGCCATTCAAAAACAAATTTATCTCATTAAGTAACGAGATATTTAACTTTTTAAGAAACATCTTGAAAACCTCTTTGTGAATGGAACTTTTCACAAAGAGGTTTTTTGTTTAAATCCTAAACGTTAAAATTACAAGGATATCTATGCAAAAATATCAGATTTGTACACTGAATATGGCCGGCAAAATACAAATTCAAATATTTTAAAGATCAAGCCGGATTTATATCATGAAAATGATAAATAGTCATTTGTAAATTGCAAGAATAGCTCTAACGGTAAATAATTGTAAAACATTGAACATTTAAGTCTATTACTGTCAAATTTTTTTAAAAAGTTGTGTTTATAAAAGGATAGTAATTACTTTTAAGCATTGTAGTTTTTTAAAAAAAGTATTTATTAATTCGAAATCCTTACAACAATAGTTGAAACAAAATACTCTATTCTTTACAATTGAATTAAATCAAAATGCTTATGAAGGATTGCTACTCACTTTTAGTTAGATTACTTAGAAAACAAATAAATCTGAAAGACATTCTACTTAACCGGTACTTTAAAACAGTATTGATTTACGTTTGCTTAATCTTAACAAAGCCGGTCATTTGTCAGCCGGTAGTTCAACTGTTATCTACAAATGGGACATTTACAGTTCCAACAGGTGTAACATCATTAAAAATAGAATGTTGGGGCGGCGGTGGCGGCGGCGGATGGACAAACAATAGTGGTCAATCAAGTGGAGGAGGTGGGGGAGGTGCTTATGCTAAAAGTAATTTGATTGTTAGTCCTGGACAAACCTTTGCTTATGTCGTTGGAATTGGCGGTAATGGTGGTAATGCATCGTCAGTTGTTAAAGATGGTGGAGATACTTACTTTGGTTCACCTTCAACTGTAATGGCGAAAGGTGGTTTGGGTGTTGCTAATAACTCGACCCCTGGTGCGAGTGGAGGACAAGCTTCTGCTTCAGTAGGAAATGTCGTAACTCGAAACGGAGGAAATGGTGGAAATGGTACCGGTTCCGGGAGTTGTCATGCTTCAGGAGGTGGGGGAGGAGGTGCCGGATCTGATGCATCTGGTGGAAATGGAGCTAATGGCGCTGTTGGCTCAGGGTTGTGTTTAAATGGTGGGACCGGTGGAGTAGGTGGTACAGGTGGATCACAGCTTGGAGGGAATGGTGGTACCGGTGCCAGTGCAGGTGGCAATGGTGGTTCTGGCAACGCTTACAGCGCAGGTGGAGGAGGAGCGAAAACTGCCTGGCTGCTTGGAAGTTCTCAAAATGGTGGATTTGGTTCGGGAGGAATTATCAGAGTAACTTATTGTATTCCTCCATCGGTTAATGCAGGAAATGATGTAACTATTAATTGTAGTGGAAGCACTACTTTGAATGGGAGTGCTTCTGTGCCATCTGGAAATCAGACGTTGTATAGTGCTAATTCTTTTTCTGACTTTGCAAATTTTATCACCAACGATGGAAACAGATGGGTGATTAGTGCTACAGCTTTTGCCGGTGGCGTTGCTGATGAAATGTTATTCAGATATTTTTCTGGTAGTGATCCAACCGTTATTTCATCCTGGGTTATGTCATCTCCGGTTGATGCGACCTATTATACTACAATTAATTTATCGTTCAAGCATTTTGTAGATCATTTTACCGGCACCTATAATCTCAAACTTCAGACCTCAACTGATCAAGCTAACTGGACTGACAGATGGACTTTGTCTCCAACTGCTGATGTTGCAGCAAACACAGTTAATGTAAATTTGAATGTTATTGCAGGGCAGATTTTTTATTTTAGATTTTTATTTGACGGCAATGTTTGGAATATAGACAACTGGTATATTGATGATATTTTATTGAATGGAAATGTGTCAATTCCTGTAATCTATTCTTGGTCTCCTTCTACAGGATTAAGCAACCCCAATATTGCAAATCCGGTAGCTTCTCCCGCCACAACTACAACTTATACGTTAACAGCCATAGCAGGAGGGTGCTCTTCATCAGATCAGGTAACTGTTTCAGTTGGAGGTGGAGGAATACCTTCAATTACCTGCCCATCCAATATAACAATGAATGCTGCTTTTAATAATTGTAGTGCAGTTGTTACATATACTCCTCCTGTCGGAACTGATGAATGTGGGACACCATCAACTTCTCAAACAGCAGGCTTGTCCAGCGGCAATAATTTTCCTGTTGGGGTTACAACAAATACTTTTACTGTAACCTCTGGAGTTCAAACAGCTAATTGTTCTTTCACAGTTACTATTAACGATTTAGAACCTCCGACTATAGTTTGTCCTCCTCCGGTTAGTGTGAATAATAGTCCGGGCAATTGCGGTGCAGTTGTTAATTTTTCTACTCCGGTTGGAAATGATAACTGTTCAGGAGCATCAACTTTACTTACTTCGGGTCTTGCAAGTGGTTCTTTATTTCCAGTCGGTGTTACAAATAATGTGTTTACAGTAACTGCTGCCAATGGACAAAATGCTAATTGTTCGTTTACGGTTACAGTAAATTATACAGCTAATCCTAGTATCAATTGCCCTTCGCCATTAATTGTAAATAATAATATTGGGATATGTGGCGCAATTGTAAATTACACAACACCTGTCGGTTCAGATAATTGTGCTTCAACTTCAACACTTCAAACAAATGGTTATGCCAGTGGTGCAAATTTCCCTCTTGGAACAACTACAAATGTATTCGTTGTAACAGCTGCTACCGGTCAGACTGCAAATTGTTCGTTTACCGTTACTGTAAATTACAATGAACCTCCAACAATCATTTGTCCCGCCCCAATTGTGGTTAACAATTCACCCGGAATATGTGGGGCTGCTGTAAGTTTTGATTCTCCGATTGGCACCGATAATTGTACAGGCTCTACTACAATTCAAACAACCGGATTGCCGAGCGGTTTTATTTTTCCGGTTGGCACAACTACGAATACTTTTAATGTTTCAGCTGCAAGCGGGCAATCAGCTTCCTGTTCTTTTACAGTAACCGTCAATAATAGCGGAGGCATGACCGGTAATTTAGTTGAAGCTGACAGTGGCAGTGGGCCTCCTGTGTTTTATCATGTTTATGTTTTGACACATAATGGCGGAACTGCGCCTATAAATTACAATTGGAATACAACAGGTTGGGTTCAGCATACTTTTACCGGAACTAATGAAATCACCATTGTTTATGGTAGCGGATCAAGTTGGAGTGTTACAATTTCAGATAGTTCGAGCGGAGGACCATGTGGTGCAAATGTTTTGACATTTAACAGCCCCAATCCATCAGGAAATGCAGGGGACTTAAACATCGCAAGTTTTAATATCACCTCTGATAGCGGTTTAAACACAGGTGCTATTTCCTTGATAGTTGAAGGAGGAAATCCTTGTGGTGGTAATTCTTATCAATACGAATGGGGATTTCCAATGGCTTGGATACCTCCCGGAAATACAAACATTTCTACAATTTCAAACTTGCCGGCCGGATGGTACACAGTAACTGTTTCAGATTGTGGATCTGACGGATTACCCGGAACCGTAGATGATAACAGTGTGATTGGATGGTATTGGGTGCCTAAACAAATCAGAGGGAGAGGTAAGTCAGCTTTAGAATCTGTCAATGTTAATTTAATTGAGGTTTACCCCAATCCTTTTCAAGATCAGACTAATGTATCGTTTTCTGTTCCTATAACGACTTTGGTCAAAATATCGGTTTATGATCTTTCCGGAAAAACGGTTGCTGTTTTATTTGATGGAACTGCACCGAAGAATGAACCCTTAGAAATGAGCTTTAATAGTCAGAATTTACCATCAGGAGTTTATATCTGCCATATTAATGTTCCGGAACTTAACATTAGTCAAAAGGTCAAACTAATAACTTTGAAATAGTTCCATCAATCTTCTGTTTTTAGCTAAAAGCCTCCTGAATATGAAAAGTTACTTCAGGAGGCTTTCTTTTGTTGCAAATTTTATCATTTTAACTATTAGACACATTTCATAGTTCATTTTGTACACAATGAACTTCAAAAGAATATTGGTCTAATCTGTTTATAGTTACTTTGAAATAATTCAATCTGACTTATTAATGAACAGTTTGAAAGACAGCATTTTAAAAACCATTTAAAGCAATTATCACAAGACAAGAATTGAGATGTTAGTTTGTGGAAAAGTTAAAATCAAATCATGTCAAATAAGCTTTTACTTTGCAGAACTTTATTTAAAAATTGCTTTTCTATGACAAAGCACTTTCTTATCTTTGAACAGAATTGAATTGGAAATTAGTTTTCGAATATTCTCTCCTGCTTCGCCGGATCAACACCGGTTATTTAACAAGTTTTACTATGAAAGATCTAAAATTGAAACAAAAATGAAGAGATCAAAAGGGAAAGAATTTATTTCGGAATTAAAACTTTATTCTGACTACCTCAAGTGGGATGAAAATTCCGGGCGCTATGAAACATGGTCTGAAGCATGTGACAAAGTTTTGAATACGCACATTCTGAAGTATGGTGAAAAAATCAGGCCATTGTTGGATGAGATAAAGCAAGGATACTACGACAAGGAATTTTTATCATCACAACGCAATTTGCAGTTTCGTGGACAGGCAATAATCAAGCACAATGCTAAAATTTACAATTGTTGTACCACTTATGCTTATTCACCGGACGTGTTCAACCGTGGATTTTATGTGTTATTGTGTGGTTGTGGGCTTGGCGTTTCCTTAAAGCAAAAGTTCGTATCACAATTGCCTAATATAGACAAAAGGGGAAACGATGTAAAACTGTTTACTATTCCGGATTCTATCGAAGGATGGTCTGAATCCATTAAAGTATTGGTCAGTTCTTTTTGTAAGCATCCCTCGCTTTATGAAGAGTATTATCAATGTCAGATTAAGTTTGATTACTCATTAATCAGGCCAAAAGGTGCATTTATAACCGGTGGGTTTAAAGCACCGGGGCATGAAGGTTTGAAACAGTCATTAGAGCGGATAGAAGAACTGCTTTCTTCCAATTCCGGTGAATTTAAAACCATAATTGCCTATGATTTATTCATGCACTTGTCTGACGCTGTTTTGTCCGGAGGCGTGAGACGTTCGGCTATGAATGTTATTATTGACGAAAACGACCACGACATGCTCTATGCTAAAACGGGTAACTGGAGATCCAATTTTCCGTGGAGAGCAAGGAGTAATAATTCAGTTGGGCTATTGAGGAATACATTTAGCGAGGAATATTTTAAAAAATTAGTAGCCCTTAATGAAGGTGATAATGATATTGGGTTTGTCTTTATGAACCATGAAGATGAGATGTTTAACCCTTGTTTTGAAATAGGATTTAACTTTTACGAGCAAATCGTTGATAAATCTGAAGCGGTGTTTCAGTTTTGTAATCTTAATGAATTGAATGCTTCCGCTTGTGTGGATAGTAAAGGTAAATTTTCCAAAGATAAATTTTATTCACTTTGCCGATATGCTGCCATACTAGGCACCTTGCAAGCAGGATATACTGACTTTCCTTACCTTGGTAAGCAGACGGAATGGATTGTTGCCGGAGAGGCTTTGCTTGGTATATCTATCACAGGATGGATGACAAGGCCAGAATTGTTTAATGAAACTATCCTTTTAAAAGGTGCTGAAATTGTTAAAGAGACTAATGCTGAGGTAGCAAAATTTATAGGAATAAATGAAGCTGCGAGAACAACTACGGTGAAACCTTCGGGAAATGCTTCTGTAATTTTACAAACCGCTTCAGGTATTCACCCCGAACATGCCAAACGGTATTTCAGAATCATGCAACTCAACAAAGAATCTGAAACTGCTAAATATCTCGAAATACATCAGCCTGATTGTTTGGAAGAATCGAGATGGTCATCTACTAATTCTGATTATGTTGTGTATTCACCTTGCGAAAACGATGAGAATGCGATAGTGAAAGACGATATGCAGGGGGTAAAGCACCTTAAACTGATTGAACTTGTACAAAACTCATGGGTTGCAGGCGGGAAAAAGCCGGAAAAGTGTTATAATTCCCTAACACAACACAATGTCAGCAATACGGTAATTATTGATGATTTGAATGAAATTGTCAGTTATATTTACCATCATCAATCTAATTTTGCAGCCGTATCTTTTATTTCTTTGTTCGGCGATAAAGATTATGTACAAGCTCCGTTTACCTCTGTGTTAAACAGTCAGGAAATCATCAATAAATATGGGGAAGGGGCGATGTTTATGTCGGGTCTGATTGTTGACGGGCTACATTATTTTAATGGTGATCTATGGGAAGCCTTGTCTTATATTACCGATGACAAAAAGCAGTTGATTGGAAGAAGAGATCAAACGCTTTTGCAAAACGATTGGATAAGACGAGTACATAAATTTGCCAAGAATTATTTCAAGTCTGACCTCAACAAAACCATTTATTGCATGAAGGACGTGCATCTCTGGCATAAATGGCACGTTGTGAACCGCACTTTTAAATTAGTTAATTTTAACGAAATATTAACCAGACCTATTTATGAGTCTATAAATAAATACAGCGCAATCAGTTGTCATGGAGGAAGTTGTGAAATTTAATCCGGTAGATTATTATTTGGGATTGAAAGTTGTTTTGATTTTCTAAAATCAATCCTTTATCTTGTCTGTACAAATTCCCTATGACCAGTATCCTATGAAAATCAATATAAATTCCCCAATCCGGTTGCCGGTTGGGGAATTTGTTTTACAACCAATCAATCCTGAAATATGAAATTCATTGCGCGAATTGCTGCCAAAAATCCTGTATTTCTTTCCCTGTCAAAATTCTTTTCTTTCATTTATTCCTGTTTGTTATTTTGTGTTTTTCTATTCATTCATCAACCTGTTTTAGTTGCACAACCAAACAACAAGGAGCCTAAAAAACACTTTGATACTAAGCCAAAACTGGTTGTTGGGATTGTCGTTGATCAAATGCGCCCTGATTATGTGGAACGATTTTGGGAAAGGCTTGGCAACAAGGGGTTAAAAAGACTAATCTCCGAAGGGTATAACTGTAAAAATACACAGTTCAACTATGTTCCGACCTATACTGCTCCCGGTCATGCCTCAATATATACCGGAACAACTCCTTCCGTTCATGGGGTGATTGGCAATCAATGGTATCATACAGGGTTGGGTAAGGTTGTCTATTGTACGGGCGATACTTTAGCCAAAGCACTTGGCGGCAATCTGGAAGCAGGTAAAATGTCGCCCCGAAATCTTTTATCAACTACTATTACCGATGAATTGAAGTTGTTAACTAATTTCAAAAGCAAGGTCATCGGAATATCTTTGAAAGACAGGGGGGCAATACTACCTGCCGGGCATACTGCCGATGCAGCATACTGGTATGATGGCGTAACCGGAAACTTCATGTCATCGGACTTTTATTTTGATGTCCTTCCCGAATGGGTTACCGCATTTAACAACCTTAAATATCCTGAAAAGTATCAGCAACAAAACTGGGAAACGCTGTTCCCGATCCATACATATACACAAAGCCGTCCTGATAATCAGCCATACGAGGAGACTTTGTGGGGAGAAACTGCTCCTGTTTTTCCTCATAAAACCCCTGATATTGTCAATGCAAGGCGAGGCGGGTTTGAAGTGGTAAAATGTACACCTTACGGCAATACATTGCTGAAAGACTTTGCTATTGCCGCAATTGAAAAGGAGCAACTTGGTAAAACAATTGGGATTACCGATTTTATCGCCATCAGTTTTTCCTCAACCGATGTTATCGGGCATATCTACGGGCCCCGTTCCATTGAGATTGAAGATACGTACCTTCGTTTTGACAAGGATATCGAAGACTTGCTTCAATTTTTGGACAATTATTTAGGTTTGGACAATACCCTGATATTTATGACCGCTGATCACGCGGTTGCTGATGTGGCAGAGTTTGCCAAATCTGTCAGTATACCGGCCGGTAACTTTAACAAGACTGAACCGGTTCGTTTATTAAAATCCTATCTATCTGAAAAGTATTCCGATTCATTGGTGGTTAGTGTCATAAACGAGCAAATATATTTTAACCACCGGATTATTGCGCAGAAAAAATTACCGCTGCATCAGATACAGGAAGAGACTGCACGATTTATGCTTCAATTCGAGGGGGTTGCGTTTGCATTACCTGCTTATATGCTGAGCTATCATAGCTATACGGATTGGCCCCGTTTTTGTATTCAAAACGGATTTTATCCAAAAAGAAGCGGGGATGTTGCATTTGCCCTGCAACCCGGCTGGATGGAAGGAGATTATGCCGGCACGACGCATGGCAGCAGCTATACATATGATGCCCATGTTCCATTATATTGGTTCGGATGGAAAATCCCCAAAGGCAAATCCTCTTCTTCCTTAGTCTATATTACCGATATTGCGCCTACCTTAGCGATACTTTTAAAAACCGCCTTCCCCAATTCCTGTACAGGCAAACCTATTTCCGATTTACTGGAATTTTGTGATGTGGAAGATTAGGATTTTGTAATCTTTGTAAATAAAAAGTCTTTGTTGTAAAAGGGTTAAAGCATTAGATTAAGACAACTATAAATTTACTTATAGATGATGTTCTAAAATGTTAAAAGCTTTTAACTAAAAGATGACAAAAGGGAAAGACATTCCAAGGATAATAGTTATTTTTGCTCGGACTCTTTAACATTGGTTGTAACTTAACCTGACTTCCATTCAATTTCAGCGGTTTTTCTTACCCAATAAGTTTAAAGAGTTCTTGTAATGAACAAATTCAAAAATAATCAGCTCAAGTTTTTGGCAAACGCCATTAGCTACCCTATTTTTACTCAATCCAAAATGTAATACTTTATGAACAACTTTACAAAATCAAGCTTGTTGCTTGTAGCTTTGATTGTTGGTATGAATGTTTGCCAAAATCTGATTGCCCAGCCTGGAGCATTAGGCACCAATAATGTCAACGGAGCCCCATTTACCTGTGCTTCCCTGAATGATTTAGGTGCATTCAGGCAGTTAAGGATTCAGGCAACCCAAAATTCAAGCAGCGCGAATTATGAGTTTCCTCTAAACTGCGGTTATCCGGGCGATGTATGGCGTGCTTATGCTGCCGGAACATCTGCGATTTCATTTAATACTACGATTGCACCGGTTAGCGGTACAGGTTCTGCTTTGTATAACAGCAGTAACGGCGGTTCTGCCATCAATCTATCACCGGTTACTTCGGGGAGGTATTACACCTTTAACATTCAGGAAAGAGTAGCCCCTTTAAACTGCTATATGAGTGTTTTGGAAACTACCTATAATCCAAAAACCATCAACACAGTAAGTGTTTGTACCGGTGCGGCAGCAGCAAATCAAATTGTTCAGGTTTATGTAACCATTTCTGCATCGCTTTCGAGCGGAGAGAATGTATTTGTACGTTATTCTACTGATGGTTTCCTGACTTCTACAATTGTACCGGTTTCTTTTACCGGCATCAGCGGCGTAGCCAATATTCCGGCAATGTCATTTGGTACTACGGTTACTCTTTATGCATATTCGTCTAACAATTCGATGGCAAGTATTAATACCCAAGTTTCCACACATGGACAAGTGGCCCATGATATGAATACTTTAAGTATCAATAATAACTCCGGTGGCAATTATACCTATAGTGTTGTTATCCCGGCTATTACTTTGCCCACCATTACGCCGGGAGGGCCAACCTCGTTTTGCCCCGGAGGCAGTGTGCTGTTAAATACTAATAGCGGTTTTGCGTCTTATTTATGGAATGCGGCCGGCGGAAATGCCACTACTCAAAGTATCACTGCCTCTGCTACCGGAACTTATGTGGTAACCGTAACTTATACGACAGGTTGTACTGCATCGGCCTCTATTGTAGTTGATGCTGATGATACTGAGCCGCCCACCATTACCTGTCCTGATGATGACGATATTAATTTAGGCCCGACTTGTTCAATTACACTGAGCAATTATACGGGAAGTGCTACGGCTGCCGATGATTGTATTACTGTAAACGTAACTCAATCACCAACAACCGGCACGGTTTTTAACGGACATGGAACTACGGTAGTAACTTTAATAGCAACTGACGGGAGTGGGAATACAGCTACCTGCAACTTTGAAGTGAACCGCATAGATATTACCCCACCGACCATCACTTGTCCTACAGGACCTGTAACCCTTTTTGTCAACAGCTCCTGTATGATTACCGTACCTACCTTTTCTCCGGACAGTTTTTCGGACAATTGCAATCAGACTGTGGTTACCCAAACTCCTTTGGCAGGTACTACTTTGACCGGCGTAGGAAATACAACCGTTCAATTAACCATTACCGATGCAGGGTCAAATACTGCGACTTGTTCCTTTCTTTTGCAAAGAGTAGATGATACAGCCCCTGTTATCACCTGCCCAAGTACTCAAACGATTGTTTTAAATGAAACTTGTTCGGCGACATTACCTACGTATTCACCTGCTACTTTGAGTGATAATTGCGGCGTTCCAACTGTCAGCCAATCTCCTCCATTTTCATCAACAGTTTCCGGAACGGGATCAGTAACCATCACACTCACTGCTACTGATGCAAGCAGCAATACTGCAACCTGTAGTTTTGATTTGAACAAGGTAGATATTACCCCGCCCACTGTAACATGTCCAGGAAATGGCAGTGTTGTATTGGATGCAGCCTGTTCGGCGATCATCCCGGCATTTACACCGGTTGCAATGGCTGATAACTGCTCTGCCGTTACTTTCCAACAATCGCCTTTGGCAGCATCCACTACTACCGGATCGGGCGATATTACCGTTACGCTAACAGCGTCTGATGCGAGCAACAATACGGCAACCTGTACTTTGACCCTGAGTCGTATAGACAACCAATCTCCGATTATTACCTGTCCGCAAAATCAGTTCCTTACTTTTGGCCCGTCTTGTTCAGTTGCATTGCCGGCTTATAGCCTCGCTTCCGTTTCTGACAATTGTTCTGCAACTACTCAGGGGCAGTCTCCTGCTGCAGGAACATTACTAACGGCTGAAATCAACTCAATAACCTTGTCGGCAAATGATGGGTTTAACACGGCAATCTGCAATTTCACCGTGTTTGTAGATGATGTTACCCCTCCGGTAATTGTATGTCCGGCTAACCAAACCTTAGCGTTAGGGTCCGGTTGTTCGGCTATGTTGCCTTTTTATAATCCGGTAAGTAATACGGACAATTGTTATGTTCCAACTTTTACCCAAGTTCCCGCAGGGAATACGGTACTTACCGGAGCAGGTACAACGACTGTGGTCTTAACGGCAAGCGACATTAAAAACAATACCTCTTCCTGTTCTTTTACAGTGAACCGCACTGATAATGTGCCGCCGACCATTACCTGCCCATCCACCCAAACGCTGATTTTAGGAACGACTTGTTCGGTGGTATTACCCGGATATTCCCCGACTTCTGTTGCTGATAACTGTAACACACCCAGTGTTACTCAATCACCTGTATCAGGCACAATCATATCAGGAATTGGTTCAACCACAGTTACGCTCACGGCAAACGACAATGCCGGTTCTACTGCAACCTGTTCGTTTTCCATCAATAAAATAGACAACGCATCGCCAACTATCAGTTGCCCGGCACCGCAATTCCTCTCGTTGGTTGGCGGGTGTAGTGTGCCCTTGCCCGCATATAACCCGGCTGCCATGGCTGATAACTGCGGCACACCGGCAGTATCTCAGATACCTGCGGCAGGCACTGTACTATCGGGTGCTGGTACTTCTACAGTTTCGCTGACCGTAACAGACGGAAACGGCAACTCCACTTCCTGTTCATTTACCGTCAATCGTGCGGATGCCACTCCACCGACTATTACCTGCCCCTCCTCTCAGAACATCCTGCTTAATGCTTCTTGCAACGGCACCCTGGCAGGCTACAGCCCCGCAAGCGTAGCCGACAATTGCACCACGCCCACCGTAACACAACTGCCTGTTTCAGGCACTACCGTTTCGGGCATCGGAACTACTACCGTTACGCTGACTGCCAACGATGGCAATGGCAACACGGCTTCCTGCTCGTTTGCCATCAACAGATTAGATGTTAACCCGCCAACTGTAAGCTGCCCTGCAACTCAAACCCTGACTTTAGGATCCGCCTGTTCAGTTGTTTTACCTTTATATAGTGCTGCCGCATCTTCCGACAACTGTACGCCGCCGACCATATCGCAGTCACCTGCCGCTTCGAGTGTATTAACCGGCACAGGTACAGCCACCGTCATGCTCACCGCAACAGATGTTTCGGGCAATACGGGAACCTGTAGTTTTAACGTCAATAAAATTGACACCACATCCCCGACAATTTCCTGCCCATCTACACAAACTATTTTCCTGAACGCTTCGTGTCAGGGCATATTGGGGACTTATTCGGCTACCTCAGTTGCAGACAACTGCGGTACCCCGACTGTTACTCAATCTCCTGCTGCCGGCACCACCGTTACGGGATTGGGCAGCACAACTGTCGTGCTGACAGTCGGAGACGGGAATGGCAATTCCAATAGTTGTTCTTTTGCGGTTACCCGCTTAGATAACACTCCTCCCGGAATTACGTGTCCGGGTACTCAAACCATTAACCTGAACGCTTCCTGCATGGGAACACTCGGCACTTACAGTGCCGCTGCGACCTCCGACAACTGTAGCAGCGTTACAGTTTCTCAATCTCCAGCCTCCGGCACTTCGGTATCAGGAGTGGGAACTTCGACCGTAGTATTGACTGCCAACGACGGAAACGGCAACACAGCCTCCTGCTCTTTTGGCGTTACAAGGACTGACCCGATTGCACCTTCCATCATCTGTCCTGCCACACAGACTGTAACGCTTGGATCCAGTTGTTCTGCTACGCTGTCCACATATACAGCAACTGCCACTGACAACTGCAGCTCTCCAACCACGACCCAGTCTCCACCTGCCGGCACAACCATTACGGGGGTAGGGGTAAGCACCGTTACAATGACCGCAAATGATGGGAACGGAAATACCTCGACTTGTTCGTTTTTAGTCAATAAAATTGATACGACCAACCCGACCATTACCTGTCCCGCTAATATTATTGCACCGGCTGAAAATGGAACCTGCGAAGCCGATGTTTCGTGGAGCGATCCTGTTACAAATGACAATTGCGGCATTGAATCGTTAGATTCAACCTTCAATCCGGGAAGCGCATTCGAGGGTATAACCACTGTGGTCTATACGGTGGAAGATATTTCCGGAAATACGGCAAGCTGCTCGTTCACCGTTACCATCAACGACGGGCAAGCACCTGTTTTAACACCCTGCCCTTCGAATATTGTCAGTTGTAACAATATCGCAAGCTGGACACCTCCCACAGCCACCGACAATTGCGGGCAAGTAACCGTAATTGGTTCTCATACTTCAGGAAGCCAGTTCCCGTTGGGCAATACCACAGTTACCTATACCGCAACCGATAATGTCGGAAACAGCAGTACCTGTTCATTTGTCATCACGGTTTCTCTGTTAAGCGTTGCTCAATCGGTTTCCAACTACAACGGGTTTAATATCAGTTGTAATGGTGGAAACAACGGCAGCATTACCGTAACGCCGAGCAACGGGCTTCCGCCATATACTTATCAATGGAGCAACGGAACATCCGGTACAAATTCCCTCAGCGGGTTATCGTCCGGTTTTTATACCGTAACCATCGGCGACAGCAGTGGTTGCAGCACTGTGAGGAGTTTTGTATTAACCCAGCCAACTCCGCTGAACTGCAATGCGACCGGTACCAATATTACCTGCAATGGTGCCAACGACGGTACGGTCAATGTTACTCAAACAGGAGGTGTGCCGCCTTATTCTTATAGCTGGAGTGGCCCCGGCGGGCCTTATGGCAATGTTTCGGGATTGACGGAGTTAGCACCAGGCACCTATTCGGTTACTGTAACAGACCTGAACGGATGTGTTTGTGTGAGTTCGGTTACCATCACCGAACCACCGGTGGTGCCTGTTTTAACCGGAATCAACGAAAACATCACAGAAGGAGAAGGTGGGGTGATTCCTGCATTTTACAATGTGAATATCATCACCTTTACCGGCGGTCAATCTCCTTACAACTATGAGTGGAATATTTCGGGTTATGTGTTGTGGTCTATCCCGACACCGGGCACGATACAAATCATCTATGCAGACTATGCGGCATGGAGTGTAACCATCTCTGATTCCAATGGTTGCGGGGTCAGCACCTTAGTATTCAGCAACAGCCCGACAGGTACTGACCCGGATGGCGTGCTAAATATTGTCAACAGTGTGATTACCTCTGACTTTGGAACAGGCAACGGGTCCATCGTCCTTACGGTTGCCGGAGGAATTACATGTCCGGGCGGTGATTATCAATATCAATGGGCAGGCCCCTCTACCTGGACAGGCGCACCGGCAGCCACGATGGGCAGCATCAGTAGCCTCGCTGCCGGATGGTATATCGTTACCGTAACAGATTGCAGTGTTCCGCCCGAATATACCATCGGTTGGTTCTGGGTTCCGAAAAAAGCAAGGGGACGGGGAAAGGTCGAGTTCAACGAAAACCTGTTGCAAATTGCCCCTAATCCGTTTGCCGGCAACCTGAATGCCTCGTTCAGTTGGCCGCAGGATGATGTGTTAAAACTAACCGTATATGACCTTTTGGGCAAAGAAGTTTCCACTCTGTTTGAAGGTTCTGTTGCTGAAGGTGAGCAATATACCGCTAATTACGACACTAAAGACCTGCCAAGTGGCTTGTATATCTGCCGGTTAGTCAACAAAGACGGCATTGCCATACATCGGCGCGCGCTGCTTATTCACGGAAATTGATTGATTTAGTAATATATCAAAGTTAACCTTCCCCCGCTTAACTCGTGTAGGCGGGGGATTTTTATGTAACGGAGAGATGCAAGTATCGGCATTTGTTGTTTTTGGTGAAACGCTGAGGTTTATTCTTTTCATGTCCGGTTTACCTTCATGAACTATGATGATTTTTCTTTTGCTATTTGGTTTACCGCAGATGACCCTGATTTTTGTTCTTACAGATCTAAAAGATTTTCAAAACCTTATAGGACTCCAATAACCGGTTTATCCATTCTTTTCCGCTTCAGGTACAAATTAAGCTACCTGCTACCTGCTCTTTTAACAACAAACCTTCCTTTTTATTACATACTGTCATGTATGACGATGTTTAGGAACAAATCACGTTACATGTTGTCGTACATCACAATGACAGCTAATAAGTAGTCTTACTTGTTGTCATACATCAGCGTGTATGATAGCGATATGGTTTTACTTGTTTCGGTATGTTGTGATGGTTGACAACAAAGCAGCTTACGGGAAGTGGTACATTTCAATAGATGACAGTGTGTAACTTTACGCGTTGCCATCCATCGTCATGTATGCTGTCAAAACCTTGTAAACAAAGGATTCTTTGTAAAGGGATAAAGAGGTTAAAGCAGCATTTTCCGGATAAGTTTGAAGGGGTTAATAGTTTATGGATAATTATTAGAGATTTTTAAAAAAAACTTTATGCCGATGCAACTAAATTTGGATATTTTTCGTTAAGACACTAACATTTCAGATAATTCAAAGAGATATATAGACAAACATCACCACTCCTGATTATTATTATACCTGACTTATTGTTTACCTCTTAAATTTTATGTTATGGCTATGAAACAATGGCATTATTTAGTCAATCAGTTTTTGACGCAGACAAGGAAAAACTTCAAGAAGTCTGTAAAGTTAAGTAACTATCATGATGCTGTTTTAGATGGTAAAAAGGCGACAATTGCTTTATTGGTAGTTATTTACAACCGGTATCATACCTTACATGTAGCTTTAGTGGCGGCATACAATGCGTGGAAGACGGAATTTTCGGCACAAAAAATTGCTACCGACATCTTAGATGAATTGCTGAAAAGCAGTTATGCCATGCTGGATGGTTGGGATACGGCAATCAGGTCGGAGGTGGGCTATAACTCAAGTGCCTATAACCTGATTTTTGACAATGGTCGCGCGCCGTTTAACCGCAGTTCGATTGAAGATCAGATTGAAGCCTATCAACAGTTATCAATTAAACTAACCCCCCATGCAGGATTGGCAACGGTCAAAACAGAGGTGGATGCTGCTTATACTGCTCTGTCGGCAGCGCGGGATGCGCAGTTGGTGTTGATTTCGAGTGTTCGGGCAAAAAGCAATGAGGTCGAAACAGCCCGTCGTGCAGCGATGGAAATGCAATGGAGAAACGTGGGGTATTCGATTGAAAATTTTTCCGGTGACCCGAATTTTATCGAAAGTTTGTTTGACATCGAAAACCTGCGAACTAAACCGCAAACCGTGTTTACCTCTATTCTCGGGGTTAGTGAGAAAAAATTAGTGTTTACCCGCACCCTCCTTGACGACGACAAATTACTGTTGAACAACGATGGGAATGCCGCTATCCGGTTTTATTTTGCCGATACCCCGGGTGGAACTAACGCCAACTTTATCGAAGTGGCGGCAAATACCAAAAGAACCGTCGAGATGAGAGATTTTATGCCGCCAAACTACGGCACTTACCGTTATCTGACCGCTGAAAACCAAAGCAGCGATGTGGCTACGCATTATATCGTAACTATCCTGTAAGGATTATCAACCTTATTTTGTTATTTGATCATAGAAAATATTTCAGCCTCCTTCTTATGAAGGGGGCTTTTTTATGGGTAAAAATCAAGGGAAGTTTACTTATTTTTGTAGGCAAGCGAATTCAAGGTTCAGAATTTAGGGCGATTCAATGAAATACACCTAAACATGGTTAAAGGTTTTTTTCATTTCCTTTCAATTCTGAACCTGAAAACAGGTTATTTGTCATCTTTCACTACCATCAACCCGGTCAAATTTTGGAAAATCTAACCGACCTTTTAAATCATTCGAAACAACTCATTGAACAGCGTAAATTTCGCGAAGCGATAGCGGTATTAGTACAAATTATCCCGGTCTATGAGCAAAACGAAGACTGGTTCAACTACACCGCTTGTTTGTTGATGCATAGTGATTGTTTACAACAAATTCATCAATATGAAGACAGCTTCAATATTGCCCAATTATCATTAAATTTTTGTTTAGAACATTTTGGTTTGCATCATCTTCAAACAGCAAACAGCTATTATTATCTTGGAATAACCTCACAAAAGTATGGAACTATTGAGGATACCATCCATTTATTCGAACAGGCATTGTCTATTTTTACCCTGTTTCCGGACGAACCAAACCACTTATTTTCAAGGTGTTTGAATAGTTTAGGCATCTGTTATGCAAAGCAAAGCAAATATGCCCTCGCTATCGAATTTTTTAACAAAACCTTAGATATAGATAGTGTCCAATTTAGTGCGGATGCTGCCATCCATGCAAAAACTTATTCCAATCTTGGTATCTGTTACCGATATTTGGGAGAGTATAAAACAGCAATTGATTTGCTGAACAAAGCAGTTAACATAGAAACCTTCTATTTTGGAGAAGTCAGCCCCGGCTTAGGAAAATATTATCATAATTTGAGTACCTCTTATATAGATTATGGAGACTATTCAAAAGCTATTCACTATCTCCAAAAATCATTGGAGAATGATTTGAAACTTTACGATAAATCTGATTTCCGGTTTTCACGTATTTATAATAATCTCGGAAACTGTTATCAAAAAACAAGCGATTATGAATCAGCAGTTCAGTGTTATTTACATAACCTTTCTATAGCTGCATATACCGGTCAGCTATCCCATATCGAAATATCAACTTGTTATTTTAATTTGGGTACTTGCTTTGTTTCAATGCGCAGGTACAAGGAAGCTACGTTTTACTTAAATAAAACGCTGGATTTCAGGTTAAAAGTTTTTGGTGAACTTAACGCTCAAACTGCTCAGGGCTATCATGGTTTGGGCAATTTATATTTTTCGGTACAAAATATGGAAAAAGCTTACGAATATTTTAAGAAAGCTTTCGACATCAGGCTTTCTGTTTTTGGCAAGGTAAATAACGATACCGCTATCAGCTATCTTTGTTTGGGCAACTGGTACAAATTAACAGGTCGTTTTAAAGAAGCTTTTGAACACTATGAAGAAATGCTCTATATCAATCTGAGCCTGTTTGGAGAGATAAACCCCGTTACAGCCCGCAGTTATGTTGTTATAGCCTCCTGTTATAGTCAGGTAAAAAATTTTGCAAAAGCACTTGAACATGTTCAAAAAGCATTGTTCTCGCTTGGATTAACCGGTTCGAAACACAAGGTCTGTTTGTTGCCCAGGCTCGAACACTACAACAGCAGAATATATTGTTTTGAAATGCTTGTTTTAAAAGCAAATATATTTCATGATTTGTTTTTAGAAGCTTCAAAATTTGTTGATTTAGCGGCCTCGCTCGCCCATTTTTATCATGCCGATTGTCTGATTGACCAAACCCGGCAAAGCTATAAATTAGAAGGCAGTAAATTAGTTTTAGCCGGAAAAAGCAAAACAGAAATTTATGATGAAGGAATGGAAACTGCGTGGTTTGCCGAACAGGTTTTTAACAATACCGGACCAGAAGAATTTACCCGGCTCATCAAAGAGGTCAATTTCAACTATCAATATTCTTTACCGGAGCAACCTGTTCAAACAGCTTTTTATTTTTCTGAAAAAAGTAAAGCCATCGTTTTACTTTCGGGCATTAAAGACAATCAGGCCAAAATTAACGCAGGTCTCCCCGAACAAATGCGCGAACAGGAAATGAACCTGCGTCTTGAACTTGCAAGGTTGGAACATCAGCTGAGAGAAGCCAAAAGTAAACCGGAGGAGCAGCAAGACTTTTCCGTTACCTTAAATTGGGATTTGGAATTGTTTGACCTGAAAGAGCAATACCAACATTTAATCGAAGACATAGAAACCCGGTTTCCCGATTATTACCGTCTTAAACATGACCTGACCGTAACAGATATTGAAGCAGTTCAGGCTGCGCTGTCTCCTCAAACGGCAATGATAAGTTATGTGGTGAGTGAAAATCACTTATACAGCATCGTCATCACCTCTGATAGTGCCAATTGGCTGCAACAACAACTGCCCGCCGGTTTTGAAGATATGGTCGAAGACCTGTTATATTCTTTTGAGCCTTTTGGTAAAGAAGACTATATCACCTATGCTTTCGATTTGTACCGTATTCTGATTCAACCAATGGAAGAACTTGGTTGGCTCGATTTTATCCACCAACTTATTATTATACCCGACGGCATTTTGTCCCGCATTCCGTTCGAGGCTTTACTCACACAAACTGTAAAGGATACCGTTCCCTACCGGAAGTTAAACTATCTTCTCCATCGCTATATCATCCGCTATCATTATTCGGCTACCCTTTGGCTCGGGCAACAAACCGTTTCCGATATTTTGCCTCCAACCATCCAAAATTTTCTCGGCTTTGCACCGGTATATGCCGACAGCCTCCGGTCTGATACCGAAACGGACATTGAACTGAACGTTGATTATGAGCTGTTGACGCAGCTTGGATTAGAATTTGACAAAACAACCCAAAAAATTCATTACATCGAAGCGGACAGTATTGTCAGAGGGACAGTGGATGGAAAAGATTACGCCGAACTGCTTCACAGCGAAACCGAAGTCCGACAAAGTGGAAAGGCTTACGCTGAAAACGGATTAGATGCCCGCATCCTGCTGCATCAATCGGCAACTTTAAACAATTTTAAAGCCTTGGCCGGTCAATATCGCTATATCCTGATTGCCGCTCATGCAGATGTGGACGATGAAAATCCAGAAAAAACCGGCATCATCTTTTCGCCCAACAAAGAAGACGGTAAAGGCATATTCTATATGTCGGATGCTTACAACCTGAAGCTAAATGCAGAGGTAGTTGTGCTGAGCTGTTGTGAAACTGGGCTTGGAAAAATCAACAAAGGGGAAGGCACGATGGCACTCAATCGAGGGTTTCTTTACGCAGGTGCGAGCAATGTCGTTTATACCTTGTTTAAGGTTTATGACAAGGAATCTTGCGAACTCACCACTCTTTTTTTCCATCATTTGCTCAACAACCCCCGATGCGCCGAAGCCCTGCATCATGCCAAACTGCATATCATCGAAAAAGGAGGAATGCCTTTAAAATGGGCGGGATATGTGTTGTTGGGAACATAAATTCTGTAAGGTCAAAGTTTAAAATTGTTTGACAACAAGTCAGAGAGAACATAAATATTTGTATCTTTTCAGTTCAAAAACCAAGTTAGTACATGACATTCCCTGAAAATAATCAAAACGACATAGAATTTTTGATGAAAACCGGTAAATATGCTGAAGCACTTGCTTTGTTGATGAAAGAGAGCATTGAGATTGCAAACATCGGAGCTTGGGATCAAATACTGCAAAACCTGAACCTGCAAAGTGAATGTAACTGGAGAATGGGCAAAATTCAAGAAGCGATAAATTGTGCTGAACTTGCGCTGAATATCAGTAAATCGCTCCCTCAAAAAGTGCATCCCGAAATTGCGAACAGTTACAATCATCTGGGGGCATGTTACAACAAAATGGGAAAGCTTGGACAAGCCATTCAATATCATCAACAATCACTCGAACTAAAATTGATGATCTATGGCGATAATCATCCAATCACTGCCAATTCTTACAACAATTTAGGGCTTTGTTACCGCGCAATCGGCGATTTTTCCAATGCCCTCAGTTTTCATTTTAAAGCATTAAATATCCGAGAAAAGGTTTTTGGCAAATACCATGTCAGTACTGCACGGAGCTATCACAATCTCGGGAGCTGTTTTGATGACAAAGGGGATTATGCCCAGGCTTTGCATTACAAACAGTTGTCCTACCAAATTAAATTAAAAGAGTGGGGTGAGAACCATCCCGGTACTGCGATTGCTTTGCATACTTTAGGGGTTAGTTGCCATTTGTTAAAAAAGTATCACGAAGCTATTGAATACTTCAAAAAAGCATTGACAATCAAACTCGCCATACACAACGAAGTACATCACGAAACTGCACTGACCTGCTATAATCTTGGAATTTGCTGTCAACATCTTGGCCTTTATTCAACAGCCATTGATTATTACCATTGGGCATTGTCAATTTGGGAAAAATCTTTTGGTGGTCAAAGCTCCAAAACAGGTATGTGTTGCCGCAATCTGGCGGAAGTTTATTTCGTCCTAAACAGATTTGCTCAAACTCATGAGTATCTGCAAAAATCATTGTATGCGTTGGGTTTAGATATATCTGTTTCTCAAATTTACAGGCTTCCGGAATTGACTAACTACAACAGTGCTATTCAGCTTTTTGAAACCCTGACCCTGAAAGCGAATGTACATTATTCACTATATTCAAATTCTGAAGAATTTTTGGATTTGGCAACCTCATTAGCCTATTTTCAATGTGCCGATGAACTGATTGACAAAATCCGCCAAAGTTTTAAAATAGAAGACAGCAAACTTTCTTTAGCCGGCAATGCAAAAACAAAGGTCTATAACAAAGCCCTCGAAGTCATTCATACAATTGCTCAGGACTTTCACAATTCAGAAAAGGGAACTTTAAAAAACCTTATTCAGTCAATCAATAAAGACTATGGTTATCATCTGCCCATAAACCTGATGGATCTTGCCTTCTATTTTACCGAAAAAAGCAAAAGTATTCTGTTGTATGAAGGCATTAAAGAAGCAGAAGCCAAAGCAAAAGCTTATATACCGGAAGAACTGAGAACAGAAGAAGATCAGTTAAGGCATCAATTGACCTATTTAGAACGATGTATTTCTGAAATAAACGAAAATGACCTGAATCCCTCCGTCACAGACCGGTTAGCAGATTTGCGCAGTTCATATTTTGATGCCAAAAAGATTTACGAATCTCTGATTGAAAGGCTTGAAGTAGAATATCCGGAGTATTACCGCTTAAAGTTTGACCTGACTATTGCGGGAATTAATCAAATTCAGGCTGCTCTGCCGCCCGAAACCGGCATGATCAGTTATATGCTGACCGACCAATTACTATGTGCATTTTTAATCACTCCAACTCAAAAATATTGGACATTCCAAACTTTGCCGGATGATTTCCATCGTCTTGCAAGTGATTTTTCCTACACCTTCCAGCCTTTTGAAGAAAACAATTACCTGAATTACAGCTATACTTTGTATAGCTGTCTTCTCAAAAAACTCATCAAATCCGGTAAGCTGAAACAAATCAACCGGTTGATTATAGTTCCCGATGGAGTGATTCATAAAATCCCTTTTGAAGCATTGCTGACCAAAAAATGTACCGAAGATATTTCTTTTAAGAAACTGCCCTACCTGCTCAATCAGTTTATGATTTCTTACCATTATTCTGCAACATTATGGCATCAGCAAAACCAATCTGCCAAAACTGAACAGGTCTTCAAAGAACTTGTCTCGATGTTTGAACCCAACAATTCAAAATTGTCCGGCGAATTTATCGGCATTGCTCCGGTTTACAGTGCCCAAATCAATCGTCCTGACATAGATGAAACAGACTTGCTATTTGAAACAGACAGCAACATAAGACCCGGCAATGAGCAGTTACAATCGAAACACCGGATTGAATATTTAGAATCTGCCGGCGTTTTGCGCAGCAATATCGAAGGGAAACCTTATCAGGAATTGTTATATACAGAAATGGAAGTCCAAAAAGCCGGTCATCTGTTTGCCAAAAAAAACCGGTCGGGTCGGGTTTTGATCCATCATTCGGCAACTTTAGACAATTTTAAAGCATTAGCCGGTCAATATAAGTATGTTTTAATTGCCGCTCATGCGGACGTTGACGACGACAAACCCTCCAAAACGGGTATTATTTTCTCGCCAAACACAGGGGATGGTAAAACCTTATTCTCCATGAAAGACGCTTACAACCTGCAACTCAACGCTGAGGTGGTCGTGTTGAGTTGTTGCGAAACAGGAATAGGTGAAATTAAACACGGGGAAGGCACGATGGCACTTAACCGTGGATTTTTGTATTCCGGTGCAAAAAATGTCGTCTATACTTTGTTTAAGGTCTATGACAAAGAGTCTTGCGAACTGACTACCTTGTTTTTTAAATACCTGCTTTCCGGTTATTCTGTTGCAGAGGCACTCCGCTTTTCCAAGCTTCGTCTGATTTATAAAGGATTAAAACCCATCAAATGGGCCGGTTATGTCGTCATCGGCGAATAGGCTTCCCAATATCCTGTTTTCCTCTGACCGGACAATGTTCTGAATTGATTCAGGATTGCTCCTGATTGTTAAAAAAAGTGAAAACTTCGCGTTTCGTGTGAACTATTCCAAGAGCAAAGCGTTCTACTGCTATTCTATGTTTAAACAACGAAATACAGAACACGCCGACATTAAGTTTATAAAATCAATAAAAAAAGACAATCCGTTATGAAAAGATTTAGTTCGCTTTTACTTATCAGTGTAATCTTTGCGGGAATAAGTATGAGTTTTATCAGCAGCAATTCAGGGGAGCGCGCCTCCTACAGTGTGGACATCAAAGAAAGTAAGATTGGATGGACCGGCTACAAAGTTACAGGTAAACATACAGGCAATATCAGTCTCAAATCAGGAACCCTGACTTTTGAAGGTGAAAAGCTCGTAGGCGGAAACTTTGACATTGACATGAACTCTATCACTTGCACTGATATGCAAGGCGAATATGGTGACAAATTGGTCGGTCATTTAAAATCTGACGACTTCTTTGGGGTAGCAAATCATCCCGTTGCGAGATTCAGCATGACCAATGTTATCTATCAGGGAACGCAAGGTTCTTACAAAATTCTCGGCGACCTGACCATCAAAGGCATTACCAAGCCCATTAAATTCTTTGCAAAAGTGGTTCAAAATCAGGGAGCCGGTTACACTTCCTCTGCTAAAATAGTGGTTGACCGCAGCGAATATGATGTACGGTTTGGTTCCGGCAGTTTTTTCGACAGCTTGGGCGACAAAACAATTTATGACGAATTTGACCTTGAAGTGAATTTAGTTACTTCCACTAAATAAGAAAAAGGCAAGTATAGTATTTTGGTTTTTAAGTGTTAAAGTGAGTGTTTAGAAAAAGTAATGCCCGTCAGAATATTCTGCGGGCATTTTTTTTAGGATAGTTATTCAACCTCAAAACGTAAAAACGGTTAGCGTCATCTTCTGCAGGGATGAGTTCACCGTAAATAACAAAAGTTATGCGATGGTAATTTCGTTGCTTAAATACACATCCTGAATGGAATGGAGCAGTTTAACGCCTTCTGCAACGGGTTTCTGAAAGGCCTTTCTCCCTGAAATCAAGCCCATTCCGCCGGCGCGTTTGTTGATGACAGCAGTGGCAACAGCTTCGGCAAGGTCGGATGCGCCTTTCGATTCACCCCCCGAATTGATCAGACCAACCCTTCCCATATAATTATTGACCACCTGATAGCGACAAAGGTCAATCGGGTGATTGGTAGTCAGTTCGGAATACATTTTAGGGTGGGTTTTGCTGAAGTTGATGGCGGTGAATCCTCCGTTATTGGTAGGCAGTTTCTGTTTGATGATGTCGGCTTGAATAGTTACCCCAAGATGGTTGGCTTGCCCGGTCAGGTCGGCTGCGGCATGGAAATCAACCCCCTCTTTTTTAAACCCGTTGTTTCGGGTATAGCACCAAAGGATAGTTGCCATTCCAAGTTCATGCGCCATTTCAAATGCCTGAGCAACTTCCTGAATTTGACGGCTCGATTCTTCCGAACCAAAGTAAATGGTAGCACCGACAGCCACTGCGCCCATATTCCAGGCATCCTGAATGGAACCAAACATGATTTGGTCAAATTTGTTGGGATAAGTCAGCAGTTCGTTGTGATTGATTTTAACCACAAAAGGGATTTTGTGCGCAAACTTGCGGGCAATACTGCCCAGCACCCCATAAGTAGATGCCACCGCATTACATCCGCCTTCGATGGCAAGCTGCACTATTTTTTCGGGGTCAAAATAAACAGGATTAGGAGCAAAAGATGCGCCTGCGGTGTGTTCAATCCCCTGGTCAATAGGTAAAATAGACACATAACCGGTGCCGCTGAGTCGTCCGTGATTGTGAATGGACTGAATGCTCCGAAGCGTAGGGAGGTTGCGGTTTGAATGACTCCAAACGCGGTCTATCACATCTCCGCCCGGCAACGAAAGTTGGGATTTGTCAACAGTTCTGCATTGGTGGTTGAGTAAATAATCTGCCTGTTCCGAGCCTAATAATTGTTCAATAAATGTAAGCATGATGAAAGGAGCTGAATTTTAAGATAATCAATGTTTTTAAAGCATGGTATTCCGGTGCAAAGATAATCAAACCGGATAAATTTACCATTGGTTTCACTAACTTTGAGCGCAACCTTTCCCGTATTCTTTGATTTTCAGCCTTAAACCATGCGTATTTTTAAGCACCTCGACAACCTGCCACATTTTGCAAATCCAGTCATTACCATCGGCACTTTCGACGGAGTTCATTTCGGGCATCAGCAAATCATTCACCGCGTCAACGAACTTGCAAGGCAAATTGACGGTGAAAGTATCCTGATAACCTTTCATCCCCACCCACGTACCATTGTCGAAACGGATAACACAATTCAACTGCTTTCGCCGCCGGAGGAAAAATTTGACCTGCTCCGAAATTACGGAATACACAACGTGGTCGTCATCCCTTTTACACGAGCCTTTTCAGAGCAAACTCCCGAAGAATATGTGGACCTGTTCTTAGTCAGTCATTTTCATCCGAAAATCATTGTCATCGGATACAATCACCGGTTTGGAAAAGACAGAGCCGGCGATTTGCAGTTTTTGACCCTTATGGGAAAGACGCGAGGATTTTCTGTTGAGGAAATCTCCAAACAATTAGTGGATCAAATGTCGGTTAGTTCCACTGAAATCCGCAAAGCATTGTTGTGCGGAGACATTGAAACTGCTAAAAATTTATTGGGGCACGACTACTTCATTCGCGGAATTGTGGTCAAGGGAAACCGGTTGGGGAATAAAATCGGGTTTCCTACTGCCAACTTATCCATAGACGATTCAACCAAACTGATTCCCGACAACGGCGTTTATGCGGTCAGGGTCTTAATGCGAGGAAACAGGTATAAAGCCATGCTGAACATTGGAATGCGACCTACCTTTAATGGTGAAACCAAAACTATTGAAGTCCATATCTTCGATTTCTCTGCCGACATATACGGAGAGGTCATCCAGATAGACTTTGTTTCTTTAATCAGACGAGAGCAAAAGTTCGCCTCCTTAGACGACCTTGTGTTTCAGTTGAATAAAGACAAACAAACGGTATTGCAAATTTTGCAACCTTGAAATACAAGAGAGAAAGCCGGAACAAAACATAGAACGGCAACCGGAACTTTACGATAATCCATTCTTTTGGGAATGAAACGCACTACTCCCGTTTAATCCTGCGATTACCGCCTGACCACTTCCACAAAATCTAAGTAACAGGTATTGATCAATCCGTTCATGTTTCTATTATGCGGTTCAAGGCTCAAAACAGCATGATGAACTCCTGCCGGCAGCCAAACGGTTATGGCATTGCTCATGCCCCAGTTTGACCATTCTTCAAAGCCCGACTGAGGAAACACAACCGTTCGTCCATTGGGAAGGTATTTAGGGATAGAAAGGGTTCGTATCGCACATTTATTGTCCGTATTGATAGGGCCGCAGCCGTTGCTGTATCCAAATGAAATGCGGTATTGCCCTTCGACCGGAGCGGTGATATCAAATCCGAGCCGCGTATTTTTAGTTTTGCTGAGTTCGATGACCCCTTGTCCGGAATGTCCGGTAGTGTTCAAAGATTCCGCTTGTGTCATAGTTTCCGCCTCAATGCGCTGAACTGCATCGGGGTGGTAAAAGGTAACAGGTTCGCTTAAAAAAGAAATATCGCCATTTTGACCAACGGCACAGACCTGATATTGAGTCAGGTTGTTGCCCGGCTCAAAAGGATAGACCGTTTCCTTAGTAAATCCCTGTTGCCTCCCGTTTTGATAAATCAGGTAATGTTTGGCACCTGAAACTGCCTCCCAGCGAAGTTGCCGGTTACTAACAACTACTTCAGGTGTTTCAGGAGTAAAGCGGTTTTGAATTATCTGAAAAGGCTGCTCAACGTCCGCACGATTGTCAAGCTCGATGACAATATGTTGTGGACCCTTGGCATCTGCCGGAACAAAAGGAGTATCGGAAACCTGTCCGTTAATCGAATACTTCCTGATATAACAGCCGTATCCCTTCAGTTCAATGGTCAACAAAGCGTTCCGGTATTTAAGTTCCGTAATCTTTTGGTTGCCTCTATACGCTTTTGGCACAAATGGGGTAAAAATCAAACCGTCGGGAGTTAAATTCATCCCGTAAAACACGCGGTAAACCGTAGCAAGATGACCGGCAACACTCCATAGCTGCCGGTCTGAATTGATTTCAGTCCCGTTAAAATCACCGGTATCGGCTGTCATGTTTTCCTTATTCGTTACAAACAAGGCTGTTTGCCGGTAAATGGATGCCAGACCATGTTCAACAGCCGCCCTGTTCTTCATCTTTGCAGCCGCCCAGGTAAAATAAGCTTGTACAAAAGGCCAGATGCCATTGTTATGATACGGAGGAATGTTTGGAATCTGTGGAAATATGCAGGGAGTTCCAAACGGCAGGGCAGGAGTATGGCTAATCACCGCACTTGCCCGATTGTTGTCTGCTATGTCAAACAAAACACATAGGGATTCCCCAAGCGTTTCTGAACGCGTAGATAAAACCGGAAAATCTGAACCATACAGATATTGTCCGTAGTATTGAAGTTCATCAGACCAAAGGTAATGATTGATGCTGTTCGAGATATGCTTTGCCAAATGCGCATAACCACTGTCCGGCAAACCTAACTCTTTTTCCATCCACGAAAGGATTTGGAAGGTGCGGGCAAACAACGCATTGGTACCCAGATTTTGAGAACGATAGATGTCCACAGGGTTCATCCATCGGGGATAAGTTTGCTTTCGCCAGTCGAGAAACGATGATTCTCCCATCATCAGTCCGGTTTGCATGTCGGTCAGGCTTTTTTGGTCATCATCTGCCGTATTTTTAGTGATACGATATGCCTTTTGTAACCAGTCTTTATCCCCGGTACTCAGGTAAACCTCCCAGGCAGCAATCGCCCACGAAACACGGTCGGAAGAAACCGGCCATGAACCCCCGGTTCCGGTATCCTGTATAATCCGCTCATTGCTGACCTTTGCCATCAGGCTCTTTTGGGAAACTTCGGGTTGCAGCATCGCCAAAGACAACAAGATGCTGTAGCTGATATCTCTCGTCCAAACTCCGTCCCATTTTTCGCCGGCCATAAAAGCCCCGTCAGGTCTGATATTGAGTAACATTTCTTCGAGCGAAAGATTGTAAAGCGTTTCAATCAACGGAATCCCGCAGGTATAAGCGGGCAATCCCGAAAGGTCTTGTTTCAACTGCCATTCTTTGGCGGTAAACCGGTCGGGTTCATACGCATTCATAGTCAGGGTAATTTGGTAAATCCCGTCCCCATCTTCGTCAGTCAGTTGAAACTGAGGACGGGAGGGCAGGTTTTCAAAATCCCATCCCAAAGGTGCAGACCCACCTGCCACATAAACTCCTCTGAAATCTGTCTTCGCAATTTTATCCCCGTTAAATCCGGTGTAAAATCCCTGAGTCTCAAATGACTTCATTACTTCTCGCATATCTAACAGAAGTGTCAGCTTTGTATTAGCTTCTAAGTAAGGATTAGATTCCGGCAACACGATATCCGGTAACAACACCTTCCCAAATTCAATCACCGGACTCATCACTTTACCTGCTTGCGGCAGTAAAACCAAGCGGTGATTTACCCCAAAGGGCAGTTCATTGTCTTTGCCGTTGATGCTGAACTTAAATTCTATCGCACGACTATATCTGCTGTTCGCCGGACTTTGATAGTTAGAAACCAATTTATGCTTACCAATTGCTTTAGCCATATAACTCCCTTGTTCAACGCGGTTGGTAAATACGGAAAACTCCGGCGACCGGTAAAGTGCTTTGTTTGGAAGATTCGTAAACGAACCGGTTAAAACGAGGATGTTCAAAGCGATGAGTTTTAGGTAAAACAAACGGTGTAGTAATCTGCTTTTCATAATCAGAAGAGAGGTTAAGGACTAACAATTAAAACCAAAGCCTGATATAATCCACACAACTCCTTCAGGAAGTCAGGTAGTTCAAGGTTTCAGGACCTTTGGCAAACATCAGATCAAGAATACTAAGATTGGGAAGAAATCCGTATTTATGTGCAAAAATCTGAAAATAAGCCGGAAAAGGGTAGTTAAAATGCCCGGTTTGCTTGAGTTGTTTGGGATGAATGCAGTTTCTAAAGTCAATTATCTCATCCGACTCGTAATGCTTGTTGTAAGACCGCGTAAAAGAAGAGGCAATTTCAGTTCGCAAGAGTTTTAGAATGACTTGAAGGAGAGTATAGTTAAAGTCGAACAGAAAAGCAGGTTTCACAAGGTAGGAAGGCTGCAAAGCATCTGCATAATAATCAAAGAAGGCACTGGATTGATAGGCACTTTCAATACTGTTCCAATGAACTTTTTGCCAGTTATAAGAATAGTCAATAAGAACATCCTTTGAAATGGTTCGATGTTGGTGACGGCCGCCAACCAAAGGAATAGACAACATCAATATACCATTACTTCCAGCTATATAGCATCTGTTGCGATAAGTGCTTTTTTCAAAAAACTCGTACTGTTCAAAAACAATAGAGGGATGTTTGAACAGTTCCGCAAAATAGGTAATGCAACCTAAGTAATGCAATTCAGTTAATAAAGACATTTCAAACAGGATAAATAGACTCCGAGCGGGCTATGTTAATGGAATATTCTGGTATATCGAAGGCTATAACGCAATAGCCCAAAACCGAGTAATGCGATAGCCATCCAAAATACAGCTTGAGTCCATTCCATAAAAATCAATTTGCCGCTTGCAAATAGAATAGAATAGGTCATCACCACAGCACTGATCCAAGCTCCGAACAACCCTGCCAATCTGTTTTTTTGATTGGAGTTGTCCTGACCTGACAAATCAGAGGAAAAAGGGCTCCAATTCCCGTCAGGTCTGATGGTATTGTAAAACTTAGATAAGGCATCTGTATCGGTAGGTTGGGTCAGGAATGTAACAACAATCCAACTGATTGTGGTAAAGGCAATGGTGATGAAAAAGCTATTGGGAAACGGGATTTCAAACCAAAATTTACAGGCAGCATAAGCTAAGAAAGGGGCAATAGTAGCGGTAATTTCACTCCACGCATTGATGCGCCACCAGTACCACCTTAAAATCAGAACCAACCCTAATCCTGCTCCGCACTCAATAATAAAACTCCACAGTCCTTTAATACTGTTGACTTGAGTGCTGACATACAACCCTATTATCATCAAAGATAACGTGGTCAGTCTTGCAACTAAAATCAAGTGTTTCTGAGCAGCTTGTTTGTTGAGAAAACGATGGTAAAAATCATTGACCACATAGCTTGCACCCCAGTTGAGTTGGGTGGTAATCGTACTCATATAGGCGGCAATAAACGCAACAATCAGCAATCCTTTTAATCCGGCCGGTAAAAAATCACGCATGGCGTAGATATAACCCATTTTCTTGTCTGCATCGCTTAACTCAGGATACAATGCCAAAGCACATAATGCGACAATAATCCATGGCCAGGGTCGAATACAATAGTGCGCTATCTGAAAAAATAAGGTCGCATAGACGGCATGTTTTTCATTTTTTGCACTCATCATTCTTTGTGCAACATATCCACCGCCGCCGGGTTCAGCTCCCGGATACCAGCTTGCCCACCATTGAAGTCCGATATATGCAAAGAATGTTCCGACACTTATGGCAAGAACAGAGCCGGAACCTTCAGCACCAATATTGGGGAAAAACTGGAAAGTTTCTGCCGGCAATTGCTCTTTTAACCCTGCAATTCCTCCTATTTGTTCCGAGTTTAATACTAAAACAGCCAAAACAATGCAGCCGGTCATCGCGATAACAAACTGAATGGCATCGGTTAAAGCAACTCCCAACAGACCCGATAAAGAGGCATTAACTGCAGCTATAAACATCAAACCCGCAGTATATAAAAAAGCATCTGAATTAGAAAGCCCGAAAAACCCTTCAAATATGGAAATTAGTGCTACATTTACCCAAGAAATGATTATAGCGTTCATAAATAGTCCGAGATAAAGCGCTTTAAATCCACGTAAAAAAGCGGCAGGTTTTCCGCTATACCTTAACTCAATCAATTCAACCTCTGTTAAAACCCCCGATCTTCTCCACAAATTTGCAAAGAAAAAAGTCGTCAGCATCCCCCCGGCAAGCATATTCCACCACAGCCAATTACCGGAAATTCCATTCTGACCAACAAGTTCTGCTACTGCCAACGGAGTATCAGCAGCAAATGTGGTAGCAACCATGGATATGCCTGCAAGATACCAGGGCAGGTTGCGTCCTCCTAAAAAATAACTGCTCATATTCTTCCCTGCGCTGCGGGTTACCGACAAACCTACTGCCAAACTCAACAGGATAAAAACGAGAATAACAACCCAATCTATAGCAACTAACATATTTTAAATAGTAAGTGTTGATATAATTAAAGTAGAATGAGTTTCAAAAGTAGTAATTGTTTCAAAATGATTAACCTTATTCTTCATTACTCAGTAACAAAAGAAACCTGAAAGTCTCCTAAAACTTCAAACAGAAACACCCATTTTGCTGTTTTCATTTTACTTATTTCACAACCTATAATCTTTCAACTATTTCTAAAGTATTATACAAATGACAGAGAAAAGAATAAACAAAATAGCGGTGCTTACCTCAGGAGGAGATGCACCAGGTATGAATGCCTGTATTCGTGCAGTCGTCAGAACTGCAATCCACCACAGGCTATATGTTTCAGCAATTAAGCGAGGATATGCCGGTTTGATAGAAAACGATATTGAAGACAATATCAACTCTGCTTATGTAAGCAATATCATCCAACGTGGAGGGACAATATTGGAAACTGCGAGAAGCGAAGACTTTAAAACTCCCGAAGGAATGAAAAAAGCCTATGAACACTTAAAAGCATCCGGTATTGATGGTGTAATTGCTATTGGTGGAGATGGCACGCTCAAAGGCGCTTTAGAGTTCACCAAACAATATCCACAAATTCCCTTTATCGGAATACCGGGCACGATTGACAACGACCTATATGGCACAGATTATACAATCGGATATGCAACTGCCATTAACACGGTGATTGAAGCTATTGATAAAATACGGGATACCGCATCTTCACATAGTCGCCTTTTCTTCATAGAAGTCATGGGACGAGATGCAGGGTTTATCGCATTATCCACCGGAATTGGAGGTGGGGCAGAGGCCATTTTAATCCCTGAAGCTTATTTGTCAATTGATGCCCTTGTTGAACAATTAGAACTGTTTAGAATGAGAAAGAAGAAATCGAGTATTGTAATTGTCGGAGAAGGTGATGAAAGGGGAGGAGCAATGGAGATTTCAAAATTAGTAGTCAGTAAATTGCCGCAAGGACTGTATGACAGCCGCGTAACTGTGCTTGGTCATATTCAAAGGGGCGGTTCGCCGGTTTGTCAGGATAGAGTCTTAGCAAGCAGGCTTGGGGTAGCAGCAGTGGAAGCGTTGATTAACGGCATTGAAAACGTGATGGTTGGAGTAATCCACGACAAAATTGTTTATACAAACTTTAACGAAGCCATTAAACACAATGTAACCGTTGACCCTGAATTAGTGCGAATATCTAAAATCCTTTCTTCCTAAACATAAGAATAGAGAGTATTCAATCTATGAGAGCCTGTCATAATTATAAGTTATTCCGGCATTAGGTAAAGATATAATTTTGAAACACTTCAGTGAAATGGCTTATCGTAACCTCACTTTAACCATCATCTGACAACTTCCATTTTTAGGACAGTTATTTTAGAATTGGTTTTTACCTGAACAATATAAAGCCCGGAATTTAACCCGTCAGTTTCGATGGTAACCTGGTTAGTTGTGTTGTAGTCTGAAGTTTTATAGGTTTTGATTAATTGTCCTTGAATATCAAACACTGAAACCTCATGAATACCGGCATCAGAATATAAGTAGGCAATATTCTCGACCGGGTTTGGGATTAACTTAAACTCAGATTTAGAAGTATGGAACATGTTAATTCCAACCTGAGGAGCATAATCGTCTGTTATCTGAAAAAGGTCAAAACCACATTCCATGATTACATCGGTAGAAGCAGCAGAAGCAGTAATGATCAGTTGCATACCTGCTGTTGGTTCAATATAATCAGAAATTCTGAAGGATTCTAAAACCCATTGCCGAAGGTAAAAATCGTTGGCATGAACTGTATGTAACAATACGGTTTCAAAGCCATTACTGAGATAAAAATTAAGGCTGTCGGCATTATTCACTGAGTTATAAGCAACAAACCACCTGTAAAAACTAAGATATGGGTTGGAATATCCCGACAAATCAAATGGCGGGCTATATAGTGTGGTGTTTCCTGTTATGAGTGCATGATCCTGTGTATTTGCACCAAAACCGTTTCCGGTCATAAAACATTCGCTGCCCGTATCTCCTGGAACATCTGTATCAGGATTACTCACTGTATCTCCATAATATGAAGCAATGGGAGTTTGTTTAATCCAGTTACCTTCCGGATTTGCACCTACGTTGTTGACAGACCATCCCAAATCTGTATAAAAGTCATCGTAAACGCCTTTTTCAAGTAAAACAGTGGCCTCATTATCTGAGTTGCTAAAAGTAAACCCTTGTTGATACTTAGGCAGGTTACCCCAGTTAGCGGCATAAATATTAAAATTGTCGTCGTATAGACCTTCAAATTCAGCAATGCCGCTGCTATTTGTTGTTGCACTGTAGTTTCCTTGTGAATGCGATATTTCTACATAAGCATTACTTAGGTTGTTTCCGCTCAGTTGATCTTTTACATTTATCTGAACCACAAACGGATCCAAAGGAACAAGTTCAACTGTTAGATATAGTGTTTCTGCTTCCGTTAACGTAACATCACTAAGTAAAAGCGTTTCATATCCATATCTTGAAAACTGTATATTATAGTTGCCTTCAAGTGCTACACCGGCTTTAAACTGACCTGTCAAATCACTTGTTGCAGAAACATTTGTACTACTAATCTGTAGAGTTGCACCTGAAATTGGCAATCCTGTCTGTGAATTAATAACCGTACCCCTTAAATAAGCAGCACGCCGATAGTCCGGCTTCATGATAAACAATCCCAATTGGCGATCACTTGCAATCACATTGCCGGAAGGGAATAACTGGTAAACACCCCAACAACCCTGAGATCCGGGTCCCGATTGAGGAGATGTGTCAAAATATTCTGTTTCAACCAATATATCAGGCTCGTGAGCATCCACAATCTTTACGCCATCCCTGTAATAGGAAATAACTAAAAAGTCATTTAAAACATGCACATTATGAGGCATAGATAAACTTCCGGGATTGCTTTGATATCGTGCCACTTCTTTTATATCCGACCAATCACTCACATCATAAGCTGTTACGTAAGCATTGTTTTTTTCGTCTGTTGTAAATAAATATTGCCCGTTATCAGATAGCCAGGCATTGTGAGTAAATAAACTTGGAGTATTCTGATGTGCTATCACTTCCAAATTGGTTTTATCAGAAACATCAATCACCGTAAATTGTCCGGCATATATTTCACAAGCATACATGATATTGTCGCGCACATACATATCGTGTACATACTGATCGGTATATTGATTGACTAAAACCGGATTCATAGGGTCGGAATTCAGGTCAAGTATGGCAACCCCCCTGTTATTGACAGGAACAGAACCGGTAAAATTATTATAGCCGGCAATATAAGCATAACCAAATTCGTCTATCCAAAGGGCATGAGATGTTTTTATGAGGCTGTCAGCAGTATAATTTGTATAAAAGACTGTATCCGGTAAATGTCCCAAATCTACTATCAGGATACCTTCATCTGTTTCATTTGCCACGTAAGCATAATTCTGCCAGTTTTTAATTTCTCGCCAAAAACCAGAGGGCTGTGGTATAAAAAACAGTTCTTCGGGATTTGTGGGTTCAGTAATATCAACAATAGAAAGCCCATTAATGACTCCAACTAATGCGTATTCGCGACCCTCGCTGTCAGAATAACCCCACAAACTGCTTAACCCCATATCGTAAAAATAATTGCCCAATGAATCCATTTTTGTTTGGGCTTCCGTTGAGGTTAAGTTGAAACAAATCAACAAAGTTATAATCACATATAGGGAAAGAGTATTTTTAAGATACATGTCTTGGATGATTTTTTTGCAGGTGATGATAAGTTTAAATCTTTTAAATAGCGGGAAAGATAGTATTAGTTGAGAATGATTTCTGGTTGGACATTCTGTAATGTAAAGATTATTTAACAAGTAATTTGATGGATTAAAAATCGCTTTTACTTCTGCGTTCATTTAAAACCATCATAAAAATAAGGAACAAAATAAATGCTGTTAATAGTGCAATCGGTAAGGTCCACCATAAAAGTATCTCATAAAAGACCAACGCACCAATTGACCCGACAAACAACATCAGAATTAGAATTACAGGAATGATAATTTTTATAAAGGCAGGTTTGTTCGCCGGAGTCGTTTCTACTTCCTCTTTATTCAACATCGTTCTTTTTAAGGGCACTTCCGGAACTGATGGCTGACTTTCTGACTCATTTATCATAGTATCCGGATTGTTGCCGGTTAGTTCAGATTCTGATGGATGGTCAATTCCTTTAAATGCTGTTTGCAAAAGTAGATAGATGTTTACATTATCAAGGCTTCTTTCGCAAACAATAAAATCCTTTCCATTTTCAGCATATTTATATAAGAGTTGTACCGGAAAAAAATGTGGGTTTACTTGGTTCAAACATTCATTGCATTGACATGCAAGCATTTCCCTGATTTGCAAATTGCTAAAATTACCATTGATATCATCCAAGGAGTTGCGCACCAATTCCAAAATTTCTTTGTAGTTTGAACCGGTTATACAGATGCTGATTTTTCTCTCAAAATAATTCTCCTTTACCAAAGCCATTGTTTGGTTGTAATGAATTAACACCCCATATCTCCAATTGACGGTTTTTGAAATAAAATAATGAAGTTTAACGATTAAGCGCGGTAAAATTCCTTTAGGCATAAAATGATACCGGTATTCATACATCAAAAAAGACGGAGGGTGCCAATCGTGTTCAGGCTCATCTACGGGAAGCAATTGTGGAGCAAGATATTGCCCGGTCTGAAGTTCAAAACACAATTCAAACTTTGGATTTTTCATTAAAGCAAGTAATTGTTTTCGCTGACCTGCATAAATTTCTTCATTCCAAATGTTTTCGAGGTCTTCATTGGTGAAATGCCCTCTTTTATTTTTTACCCGTTGATTGTCAAATACCTTATAAACCCCGCTTGTAACCCAATCATGGTTGAGAAAAATCATGTTTTTTAGATCGGGATCATCCTGAAAATGCAGAATAATCCCCAAATCGTGAAAAAAATCACTCAAATACATGGCCCCTTCCTGATCAATATAATGTTTGCGGCAAATTGTGATATACTCTTTGTAAGATATGAAGTCTTTATTTTCGTTTTTTAAAGCTTCAAGTTCTGCTCTTATATCTATCCACACTTTTGGGAGAGGGGTTCCCAAATGAGGTAGCAATTCTCTGTTGGTTAATATATTTTTTAAAGTAGTTTTTAATTCCTGAATCGTAGAAATATAATCAGGATGGCAACTGATTTTGCTGAAAGCTGCTATATTTTTGAAGGTTTTTTGATATTCTTTTATGGGAAGCTCTTTTATGGGCTGATCGCATTTGTTAAGAGCGAGAATAACCGGGCTTTTACCACCAAGAATTTGAATAATATTCAGCCAATAGTAAAAATCTTCGTGCTTGTCTTCTTTTCTGGATTCGGTTACAAGAATATAAACGGAACGTTTGGTCAAAAAAAACTGATGTGTGGAGTGATAAATTTCCTGACCCCCAAAATCCCAGATATTTACCCTAAAGTCTTTCTTCAGCCCTAATTGTTCTTTTGGTATAATCCATTCTTTAATGTCAATTCCTTCGGTGCTTACCTCATCTTCCAATGCAAAAGAAGGGTTGGTTAAGGCTTTGGATAACGTAGTTTTACCAACCCTGCCTTCTCCAACAAGCAGGAGTTTTATCTCATAGAGGTAATCTTTTTCGAGTGCTTTGTTTAATTCAGTAAAATAATGCCGAATGGCAGGAAGCCCCCGATGAGCAATTTCAGGAGGAGGGGTTTCTATTGGATTGTCGTTGAGATATAAATATTGAAGATTTGGAAGCCATGCAACTGATTCGGGTAACTGCCGGATATGATTGTTTCGAATATCTAATAACTGTAGGCTTTTAAGTTTGTCGAGTTTGTCAGGAAGTTCAACAATCACATTATCCCTCAAGTCAACATATTCAAGGTTTATCAGTTGATGAATCGAATCGGGCAAGAACGAAATACAGTTGTTGTTTAAATCAAGAAGTTGAAGCTTTTGAAGCAGATGAATTTCGTCAGGCAAATATTCAATGGCATTGCTTCCCAAATAAAGCCTTTGCAGTGAAGCAAGCCGAACAAATTCATCCGGCAGATTTGTAAGCAGATTATTATTTAAGTGAAGCCTTTGCAGTTTCACCAAATTTCCAATTTCTGAAGGCAATTTCCTAAGATGATTACTACTGACAGATAAATGCTGTAGTGTTTCTAACCAAACAATTCCGGCAGACAGATCATACAACTGGTTATTGCTCAGATCAAGTCGCTGTAATTTTTTAAACCCTGTAAACACTTCGGGCAAAACAGTAATCTGATTGTTATTCAACCCTAACCGTACTAACTGGTTAAGTAAGGAGAAGGAAGCTGGCAGCGTTGTAAGTTGGTTAAACCCAAGATCTAAGGATTGAAGTCTGTTAAGTTTACCTATATGCTCTGGTAAAAATTTCAGGGCATTTCTGCTCAAATCTAAGGTAACTAAATTTTTTAAGGTTAAAATTTCTTCGGGTAGCTCTTCAATAAGATTACAACTCAGATCGAGAAGTCTCAGATTTTCCAGATTTTGAATTTCGGCGGGCAGATGAGTAATCCGGTTTCTGTTTGTTTGAGTATAATCAGACCAGTACCCCAACTTCAGTTCCTTTAAATGAGATAATAAAAAAACCTCTTGAGGAATTTGTGTAAGCCCGCAATTGGACAGGTTTAATGATTCTGCTTTTTCAAGTTTTGCAGTTTCTATTCTCTTTTGGGCTTCCGGATAACTCATTTATTTTCTATTCAACATTAACAGATAGCAGAAACTAAACTAAAGAATGCGTTAATTTAATCAATTACCCTCGCTATGTAAAACGTCAATAATTACTTTAGACAATGCAAATATTATGTTTTGGGCAGCCTCCTCCATTTCGTCGTTATTAAAAGTAGCGTTAATGGCAAAGTACATCAGTTCACTTTGAGGATGCCCCTCTATCAGATCATCTGAATTAAGAATATACTCTTCATCGTTTTCTCCAAAAATTGCTTCGAACAAAACATTGTTGCTTTCTTCCGATTTAATGATGGTATCCATCGAAATAACAGGAAGTTCTACCTCAGCAATTTTTGTAACATACCAGAACAACAATATATTTAAGAGTAAAAACTGACCTTCTTCATCATTCAGGTGTTCTTCTGATGAACTGATAATATATGCTACTAAATCCGGTTGTTCTTTGGTAAAATTTTCAAAAAAGTTAATAAAACTGTCATCTGATAAGGCATCTATGGTCTCAATCCCTTTTAAAATATTCTTCTCTGTTATAAATTTCATTTGTTTTTTGTTTAGACAATTAAAGTTTAGCGGTAGAAAACTGACCCTAAAAAGAGATTTCTATTTTAATGCCGTGCTTGTTTATTAATGAATTATACAAAGATAGTACAAATTAATCAGTTTGATGGAAACGGTTGATTTAACCTAACATATTGGTAAAACAAAAACATATTCTATGATCATCGGAAGTATTAAAAAACCTTACTTTTGAGACATGAAAAGCAAAATAATTATTGGAACAAGAGGGAGTGAGTTAGCACTATGGCAGGCACATTATGCTCAAAATCAGTTAATTAAAGCAGGCCTGGAAGTCGGCATCAAAGTTATTCATACCAAAGGAGACAACTTCCAAAATTTATCTTTTAACAAAATTGAAGGAAAAGGCTTTTTTACCAAAGAACTCGAACACGCTTTACTTAACGGTGAAATTGATATGGCGGTTCATTCTTTTAAAGATCTGCCAACTCAGTCAGAACCGGGTTTGTGCGTAGGTGCTTGTTCTTATCGGGAAAATCCATTTGATGTGTTAATCATTCATCCTGATGCTGTTGATATGTCGAAGCCATTAAATCTAAAAACAAATGCTACAGTAGGAACTTCTGCATCGAGGAGAAAAGCCCAATTGCATGCAATCAGGAAGGATTTGCAGTTGAAAGATATCAGAGGAAACGTTAAGACGCGATTAGAAAAAATAGGTAACGAAGTGGAAGCTGTTGTTTTAGCGGCAGCCGGATTGAACAGGTTAAATATTGACTTAAAAGGTTTTCACCGCGTTATTTTAACTCAAACATTATCAGTTCCTGCAGCTGCTCAGGGAGTATTGGCTTATCAAATCAGGGATAATGACCAGGAAATGAAGAAAGTTTTGAGACATTTACACCATCCTGATGTTGAAATGTTAGTCAATTTTGAAAGGTCGGTTTTAAATGCATTGGGTGGCGGATGTCAGCAACCGATTGGAGTTTATGCTACCCAAAACAACGAACAAGGTATGCAAATTTGGGCTTGTTTTGCTGAAAATGAATTCGATTTCCCAATTCGGGTCTTTTTTCAAAGTAAAACTTTAGACGGATTATCTGAACAGATAACAAACAGACTAAAGAGTTCTTCCAAAAAGTCAGTTTTTATTTCAAGACATTTAACTTCGGACAGCTTTTTTTTAAAAGCAATGAACCGACGCAATTATACAGTACATGCACAGTCTTTAATTTATTTAACTCCATTGCCTTTTTCTGAAATACCAATAGTTGATTGGATTTTTTTCAGCAGTCCAAATGCGGTAAAATTCTTTTTTGATCAAAATCCCGAAATTAACCCCAAAGTCCGTTTTGCAGCTATTGGTCGAACAACAGCACAAACTATCCGGCAATATCACCGGGTTTGCAGCTTTGAAGGGGAAGGGTCTGATATCACAGCAAGTGCACGACTGTTTGGAGATTTGAATAAAGGAAGTAAAGTTTTGTTTCCATGTGCGGAAAACAGCCTTGAAACTGTTCAAAAAGTTTTAGGTCAGTCAGTAACAGCTCACAATCTTGCAGTTTACCGGAACAAAGAACTGGAAGAGTTTGAATTACCTTCCTGTCAAATCCTGATTTTCACCAGCCCATTAAATGTTAAGTCTTACTCTAAAAAATATCTGTTTGAAAATGCCGAAAAAATCATTGCAATCGGCAAAACTACAGGAGCAGAGTTAGAAAAATTCGGATGTAAATCCTATGTTTTACCTTTCCTTCCGGATGAAATATCCCTTGCTGATGTGTGTTGGTAAAAAAGTAGTTCTAATTTTTAAATAGAAATAAACTATTCCTGATCGTTGGCAACACTTGTATCTAATTCAGGGCTTCCAAAATCTATCATTTCCCCTCCAAAATCGGCATCTTTAAATTTATCCAACAATTCTTTGCTCACTTTCTGTTTTCCGCAATCAACACAATCACTGCCTACAATTTCAGCACCTCCGGGTAATACGACCGCTGTGTTTTTGCACCGGTTACTTACTACAAATATAACGTCTTCGTCACTTGCGGCAAGACTAATCACCGCATATCCCATTGTATGTAAAGTATTGACTAACTCTTGTGGAAAAAACACTTCAGTTCCATTTACCAAACGACGGGCTATTAGTTTTACTTCTTTGTCTAAAGCATTTGTAGAACAAGACAACATACCCGGCATATCCATAAAAAATTTCTCCAGTTTCAAGGCATCAAGTTCCGTAAACTCGGTCAGGTTTTTAGCACCTGTAAGTTTTTTGAAACGATAGGTAGCTACCCTCACCTGAATAGGCGTGTCTTTTTGCAGATTTTTAACCTCTTCACTTTCAACGTAGCGCTTTGTGGGACTGTTTTGTGCTGTTAAAGCAGATGTAGAAGCAAGCACAAAAAAAGTTAAAAAAAGTATAGCTGTTTTCATTTTGATGGTATTATATGATGATTTGGAAGATGACAGATTCAAAAAAAACTAAGTTTAAAAACCGATTAATCTAACTCTCTTTTTACACTCAAAGCTTGCATTTTTATCTCTTTTTGAAAACAAAACACAAATTAGGATTTAACTTTTATATTGCCAACTATTTTACACAACTTATTTTTTTCTTGATGAAACCATAAAAAAATACTTTCAATTAAAATCTGCTTGTTTCATTTAGTGAACGGTAAAACAATCCGTTTTTACCCGGCTTTGTCAGTATATATGCGTTCAGGATTTGACAAATCTTCCGGCAAGTATAATGCCAGTTTACTTGTTATTTGATGAATGGTGTTTAATTTTACCCCATGAAAGACCCTGAAAAAAAGAAATCCGGACCTTATAGATATTTAAAGAGCTTGCTCTATTTATTGCTTTTGATTTCCATAATTTATGCAGGATTGCGTTTGTGGAATTCGGGCAATAACAATGAAGAGAAGCAATATCAGTTTTACCGCAAAATTGCAGATAGTCTTTATCAGCACAAATCCTATAAAGATGCTCTCAATTTTTACAGTTCAGCTTTAAGCTATCGCCCCGATGATCGTTATGCCTTAGAACAAATCAAGGCTGTTCAGATCAATATGGACATCACTTTTTTCAATACTTTCGGTGGTGCTCAAAAAGATGAAGGCATTGGCATTGCCTTGACTAATGATGGAGGATATCTGTTGGTTGGAAATACCGAATCATGGGGAAATGGCAACTCAAAGGGTTGGCTAATCAAAACGGATGCTCACGGACTTTTAGAAAGAAGACAAACTCTCGGAAACGGGGACGAAAACTTTTTACATGCTTTGACTCCTACTTTGGACGGCTATTTTGTAGCAGTAGGAACTTCTGAACTGAATGATAAAAACTATGTTTGGATGGTTAAAATCAATCAGGAAGGACGAAGTCTCTGGGAAAAAGAATGGGGGAGTGATTCAGTTTCTGTAAGCGGTTTGGCTATTGCCGAAAACAAAGACTCGACTTTTATTATTTCCGGTCATATTCAGGTTTCAGATACTTCGGCAACGGACGCATGGTTGGGACATTTTGATGATGAAGGCAATCTGATAGATAACTTCAAATATGGCAAACAAGGTGCAGATGCAGCCACGTCGGTTGTTTTTTTGAACGATTCGACATTTGCTTTTGCAGGATATACGCTGGAATTTCCCGAAACTCACACAGATGGCTGGTTAGTTTTATGCGATTTGCAGGGAAACATATTACATCAAACCAAAACCGGAGGGAAAAGCAATGATGTTTTTACTGCATTAACTAAACTAAATGATGGCAGAATGATTGCTGCAGGTCATTCTCAGTCTTATGGCAATGGAAGTTTAGATCTTTGGATGGTTCAGTTTGATGCCGAAGGAAAAGAACAATGGAATAAAGTAATTTCAGGAGAAGGGAATGACGGAGCAAAAAGCATTATAGCCATGCAGGACGGGAGTTTTGCCATTGCCGGTTATACCACATCTTTCGGGCATGGCGGAAAAGATATCTGGCTGCTAAAACTCCACAGGAACGGTGCTTTAGATTGGAAAAAAGAACTTGGAGACATTGAAGATGATCTGGCAAACATGTTGTTAATGGCTCCTGATGGTGGATTTGTACTATCCGGTTTTGTAACACAAAAGAACAATACAGAACTCTGTGTTATTAAAACTAATCCCGGCGGAGAATTATCGGAAACGAAGTAAGGAACTGATATGATACTCAAACCAAATAGTTGAACAGGTTGTAGTTATCATTGACTACAATATACTCATAGCCGCTTGCGTCCATTCGTTCAATTAAAGGAGGGTAATCTTCTTTTTGTTTCAATTCTATCCCTACTAAAGCAGGACCGCTGCTTCTATTGTGTTTTTTCGTATATTCAAAGTCCGTGATTTCGTCATCAGGACCCAATACTTTTACCAAAAATTCTCTAAATGCGCTTGCCCTTTGCGGGAATTTTATGATAAAATAATGTTTTAACCCCTCAAAAATTAACGAGCGGTCTTTGATTTCCGGCATCCGTTCAATATCATTGTTTCCACCGCTGACTATACAAACCACATTTTTTCCTTTAATCTCAGAACGGTAAAAATCAAGGGAGGCAATGGACAAAGCTCCTGCCGGTTCCACTACAATAGCGTCATCATTATACAAACTCAAAATAAAAGTACAGATTTTTCCTTCAGGTACTAAAACCAAATCATCCATCACGCTTTTGCAAATTTCAAGATTGATTTTTCCAACTCTCCTCACTGCAGCACCGTCCACAAAAGTATCTATACTGTCCAAAATTACTACCTGATCTTCTTCAATGGCTCTTTTCATGGCAGGTGCTCCCAAAGGCTCAGCTCCGATTATTTTAGTGTCGGGGTTAAGACGCTTGACATAACTGCCTACACCGGCAATTAGACCGCCTCCTCCTATAGGTACAAAGAGATAATCTATATGTCCCTTGAATTGTTTTAAAATTTCCACGCCTACAGTTCCCTGACCTTCTATAATTAATGGATGTTCAAAAGGAGGCACTAATACTTTGGAGTTTTGTTCGCTGTATGTAAGGGCTTCGGCATTAGCTGCATCAAAAGTATCTCCACATAACACCACTTCTACAAATTGTTTACCCAAGAGCTGAACCCTTTTGATTTTTTGTTGTGGCGTAGTAGTAGGCATATAAATTTTACCCTTAATTCCCAACAACTGACAACTGTAGGCAACTCCCTGTGCATGATTTCCGGCACTTGCGCAAACAATCCCCTTTTTTGCCTGCTTTTCGGGTAGTTGTGACATCAAATTATAGGCTCCCCTGATTTTATAGGAACGAACAACTTGTAAATCTTCCCTTTTAAGAAAAATATTGGCTTCATATTTTTCTGATAAGTTGCGGTTGAACTGAATCGGGGTTTCGGCAGAAATTCCGTTTAAACGATAACTTGCCCGGATAATATTTTCAACATGAATGGATGTTTCAACTGAATTTAGCATCTGTTGACAGGATGTTTGCTTTGGTTAGCCGATAGTGGGTAATTGTTAATCACCAATAACAAATAATCAAAGGTGAAGAGTATTGCCCGTTTTTTTATAAAATTTTATCTATTACAAAGATTTTTAGGCTAACAATTTACTTTCCAGAGTTTTTCATTTCTGTTACTCATTGCTCACAACTCATTTTTATTGTTAGTCTATCAGGTAATATTCGCTTTTAAGTGTAAAATTCAGTTCTTCTCTGTTTACTCGTTTCCAACCCAAACTTTAACCGCCATCATACAACGGTTTTGAAATTCATACCAGTTCCATTCCTGACGCGAAGGGTTTCCCGGCCACGGGTCTCTGAGCACCACTTTCTCCGGTATTATTCCGACGATGTTACCGAAATAATCGTATTGGTTATAATAAGTAATGGCAGTTAACACATAAGCATGTCCTGACCCGGTCATGGGGTCCATCAAACCGACAATCAGCGGCCATTTACCGGATAAAGCGTTTACCGTTTCTTCAACTGTGGTATATCCTCCGTAAGCATAAACGCTCGAATAATTTCCTTTTGAATTAGGTGCCCAACCGTTTAAAGCCTGAATAATCTGTTGTTCATTTGCAGGCAGGTTTATATATGGTGAGCCGTAAATTTTAGTAACAACATCCGCCTGATTGACATACAAACCGTGATAGTTAAGTATCATTTGAATACACGCCGCCCAACACCAGTTTGATTGAACCTGTGAGCCGGCATTGACTGATGTGGCTCGCATATATTCAAACTCATCTGTCGGAACTCCGCAGGTAAAATAACTCTGCCCGTGTTGAGTGCAGGATTGACCGAAAACGATGGTTGATAAATGAATAAAAAAACCAATCAAAAGTGTTTTGAAAAACTTAGATTTCATGTTCAGGGGTTTTTGATGGTTATATCCTGATTTTCATTTTCTTCTGTAATTAAAACTCTGATGTTTACTTTTTAATTTTATGCCTGCGCTTTATTCAGGCATTTTTGGAACTGAAACATAAGATTGCAAATGTACTAAAACTTGTTTATCTAATTCAAATTACAGGATCCTTAGTTTTGCGTTTGATTTCCGGTTAAATGGCTCAAAAATTAGTCGGATGTGAAAAAATGGGGCAACTGCACTAAAAAAGGGGAGTTGAGTTGACCTCTTCAGACAAAGAAGATTGTGCTTAATTTCCATATTTTTTCCATATAATCAGGCATTTTTTAATATTGTTTTGAGGCAGATTAATATTGTTTATAGGCAAATTAATATTGATTTGCGACAGATTAATATTATTTAGATCCAGATTAATATTGTTTTGCGACAGACTAATATTGTTTTGAGGCAGATTAATATTATTTAGAGCCAGATTAATATTGTTTAGAGCCAGATTAATATTGTTTTGCGACAGACTAATATTGTTTTGCGCCAGATTAATATTGTTTTTCGACTAATCAATATTGTTTTGAGGCAGATTAATACTTTTTTACGAAAGAATAATATTGTTTTACGGCAGATTAATATTTTTTTGCGGCACTAAAAAAATAGGGGAGGATTAAAATTTATCATGAAAAGCCTGTATAAAAATCAACTTTGACTCATTAATATATAGCGGGATGTTTAATACAAAAATAATATTTTAGCAATCAAAAGGGGGGGTATTCAGATAGATTTTAGAATACAGTTCAATAAAAAAACCACCCTTAAGAATTATAAGGGTGGCTGAAAAAAACATTCTTTACCAAAATAGAAAAAAAAAGAAAACAACTACCTTCTACTCATTCTGAATAAGGATTTATCTGGAGATGACAAACTTCAAATTGGTATTTTTCAGACCGTTAGTCAATTGAAGCAAATACATTCCTGATGGAAGAAAGTCAACAGGTAAAACCAATTGCTGATTACCGGATGAAGCCTCCAGATTTTTAGAATAAAAAAGTTTGCCGTTCAAATCAAAAATATTCATGGCTATAGGCCGGGGTTCGGTTACCCGATAAGAAACTTGTAAAAGGGTAGGGGAAAGCATGGAAACATGTGCTTCAATAGGCTGGTGAATAGTTTCAATGGAAGTGCCGAGAAGTGCTTCATCAAAAATCTCATAGCTTAATACAATAAAACAGCCTGTCTGAGTATTCGTTACAGTTACTGTATATATTCCGGCAGTTAAATTTTGAACTGAATTGCTATTTAACAACGCATTATGCGACCAGGAGTATTGCATTGCTTCTTCGGGGTAAAAACTAAGTTCAATACTGCCATAAGTGGAATTGGTACTGTTTGCATTTGAAATGCTTGCAGGTTCAGTTGAATAGATATCAAACTCATAATCGTAAATGTAAAACGTTTGTATATCCATACATCCGTTGATATCAGTTACTGTTACCGAATAATTTCCTGCCGAAAGATTGATGGCTACAGGCGTATTTAGACCCGGATCATGAGACCATTGATAAGTAGCGTTTTGAATAGGAACCAAGGCCAATTCGCCATTGCCTTGCCCGCAATATTCTTGTTGGTAACCGGCTAAATCTATCAGATAAGTGTTTTCGTTAGAAAGATTGGTGGTTAGTACAGTTTCGCAGCCAAACTCATTGGTTACTGTAACATTATAGCTTCCGGCAGAAAGATAAACCGCCATGTCATCGGTCAAAAACGGGTCATGCGACCATTCAAACAAACATCCTTCAGGAACAAAAGGCAGTTCAATAATACCATTCAATCCTCCGCAAACAGGTTGAGTAACATTTGCATAAACGTAGGTCGCTTCATGTTCGGTTTGAATATTAAATTCTGTAAAGGTTTTACAACCATAAGCATCGGTTACTTCTGCTATGTATTGCGGGGCTTGCAATTCATACATGATTCCACCAAAATAAATACCGCTTAAACCATAAATGGCAGGCTCTGTACCTATCACAAAACCCGACTGATCGTACCATCGAACTGAATAAGGAGGATTTCCACCGGTTATATTCAAAGCAATATTTCCGTCTTTGCTGTTGGTGCAGGTTTCGTTTTGAACATTTGCTTCCATACTGAGCGACCCTGTATTGCCCAATCCAATCAAATCATATACAACAGGATACATGCCGGCATTGGTTACAACTACCGATTTATACAAACCGGAGGGCATATTAGTCAGGTCTTCCGTTTGTGCAACAAGACCTACTGTGGAGCCATTGAGCTGGTACCATTTGTGGGCAAAGCCGGTTACAGGAAGTTGGGTAAAATTGTCTATCACACTTATATTTATACTTCCATTGGCAGAGCCGCAAGCAGCAGGCATTGCAGTATGTTCTATCCTTACAGGAGGAGAATATGCCGGTTGAATCCATTTAAGTTCATTCACCTCAAATCCCATTAAATCAGCCCATTCTGCGATTTCCGGATAAGGCATATCTTCTAAATAGGCATAGTTCATTTCATTGGCAATTCGACAGGCAACATTTTCAAATCCTGTTTCGCGGATTAAATGCCCCACCGCACAAGCTGTATTAAAGTCATCAATAAAATAAGGGATTGTAAAGTTATGTCTTGTGTTTTTAGGAAAAACCCCGGCTTGTTGATATTCATGCAGAATATCCAGACAATTCAGCCTGTTTTTTAATTGTTCTGCCGATAGATTGTTGGGGCGGTTTTGCCGTAAATATTTTTCGACCTCAGTGAGGTGAAAAGATATCAGTGCTTCATGGTTGGTGAATGTTGTTTTTTCGTACAACAAAGAATTTGAAATAGGATGTTGGTTCCAGTATTTGTTCATCTCACATAACTGTTGAAAAACAGTAGGAGAAGCGATTGCCTGAGTAATCTGTAAAAGGCAGATCAAAAACAAAGTGATGATGGAATAATGGTAAGAATTTTTCATGTTCATATTGTTTGAAAAGTTAAGAAACAAGGGGTGTAATTATTTAGGCAAACGAATAAATTAAATCGCCGGTTGTCTGCTTGCTCAAATTTAGTGAATAGTAGTTGATATTTTAGCAACTCTAAGACATTTAACAGCAACTATCCTGTATAGATAATATAGCCAAAATTAACTCAGAGTATTTTAGTTGCCTTTTATATTCTTAAAGCATGTTCTGACATTGAGCATTTGAACTCCCTTATTCATCGCATTTCACAAAGATACTTTTCGCCAATTTGCTCTATCTTTGCAAAACATAGAAAGCAAAAACAAAGCAACATGATGACTTTTTTAGAAGAGCTTACCTGGCGGGGAATGGTACACAACTTAACACCGGGATTAGATGAGTTGATGCAAAAAGAACAAATCACCGCATATTGGGGCATAGACCCTACTGCCCCTTCGCTGACAGTAGGCAATCTGGCAGCAATGATGATGTTGGTTTTTTTACAACGATGCGGGCATAAACCCATCGCACTGGTTGGTGGAGCAACAGGAATGGTTGGCGATCCATCGGGAAAATCAGAAGAAAGGCAGTTGAAGTCAATCGAAGAATTACAAAAAAATATTGACCGTCAAAAAAAACAGTTGTCAAGACTTCTCGATTTCTCCGACTCTAAAAACGGGGCTATTTTATTGAACAATTACGACTGGTTCAAAGATATGCCCGTTTTGAGTTTTCTGCGCGATATAGGTAAACATCTGACTGTCAATTATATGCAAGACAAAGACAGTGTTAAAACCCGTATGGAAACCGGAATTTCTTTTACTGAATTTTCCTACCAACTCATTCAGGGTTATGATTATGCCCATCTGTACAAACATTATAACTGTAAACTTCAAATGGGAGGGTCTGACCAATGGGGGAACATTACCGCCGGTATAGAACTGACCCGCAGGATGTTCAGGGGAGAAGTTTTTGCCGTAACCTGTCCTTTACTTACAAAATCAGACGGCACTAAGTTTGGTAAATCTGAACAAGGTAATATCTGGCTCGATGCAGAACTTACCTCTCCCTACCAGTTTTATCAGTTTTGGCTCAATGCTTCTGATGAAGATGCCAAAAAGTTTATCCGCATTTTTACCTTTTTAGGCGAACAAGAAGTTACAGATTTGGAAAAAGAACATGAAGCAGCTCCACATTTAAGAATTTTGCAAAAAAGACTTGCAGCCGAAGTTACGACTATGATTCATGGTTCAGAAGAGTTAAACAAAGCATTAGAAGCCTCAAAACTGCTGTTTGGAGACGGAACTAAAGAATTATTGCAGTCCTTAACCGAGAAGCACTTATTAGAAATTTTTTCAGGAGTTCCGCAATCTCAAATTTCAGCTAATGCCCTGTTAACCGGCATAGATCTGATTGAATTTCTTTCAACATCAACTGGAATATATCCTTCAAAATCAGAAGCCAGAAAAAGTGTCGCTGCCAATGCGGTCAGTATCAATAAGCAAAAAATTACACAAACCGATTACCTTGTTACAACTTCCGATTTGCTTAACAAATCTTATATTTTAATTCAAAAAGGAAAACGCAATTATCATTTAGTAGAAGTGGTTTGAGGTTAAATCCCAAAAAGGGCTGTTGTTTAAGGGTTAACTTCGGATTTTATCAAAAAAGTTTTTCTTTTCTTTTAAGTCTATGGGCTTTTTAAAGTAACTAATCTAAAGTCGTCTTTCAATTAAATCAATCATGAAAAAGAAGTTTACTCCTTTTCCAAAAAACGGAATGGATAAAGAAGCACTGCTCAACAAATTGAGATCTCTGAAAAGTCAGGACGCAAGATGGAAAATGGGTCGGGCATTTGCACATATTTACAATCCGGGAACAGATATTGCAGAGATAGTAAGAGAAGCCTATAATTTGTTTTACTACGAAAATGCGTTGAACCCTTATGCTTTTCCGAGTTTGAAAACAATGGAAAATGAGGTCATCAGTATGGCTGCCGATTTACTCGGAGCACCTGAGACTGCCACGGGAACCATTAACAGTGGGGGTACGGAAAGTATTTTTCTGGCGATGCAGTCTGCCCGGGAATGGGCCAAAGAGCATCATCCCGTAACACAAACTCCCGAAATATTAATTCCGGTTTCAGCACATCCTGCTTTTCAAAAAGCCTGCCACTATCTGAACTTAAAGCCTGTTTTTATACCTGTCGGCACAGATTACAGAGTAGATTTGTCAGAGGCATGGAAAGCTATTTCTCCAAATACCATTGCCATCATAGGCTCTGCCCCTTCATTTCCTCATGGAGTGATTGACAATATCACTAAAATGGCCCGTCTGGCTTTAGAAAACAATTTATGGCTGCATGTTGATGCCTGTGTCGGTGGCTTTATCCTTCCTTTTGCCCGAAAATTAGGTCATGTTTTACCCGATTTTGACTTTTCGATAGATGGGGTTTGCTCTCTTTCAGCAGATTTGCATAAATATGGTTATGCCGCAAAAGGTGCATCAATTTTGCTTTACAAAAATGCAGAATTGCGTAAACATCAGATTTTTACAACCACACAATGGCCGGGTGGAGTTTATGCTACGATAGGTTTTAGCGGCACCCGCCCCGGAGGAACTATCGCTTCTGCCTACGCCGCTTTTAATGGAATTGGGGAGTCAGGCTATTTAAAACTAACCGAAAAAGCCTTACAAACAATAAGAAGGTTAAGAAAAGGAATTGAAGACATAGCCGGGTTGGAGTTAGTAGCTCCTCCTGATATTACCCTAATGGCAATCACCTCTTCCAAGTATGATATTTATGCGGTTGCAGATGAGCTGACCGAAAAAGGCTGGTTTATAAACCGGCAATATCATCCGCCATCAATCCATTTGACAGTCAGTCCTGTTCATGCTGACATTATAGAAGAATTTTTACTCGACTTAAAAGCAGCAGCCGAAAGTGCACAAAAATTAAGCATCAACAGATTGTCCAATTCTGTTCAACTGATGGTGGTAAAAGGTCTGAAAAAATTATTGCCAACAAATGCTTTTAATAAAATCCAATCTTTGGCAACGAATAAAGCAAATACAGATTCACAAAACTCAGCCTTAGTTTATGGTGTATTGGAGGAAATTGCTGGAAATGAAAATCTTGACAATATGATTGTAGATGCCATTGATGAACTCTACACCAATAGTGAATAATTTCTGGCACTTTTTAATAGTTACTACCTATACAGGTCGAATCAGGTCTATATGAAAACTTTTCAATTTTTAGTCTGTTTGATGTCGGCATATATTTTACCCTCCTCAATTGCCGCACAATCAGTTTATGAAGCTCAATTTGGTAATCCTCAGGTAAATTGTGCTAATTCACAGTTTTGTGTAACCTTGCAATTGAAAGCACAAACCGGTCAACCTGAGTTTGCCATTGGATCTCACACCCTGTTTTTTAATTACAACAGAAACTTGATTAACAATCCGGTATATCAGACTATCCATTTCAACCACCTCGATTCCTGTGCTTTAGGAGGTGTCTTTGCACCTTATTTTACACCCAGTTATTCTTACGACCCTACAACAGGAGAGTTCAACCTCACAACAAATATGATTTTACCCAATGCAGGATGTCCGGTGATAACTGATTCAGAATGGGTGGATGTCGGTACCGTATGTTTTGAAATTATTAATACAGATTTAACCACACAACTCAGTTTTAATGCCACATTGACATTGTTGAACCTGAATGATAACACTCCTCAACATATTCAAGGCTCGTTGTTTGAGTTAGATACTTTAATCAATTGTCCGGTTGTTACAGATTCCGATGGAGACGGACTAACCGATGAAGAAGAATTACTCCTTGGCACCGAAGTTTTAATTCCTGATACAGACGGAGACGGATTGCTTGATGGTGAAGAAGTTACTGTTTACGGTACAAATGCCTTAAATCCCGACTCAGACGACGACAATTTAACAGATGGTGAAGAAATCTCTGAAACCGGAACAAATCCTTTACAATCAGATTCGGATTTAGATGGATTAAGTGATGGTGAAGAAGTCCTGACTTTCGGGACAAACCCCTTAAATGCCGATTCGGATTCTGATGATTTAACCGATGGAGATGAGGTGAATTTATTCGGAACGAATCCTTTGTTAGCCGATACGGATACAGACGGTTTAAGTGATGGCGCAGAAGTACTAATACACAGTACCAACCCCTTGAACGAAGACACAGACAGCGATAATTTATCAGACTTTGATGAGATATTTGTTTACAATTCTAACCCGTTAATTGCAGACACAGACAATGATGGTTTGAATGATGGGGATGAGGTTGCGATTCATACCACCAATCCTTTAAATCAGGACACAGATGGAGATGGTTTAACTGATGGAGATGAGGTAAATGTTTACGGTACAAATCCGTTAATAGCAGATACTGATAATGATGGTTTAAATGACGGAGAAGAAGTAACGATTCATACCACCAATCCATTAAATGAAGATACTGACGGAGATGGATTATCTGATGGGGATGAAGTCAATATTCACAGCACAGACCCGTTGGTTTTCAACTTTTACCCGGGAATTAGTGCTGCTGATTCTAAAATGGCAACAATCAGTGTTTTCCCCAATCCGGTTTACACCCAGTTAAACATATTGATACCGGATGAGTTTATAGGTAAAACAATTGAACTGACCATACTTTTTATGGATGGAAAAATAGCGGCAAAAGAAACTAAACAAGCCATGAATACTTTAATCCAACTATCATTACAATTACTTCCTAAAGGAAATTATGTGTTACAAGCCTCCTTTAACGATGCGAAGTTTGGAGTAGCAAAATTCACGAAACAATAAGCCTGAAGTAAACATCCAAACCGACTTCTAAAGAATATGTTCAATATTTCAGTGTTAAATAAAATAAAAGAAGAACTGTCAGCATACAAAGCCGAATTGGTTGCTGTAACAAAAAACCATACCGCAAATGATATCATGTCCTTATACCTTTCCGGTCAAAAGGTTTTTGGAGAAAACAGAGTGCAGGAATTATTAACCAAATACGAACAACTTCCACAGGATATTGAATGGCATTTCATAGGTCATTTACAAAGCAATAAGGTAAAATTTATAGCCCCTTTTATTTCCCTGATTCATTCTGTTGACAGTGAAAAACTATTATCGGTAATTGATAAAGAAGCTTTGAAAAACAATCGGATAATTGATTGTTTGTTACAGGTTCATATTGCCCTTGAAGAAACCAAGTTCGGATTTTCATTAGATGAAGTTCTTGAGTTTCTGCATTTTTTCAACGCCCAAAAATATCCCGGAGTGAACATAAGAGGACTAATGGGAATGGCTACCTTGACTTCAGATATAGACCGGATTAAAAAAGAGTTTGACACGTTAGCTTTGTTGTTTAAGCAAATTCAAATGGAAACACAGCAAAAAAACTCTGGTTTCAACATTTTATCCATGGGAATGTCGTCGGATTACAAACAAGCGCTTCAGGCAGGCAGCAATATGGTACGAATTGGCAGCTTGTTGTTTGGATAAGATGGGTAAATTAAATGAATCCACAAGAAATGATGGGCACTGTTTCCCGATTATGAAATTATTAGCCGGGAAAAAATTTCACCCCGGTTTTAGCATAGTCGTATAATATATTTGCAGGCAAAAACCGGTTTCCAAAACGCTGTGAAAGATTCTCTAATCTTATCACGGCATTTTCACAGCCAATCGAATCTAAATAATGAAATGGCCCTCCGGTGAAGGCAGGATATCCCAAACCCAAAACAGCACCTAAATCGCCATCAACAGGAGAATGAATGATGCCTTCTTCCAAACATCTCGCTGCTTCATTAGTCATCATCATCATCAATCGCTGTCTGATATGTTTGTCCTTAAACCAGAAAGAAGATTTGTTTAATTTTAGGATTCGATTGACTGCTTCATCAGGTTGAGTGCTTGTTTTTTCACCGGTTTTTGAATGATAGCGATAAAACCCTTTCCGGTTTTTGCGACCTTTAAATCCTGCATTTAAAAGTAAGGTGGGCAGTGAACTTGGAGTATAAGCTCCAGCCCCTTTAGTTTGGGCTAAAAACCGGTATAGATGCCCTTCTAAAACGGCATTTAGAGAATCTATCCCTATTTCGTCAATCAAAGTAAACGGACCAACAGGAAATCCGAGCTGACGGGAACATTCATCAATTTGCCAGATTTCTGCCCCATCCTCCAATAAACACAAAGCTTCGTTCAGGTAAGTTGTAATAATTCGGGTAGTGTAAAATCCCGGTGAATCTTTAACGACAATACAAGTTTTACCTTGTTTTATTCCTAAATCAATAGCGACATTCACAACCCAATCTGCTGTCTGAGGAGTCACTATAATTTCAAGTAAGGACATTTTGGGAACCGGTGAAAAAAAGTGCATTCCAATGACCTGTTCCGGGCGTTTACTTTGTTTTGCAATTAGATGGATGGGTATAGCGGAAGTATTACTTGCATAAATGCAATTTTCCTGAATTTGGGATTCGGTAAAAGCCAATAGTTTTTGCTTTAATTCTAAATCTTCATAAACAGCTTCTATAACTATCTGCGCCTTATTGAAATCGGTAAAATCACTTTGTGCTTGCAATCTGTTCATCACTTTCCAACGGGATATGCTTCTAAGCGTTCTTTTTTTAACTTTAGCAGTCAGGGATGCCCAAACTGATTGCATTGCCAAAGCACATTTTTCAGGGTAAATGTCTGTCAGTATTACATTGAACCCATTCATAACGCTTACTTCTGCTATTCCACCGCCCATAAAACCCGATCCTACAACAGCAATGGTTTTTACCGGATTGTTTATAGAAGTTTCTAATCTTTTTTTCTTTTCAAGCACTGATTTCTGAAGCCAAATTAAATTTTTGGTTACAGGATGAACCACCAACTCATCATATTTAGCAATTTCGGCTGCATATCCCATTGCTTCGCCAAAGCGGCAACCAATTTCAATACATTCAAGAATTTTAAAAGGAGCAGGGTAGTTGCTATATGTTGTTTGCTGAATTTTATATCGAACACGATCAAAAACCTTGCTTCGGATATAACGGTTTAGATTGATTAGTTTGTCAAAAGATGGAGGCGATTTTGTTTTTTTCCACTTTTGAGTGCTCATCTTTCTGGCTTGCATGACAGCAGCATTCATTAACTGAACTGGGTGAATCAATCTGTTTACCAAACCGATACGAACAGCTTTGTAAGCATGTATATTTTTACCATTCAACATCATATCCAATGCCGCCCTAATGCCAATGAGTTTAGGCAATCTTTGAGTTGCACCACCTCCGGGCAATAAACCCATTTTTATATCGGGCATTGCAAATACTGTATTTAAAGAGTTGGTAGCAATGCGATAATGGCAGGCTAATGCAATTTCTAAACCGGCACCTTTAGCAGCTCCATGAATAGCTGCAACAACCGGTTTCCTGCTTTTTTCAATTCTCATCAATAACTTCTGTGCCTGCCGGCAAACATGTTCTGCAGTACCCGGTTCATTCAGGTTATACAATAAGGTAAAATCTACACCTTTTGAAAAATCCTTTTGGGAACTGCCAATAACAACAGCTTTTACGGAGAGATTATGATCTATTTCATCCAACAATTGGTTAAACTCCTTTAGCATTTGTTGAAGGTTATCACTATATCTCGCTCTTTGATTGAGTAGAATTATTGCAACCTCGTTCTCAAAGGATATGCTAAGATGGTTCATTATCAATTCAGATTATCTAACAGTCTGTTGATTTCTTCTTCCGTACTTCTCAGTTTTTGCCTGCAAAATATCAAAATATCAGATGCTGATCTCACCTTTACTACCAATTCGTCAATGCCCTCAACTTCATCTTCAATTTTCATCAATATCTCTTCCAACATTGTAATTGCTTTGTCATAAGACTCATAAGAAAATTCTGTTTCACTCATAAAATGTCAAAATTTTAGTTAAAAATTTGAAAACAAGATAAGGATGAATTGGATATTAAAAAAGCCACCCTGCAAAACGCAATGATGGCTTTTTTGAGTTACATTCAAATTGCAATTAGTATGTTAACTTGCTTTTTTTTAAGGGAATATACCCAATTCGAGATATGCAGTTGCCACTTTTTCAATAGCAATATAAAAAGCAGCAGTACGTAAATCTTCAATTTTCTTGTTTTTTCTCCATGCTTCACGAATTGGCAAATAAGCTCCAATCATTGTATCTTCTAAACCTGAATGTACTAAATCTACTTCACCGGCACCTCGAATAAGTTTGTCTCTTTCGTCAGAGTGAACTTTTTTGTTTGTCAACCCTTCCATCATACTTAACATATTAGAATATGAAGATTCGTGGAATCTTTTATCCATTCTGCCAAATCTTACGTGAGACAAGTTTTTTAACCATTCAAAATAGGATACCGTAACACCACCTGCATTGAGATATACATCCGGCAAAATCATAATGCCTTTTTTTAACAAAACCGCTTCAGCATCAGGTGTGATAGGTCCGTTAGCAGCTTCGGCAATAATTTTGGCTTTGATTTTAGAGGCATTACCTGCGTGTATAACCCTTTCTAAAGCAGCAGGGATTAAAATATCACATTCTAATTCTAAAGCATCTGAGGTTTTTTCTAAATTAACAGCTCCGGGGTAATTGGTAATTTTTCCGGTTTCTTCACGATGTCTCATTACATCATCCAGGTCAAAACCTTTACCTGTAGGATCGTAGATGGCACCTTCATATTCTGCCAAGCCAATCAATTTTGCACCATTTTGCCTGAAAAAGTTTGCAGAATGATAACCCACATTACCCAATCCCTGAACAACCACTGTTTTTCCTTCAATACCGGTAGATAACTTAAGCGTTTTCATGTCTTCTTTAATGCTCATAGCTTCACGAGTCCCAAAATAAACACCTAAACCTGTTGCTTCAGTTCTGCCCCGAACTCCGCCCTGACTAATAGGTTTGCCGGTAACACAACCATAACTGTCAATTTCTCCGGCTTTAAATGTTTGATAGGTATCTAATATCCAGGCCATTTCACGAGCACCGGTTCCATAATCGGGTGCCGGAACATCAATAGCAGGACCAATAAAGTTTTTACGGATTAACTCTGTTGTGTAACGTCGGGTAATACGTTGAAGCTGAGAAACAGAAAACTGACGAGGATTGATTTTGATACCCCCTTTTGCACCGCCAAAAGGAACATCTACAATTGCACATTTATAAGTCATTAAAGAAGCTAAAGCCATTACTTCATCCTGATCAACGGCATCGCTGTAACGAATACCTCCCTTACAAGGTAAACGGTGGTGGCTGTGTTGAACGCGATAGGCTTCAATAACCTGATAATTGTTGCCGACTTTGACCGGAAACCTCATTTGATAGACGCTGTTACATACTTTTATTTGATTAAGCAGACCTTCATGGTACTTGGTTACTGCTGCTGCTTTATCAAAGTAGTATTCCACACTTTGGTAAAACGAAAGACTATCGGCATGGTGTTTTGCTGCCATAAAATTCTGGTTTTTATTTTAGAATTTGAACAAGTTTTGATTGAAAGTATCGCATTTGAAATCCGATCATGAAACTTTAGCAAAGCAGTGGCTCTGAATAATAATTCTTTTGATTTTCGGGGCTTTGCTACCGGTGTATTTTTGCTGCAAAATTAGTTTTTTTCAGTTAATTTAAAGCGTATATAGCTTAAATGTTTTCTGAAAATGGACTCTTAAAAACCTGTATTTTCCACTGATTCTAAAATAATGAACCTGTTTTATTCTTTTTCTAATTTTCGTAACCGCCTGTCTATCAACACCAAAAAAGTGATAATGCCGGCAAAAATTATAGATAACACAACCACTACGACATAAATCTTGCCCGATGCTCTCAAAGAATCTGCCATTTCAATCTGGGTTTGACCGTTGTTCTGACCAAATAATAACGGCGCGAAGAAACATAACAACCCAATTGTTAAAATTAAACCTGTTTTAAATTTGATCATATTCTGTTTAAAGATTGCAGTTAATTTATAAAAACCAGAAGCAAAAGTAATCAGAAAAGAAACCCTGACTGCAAAGTTCAAAATAATTATGTTCTGCAGTTCATAGAATTAAGAGAAACAGAATAAGAACGATTTACCGCATCAGGTACATTTTACCGATCCCATTTTTAAAATATTTATCGGCAGAGGTTCCAAAATGATCCGTTTTCTGATCATTCAGGCGACTAATAAAGCGATACAAATAAAGCCCATTTGCAAGCGGATTGCCAAATTGATCAGTTCCGTCCCAGGCATATTCTGTAATATTATTCCCGATATGCAGAGTTCCGAGTTCAGAGGATGAAATTTCTCTGACCACCCGACCTGAAATTGTCATAATCTGAATGTTCATGAATTGTGGTATTTCGTGTCCGGTTATTGTAAACACAAATTTTGTTGCAGAAGTAAAAGGATTGGGATAGTTCAATAAATTAGAAATCATTGGTTTGTTGATAACCCTGAATTTTGCACTATAATTACTTGCAGCAAATACATTACCACTCCTGTCTTTAGCTTTTAGTCTGAGTTCATATAAGCCATCGGTTGTTAAATCAGGCGTGAATTTTATAGTCGCCGTATTTTTACCATTCATCGCACTTTCATTGCTTGCCGGTATAAATTGAATATCGGGGCGGGTAAAATAAATTCTTTGCGTCAATGTAGGTAGCCCTCCTGCATCAGGACTTACTAAATAAAGTTCAAAAGCTAAAGTATCGTTTAAAGCCAGATAACGATTTTCATCTGTCAGGCGTAAACTAATTTCGGGTTTTGAGGAAATAAGTTCCCCATCAGTAATATGTCGTCCGTCAAATGTCGCATCAACATAGGGGTTTATTTTATCTGTTTTAACAAAAAATGGTAGAAACACAACATTATTGAACCTAAATTTTTCAAGTTGAGCCTGATTGGGATTTAGTTCAACAGCAAGAATATTATTCCCGCTCAGTCCTTCAGTGCTATAATTCAGAGTAGCTATGGCCGTTTGTCCGGAGGGAATTGGAGGCATCGGAGGTTGAATAATTTGAGTGGACTGATTGCTTTCATTGATTATGGCATAATAGACTTGAAGGCTATCTGTCTGATGAAATTCAGCATTGGTAACTGCAAACTGCATCTGCAACATTTCACCTTCTTGCAAGGTATCGGCATAGAAAAAGAAATGATTTTGGTAATTTAATGCGACTTCAGGTGCCCGGTTAAACATCACCCTGAGAAAATCGGTTTGTGTAGGCTCAGGAGATTCCTCAGCTTCATGTATGGTTGTAAATTCTAAACGGATAAAATTAAAATTGTTGATGGCTGTTGTTGAACCCAAATTGAGATTGTTACTTCCATTACCGGTGTTTATTTCAGCAAGTAATACATCAGGGAATCCGGGCTGCACACCAAAAACCCTAAGTGTATCTGAATTAGAAGGATTTGAGAACTGATACTGAAGATCACTCCATTGACTTGAAGGTCCGATAGGTGGAGTAGTCATCGTGCCGGAAGCTGCTTTAATGCTGATAACTTTATCCATAGAAAGTGGATTAGCGGTTGAAGCAGGCCCATAAACAAAATAAGCATCCTCATAAGTCGGATTGTTTTTTTGACCAAAAGCTATAAACGCCTCGTTGTCAGGTACAGAAAAAAGGTTATTAATGCCCATTCCTGAAAACACATTTTGTAATGCTGTATATTGAGGATTACTGAAAGAGCTTAAACGATGTTGGTTGACACTCATTACCAATATATAGTACCCATTCGGAATGTGGTTTTGTAAAAACGAAACCAATGAGTCAACTTGTTCAGAGTCAGATGAGTTAAACTCAAATGCGTAACGCTCACCAAAAGAACAATGTAAATTGCCATACTCACCACGTCCGGAACAGCCGGTGCCTGTTATTCTTTCTGTGGTGAATGGTTCTAAAATTAAATCAGGTTTAAAAACAGCTACCATAATTCCTCCGGTACATCCTGCATCCTGAAGACAATAATTGATTGGTTTCAGAGGGGTTCCATTTAAAGTAAAATTAATCCCTCCAAAATTACTATATTGATTGGTGGCAGTTAAATAGTTGTCCTCCTGTGCAAATACATGCTGTCTTGAAACAGAATCTAAAAACATCCTGTCAGTTTGGTTATATCTGAACTGGTAATAGTGGGATTGATTCCACCCTTCCTGACCCGATGGCAAGTATATAAATGAACTGTTCTTCCAGTTGATACTATCCGGAATTTCTTGAAATCTTGCAGTTCGCCAATAATAAACAGTGTTTTCAATAAAAGTGAAATCGGGTTGCCATTCAATCACCCCTGCCTCACTGTTAACAATGGTCTGTGCCAATGGGTTTTGAAAAAGTTCGGATGTATCAAGTTGTAAAATGTAATTTAAGGGGGGTAAAACAGGCTGACCGGTAGAAGCCTTTAGAGTAACAGGAACTGTATTGACTATTGCAAAATTACAAGGAAATATAGGGATAAGTAAGTCGGAAAAAATAAATATGTTTTTGCCGGTCGAATTATTGTCTTTACAATCCTCTGAAATTTCGTTAAGCGCATCTAAGGTGATAGTAAACTGATTTTCACCTTCTACAGAAGAAGGATCGCCGGTAGGTATCATAATTTGCAAGGTGTCCTGATATTTTGTAGATGGAAATTTTTTAAGATAAAGAGCAGAACTGCCATCAGGAAACTGCCGGTTTACTTGCAACGTAAATGAATCTGCAACAGCTTGTCCAAGATTGGTTACGGCAACCCTTAAACTAAAAGAATCTATATCGGCTGTTATGACTGAAGGAGAGAAGGATATACTTGTTTCGTCAATAACATACTCCGGTTTGTCCCATGATTTAATAACCACAGCAGGATCACCGACTAAAGTGTATTCCTGACAGGTAATTTTAGGGCCATCTTCGTTGGGATAAGCAGCAAACAAGTCATTGATGGTTTGCTGAATACTATAACCAATTGATTTGCCATAGTTATTTTTACAGTAATGCTCGTATAGTTTACTGTTAAACTGATGTAAATATATCGGAAAACCTGAAGATACTGTAGCCAGAAATCCAATTGAACCGAGATTATCAGCTAAAACATAATCTTCTGACATAGCAGTTTGGACTTGTCCCATCGAATCAAAATCGTAACTATGAATATCCCCTACAAAACAGGAACTTGCCATGATAAATGGATATTTACCAAAATTTTGGTATGCTTCCGGCGATTGAATATTTACCTGCCAATATCCACCGGCTCCATGTCCTACAAAATTGATGACTGCTAAGCCATTATTGATATAATTGCCTAAATCAACTTCATCCACCGGATTGGGAGAAAAACTACGATAGGTTTTAATGACTTTGCCACCAAAACTGATATCTTCATATTTGTTTCTATAACTTTCAAGATTGTTAAAAAACAATTCAGCTTCGCTTAAATTTCCTCCTCCGGCAATATGAAGTGCATGTTTCATCCATAACCTGTCCTGAATATTGCAAGACGGATTATTTTGCAAACTTTCATATTCAATCACCTTGTTGAGATAAGCAGCAATATCCTGTGGCGTATTGGCCGGAACTCGTCCGGTTGGTATCGCATTGCGGTAGTTTGCCGCAGGATAACTACTACTCAGCATATTGTCGGAAGCCGAATGTCCGAAAGTAGGAACAAGATTTCTTTCATAGTTAGCCGGATTGCTTGGAGCATAAGAATCGCGGTAAACCACCGATTTGCCAAGTAAAAGCAACTGTTTCGGCGGAACAGGCCAGGTTGCCATGGCAAACCTTGTAAAGTTGTTAATTGATAAAGGATGTTTGCGAATCCCCCATGAAAACTGGTCATAAAGCTCTTCTACATTAACAACAACAACAGAAAAGCTGCCACCTTCCACTGAGTTTCGATAATCGCGATATCTTTCTACCTGATTTATTTCCCCCTCCATAAGTTTTGGATGAGAGACAATCAGGTAATCACCCCTGTTTTCAGGCAGGTTGTAATTGGTAAACTGAATAGGTTGTAAATGACTTACTGTGTTAATCACCGGAACCGGAAGTGCCGTTGAAGTACTGCTAAAATACAATGTTCTTGTAGCTTGTCCTGAAGCAAACTGAGGCAGGTGAAATTTGTAAACAGTTTGTCCTGAAACAGTTTCAATAACCGGTATAAATCTCAAATAATTAGTTAAATCATATAAAACAGGAGCTGCCCCACCATTAAAATTGGTGATTTCTATATATTTCGGCGCATCATTTTTTAATGTAAATTTATAACCGGTCAATCCGCCAAAATCAAAGCTATGTGGATATTTAATGGTTATGAATGGAACACTGTTCCGGTTGACTAATAAGTCGGTTCCATTCTGAAGTGTGGACATAGAGGCCACGTTAATTTGGGTGTTTGGGGAGGTTAACTGACTTATAGGTGCTGAAAAAGTGATTGTATGAGAACTATAACCTTCAAACTGATAGTCAATTTGCAGGTTATTATTTACCTTAATTTGCACTCTATGGTCATTCAAAATCTCAAAAAGATTAGATTGTCCCAAAACACGAGCAGAGAACATGATTGTGTCAGCAGGGGCTGTTGGTCCGGCAAATACAGATCGGGTAACGATATTATAATTGGCATTGGTTCCCTTTTCAATTGAAGGTCCGACAAACCCTTCACCTTCTTCAAAATCAGAAAAATTAGTATTGATACCGCCTAACCGAATTGGACGACCGCTGTAAAAAGTGTTGACGTTTTGTCGAACACTTTCATACATAAAATATTGTTCTTTAGGTGGAGCCTCACTGAGGTTATTGTCGGTATCAGAAAATCTGAGATTTGAACCGGTTTCATTTATTGTCAAAAAATAGGCAAGTGTGTCGGAAAACATACTTACATAAGGGTTTGGCTGCCATGCCGGATATAAATATAAACGGGAATCCAAACTGCCATCATTTCTTTCAGCGTAAAACTCTATAAAATCATTTTCTCCAAATTCACCGGTAGTGCTGGTATAGATTGGGATTTCCTGACCTTTACAATAAAGTTTGTAAGCAGTTGCATTGTCAGTTGGAACTCCTGAACTATTCAGCAATGAATACGGGATTCGATGCAATCCGTTTTTACCAACCTTTATTTTATGGTATGTTTTATCGTAGTCTATCCATTCATTGTTAAATGGAGCAGAAGTCTGTGCTATTAAAAAAAACGTTTTCAGGCATATCAGCAATAAAAGGAGCGAAAGCTGTCTTATTCTATGGTAAATAATCATTTGTCTTTCAGTTTGATGAAACAGTACATGCAATATTACGAAATCTTTGCTGTTTGACATCCTGTTAAAACGCTTTTTAACCTTTTTACGTTGCATGAGCCTTTAAACAATTATCTTTGTTTTTTAGATGGTTTGTTCAATTTTCGGTTTTTTTAAACTATTTGGATCAAATTGTTAAATCCAATCCGTAAACTTTTTCTCTTAAAATATATCAATTCATTGATCAAGAGCGTTTTCAATAAAATCTAAAGCTATCTGTTATGAAAAACCCGCTAATCGCACTTTTTTTAATGTTTGTTTGTGCCAATTTTGCACAAGCACAATGCAATCCCGAAGATACCGTCGAGTCCTGGTATTCATGGGCCAAAGAATGGGAAAACTATGCAATAGACCAATTCCCAATTTCATTGTCTGAAGAATCTTATATTGGAGATACCTTACATAAAGGAATGATAAAAGAAAATAAAATTCTAAATAATTATAGCAAACAGGCCTATTTGGACGGAATAGTCAAAAAACTGAGTCAGTATGTCAACAGAAAAGGCATAAAGTATAAAATACATGTCATTGATGATTCTCAAACAATGAATGCTTTTTCATTGGCCGGCGGACATTTATATATTACGACCAAAATGGTTGAATGGACTGAAAGTGAAGATGAACTCGCATTTATCGTTGCACACGAAATTGCACATATAGACAATCGTCATGCGGTACGAAAAGCACAAAAAATGGTTTTAGGGAAAAGTGTTTTTGAACCTTATGGGTATGGAGATATGGCTGCAAGTTTAAGCTTATTGTTATCAGCACCGTTCGGACAAATTGATGAGTATGATGCAGATAGGGGAGGGGCTACGCTTGTTTCAAAAGCAGGTTATAACCCTCGAAAAGGAATGCGTTTTTTTATGAAGATGGGCGAAGAGGAAAATTACGATGTTTGGGAGAAAATTGTACGCACTCATCCCTATTCTCACGAACGAATGAATTGCCTCGAAGCTTTCATTCAGCACGATTTGGGTAAATAACCGGAATTGAATGCCATTATAAATAATTGTTTTTATAAATTTAGCCCCTTTTTAAGTTTTTTTGAAAAGGGGCTTTTTAATTTTTATGTGTGCCTTTTTAAAATTAAATGATTAAAACCATTACATTTAAGCCAATGAATTAAAACCTTCAAAATGAAATTTCTCACCGCTTTTATTGAACGGATTGCAAGCTACCGGTTAATTATTCTTTTAGTAATGTTATTTGGTCTTTTTGCCGGTTATATCCTACCTCAACTGGAACAGGATATTAACGAAAAGGCTGGTAAAACTGTGGGAATTATTGATCTTTTGTCTGGTTTAAATCCCTCAAAAGTCTATGAAATGATTGAGGATTATGGGCATGAAGGACGAAAGACTTATCTGTTTGCTGAAGTAACAGCCGATATTGTTTACCCAATAATATACACCCTCTTGTTTTCGGTCATTTTATTTGTTTTTTATGAAAAGCTTGGGGTAAAACTCCCAATAAAACGCGTTTTTTTATTGCCTTTTCTAATTATGCTTTTTGATTATACCGAAAACCTTTTCATAATTACCATGCTTGTATCGTACCCAACTAAAATACCATTGTTAGCCTATTTGTGTTCGGTTGCAACAGCTTTTAAATGGGCTACTTTGTATATCTCATTTCTTTTAATTGTTTATGGAGGAATCATGCTGGCGTATAAAAGGCTGATTGCCAGATAAGAAACAACTGTTTTAAAACTAATCAGGGTATGATTTTCAAAAATCAGGAATTACCTGATTTGGAATTTCATTTTAATACCGTTTCGTGGACGTAGCGTTACCATTGGTTTCGGTTCAATGTGTTGGTTTGGTTCAATCGTAAATGTGAAATTTTTAACCAAAAGAGCCAACAAAACCTGCATTTCCAACATCGCAAAATTATTGCCTATACACAAACGAGGACCACCGCCAAATGGAAAGTACGCATAATTAGGCAGGTCTTTAAGATTTTCTTTTGAAAAACGGTCCGGGTCAAATGTATCCGGATTTTTCCAATATTTAGGATTCCGGTGGGTTCCATAAATAAATAACAATACAATTTCTCCTTTAGGGACGAGATACCCTCCCAATTCATCATCTTCTAAGGCTTGACGGTCAATCAACCAAGCCGGAGGATACAGCCGCATTGTTTCTTGAATGACCTGTCGGGTGTAATTCAGTTGTAAAACGCTATCATAAGTAATTGGCTGATTTCCAATAACCAAATTCACTTCATCTAAAACCTTTTGTCTCTCTTCCGGATGCTGAGCCAATAAGTATAAAGCCCAGGTCAAAGCATTAGCAGAGGTTTCATGACCTGCAACAATTAAGATCATACTTTCATCTCTTAACTGTTGGTTGTTCATGGTTTCACCTGTGTCTTCATATTTCGCATTCAATAACATGTCCAGCAAATCGTTGTGTTGCTCTTCCGATTTTCTTCTTTCGTCTATAATATCATAAACAATCTGGTCAATTTCTTTTCGAAGCGATTTATAAAAATTTGCCTTTCCCGTAATCTTTAACCAAGGAATCAGGTAAGGTTGCCTGATTTGAGTAATCACATATTTTTGAATATTTGTGATAACATAATCCACTCTTTGTAATAACGAATGATCAATGCCTCTGCTAAACAACGCTTTTGTAACTATTCTGAAAGTGATGTCCATCATAGATTTGTCAACATCTAAAACCGGATGTTTTTCCAACTCTTCTTTCATTTGCCGACAAAATGCTTCGCCTTCAGAGATCATGATATCTATTAGTTCTGATATTCGCTGCTTACTAAATCCCGGTTGAATCAGTCGGCGTTGTTTTAACCAGTAATCTCCGTCAATGGTCAGCAATCCATGCCCTAACTCGGCACCTAAAATATTTTTTACTACCGGGGATTTGTGATAGTTTTTGTTGTTTTTCTGAAGAACATGTTGTATATAATCTGCATTATTGGTAAGTATAAAAGGTCTTGGGCCAAATACCTTATAAATATCTCCATATTTTAGAAGACCGTTAGTCATAAATGGAATTGGATTTTCGGCAAATTTTTTGAGTGAGAACAAAGTTTGCCAAATAGGTACTAACGGTGGGGATTTTAGTTTAGTCATAGAAAAAGGACTTGCGTTTTTTATGCTGGATGTTTTTTATTAATCGCTGATTTATCTGGATAAATTAATTTTAACTGCTCTATAATTTCAAAAACTGCAGGACAGACAAAGGTGTTTTTAAGTGTAATGTCAAAGTTTACATGGAATTTACGTTGATCTGTGTGTGGATATTCACGACAAGCATTGGGCCGTTGATCATAAACCATACAAAGGTTGTCATCTGCCAAAAAAGGACATGGGGCATGTTGAAGGACATAGTCTCCATCTTTGTCAATTTTCAGGTAACGAGTTATAAATTGTCCGGGACTGCTTTTAAAATATCGGGCAAGTCTCTCAATATCTTTATCTAAAAACCGTGGGCTGGTAGTTTTACAGCAATTGGCACAAGTAGTGCAACTTATTTGTTCAAAGGCTTTATGATGAAGTTCTTTTACTGTTTCATCTAAATTTTTAGGCATTTTTTGCCTCAGTTTTTGAAACAACCGCTTGTTGGATATTTCTGCACTTTTAGCTTTCCTTAATAAAGTTTGTTGTTCGGTTTGATTCATATAATATGGATTTCCAATAGTACTTACATATAATTATACAGCCATAAATTCAAATTCTGATCCAAACATCGTGAATGCCGGATGGATAATCTTTAGTTACAGCTTCAACAATTAAATCGTAATGTGTAGGATTATGAACAAAATCGAGTTCGTCCGCATGAATTATCAACACCAGCAAATGGGGGTTCTTTTGAAAATAATCAAAATAGATCTTTTCAACTCTCTTTAGATAAGATTCACGCACTTGTTGTTCGAAATCTCTCCCTCTTTTTTGTATATTTCTGATTAATCTGGGTACTGTAGCATGAACATAAATAATCAAACCCGGCTGAGGAAGATTGGGATAAACGGTATTAAACATTCGTTCGAATAGCCTGTATTCGTCCGGCTGAAGATTGACTTCCGCATACAACAATGATTTCCTGAAAATATAATCTGAAATGGTCAAACCATTACCCGTTTGATTTGACTCAATAAATTTATTCAATTGATGATAACGGTCAAGCATAAAATACATTTCTGTATGAAATGCATACTTTTCAGGCTCGGAATAAAACTTGGGTAGAAAAGGATTTTCTGCAAATTCTTCTAATATTAAATGCCCATTATATTGTTTAGCCAGCATTTTTGCCAATGTGGTTTTACCTGCACCGGTATTGCCTTCTATAGTTATTAGTTTGTATTTATCGAATCCCATAAACATACGATGTGTGTCGCAAAGGTAACAAAGCAACCGGGCAAAAGATAGTACATTGACTTAATTCCATCGCTAAGAATATCTGCATTCTGACTTAATGAGCTTTATCTTTAAATGTTAAAAGCACTTGGTTGTTATATAGTCATATGCTTCAATTCAAATCTTAGATTTTTTTCCCTTTCATGGCATTTGAAATTGCCAGATCCATAATCCGTTCTGCAAAAGGGCGGGTATATTCATTTAAATTTTCAATATGGTGATGAATTAAATCTTTATCGGTCGAGGTATTAACTGTTTCTTTAAGTTCCCCTATTAGGCGCTTAGTTTCTATAATTTCTGCCATTTCAAGAAGTTTTTCATTTTTCCTGATAAAGCTTTCTGCATATCCTATCAGATTTTCAGCTTCGTTGACTGCCTCAAGCAATGCACGTTGTTGCCGGTCTTGTTCCGCATTCTTTATTGAATCCAACAACATTTGGGACATTTGTTCTTCATTCAGTCCATATTGTGGTTTAACAAGAATTTCTTGTGCAATTCCGGAGCGAAGTTCTTTTGCTCTAACTTGTAAGATCCCATCAGCATCTAAAATAAAAGTAATGGCTACTTTAGGCAATCCGGCAGGCATTGCCGGTATTCCGGCCAGTGTAAATTCTCCAAGTTTGCGGTTGTCTTTCACCAAATCCCGTTCCCCCTGAAAAACACTAATCCGCATATTAATTTGTCCGTCTAATTGTGTAGTATATTGACGGGATGCCTGTGTAGGCACTTTGCTGTTTCGGGGAATGATAACATCCATTAACCCACCCATAGTTTCAATTCCCAAGGATAGGGGTGTAATATCGAGTAATAAAAATTCTTTGTTGTTGCCTGCAAGTATATCAGCCTGAACAGCAGCGCCAAGGGCGACAACTTCATCAGGGTCTAACTCATCATGCGGAGTTTTTCCAAAAAAATCTGCAACTTTTTGTTTAACCACCTGACTTCTTGTAGATCCTCCAACCATGACTACTTCATCAATTTGTGCGAAACTGAGTTTGGCATCTTCCAGGGCTTTCCCGCAAAGTTCCAAAGTAGTATTTATCAAAGGCAACGTCATTTTATCAAAACTATTCCGGTCAATTTGACAATGATATTTACCAACCATCCCTTCCCATTTATCAGTTTCACTTAGCGCAATTTTTGCTTCTTCTGCTTTCAGGCGAATCAACTGTCCAAACGATTTATCGGATTGAATCAAACTTGGTTCAATATGATGATATTCCATCCAATGGTTTACAATTAACCGGTCAAAATCATCTCCTCCTAAAAAGGTGTTCCCATTGGTTGACAATACTTCAAAAATTCCATTTTCTATTCTTAAAATTGAAATATCGAAAGTGCCGCCTCCCAAATCATATACAGCAATAGTTTTAACTTCATCAGGATTCAATCCAATTCCATAAGCCAGACTTGCAGCAGTTGGTTCATTAACTATACGCAATACATCTAAACCCGCCAATTTACCGGCATCTCGGGTTGCTTGTCTTTGAGCATCATTAAAATAAGCAGGAACGGTAATCACGGCCTTGCTGACAGGATGTTGCAGTGCATGTTCAGCCCGTTTTTTTAACTCTTTTAAAATGAGTGAAGAAAGTTCAATCGGTGTGTAAAAACGGTTTCCAACTTTTATTTTGACCAGGCTTTCCGTATCATCATCAATAATCCGATACCCAAAAAAGCCTGAATGTTCTTTAATATCAGTATATGCCTTTCCCATCAGACGTTTTACAGAATATATGGTATTTTCAGGTTTTTCGATGAGTTTCTTTTTAGCATGATTGCCTACAACTATGCTTCCGTCTTCGGCAAAATGTACGATTGATGGTACTAATTTGTTATTTCCGTTCTCATCTTTGATGGCAACTGCAGATTTTAGGGTATTGTCTATATAGGCAACAAGGCTATTTGTTGTACCGAGATCTATACCAACAATTATGTTTTTGATTTCCTTTTGCTCGGTTTCGGCAATTGTTCCGGTTTTTAAATTTATAGGAATTATGGACATATAAGAATGGAGTTTTAGTTTGTGGAATCAATTTTTTGTAACAATTCAGGATTTCTGTTTGTTCTTTTTTTAATTTTGTCAAATATGACAAATATATAATTGTAAAGGCAGGCAATTTATTGCAATCTGCTTTTAAGTTGAATTTGTTGTCAGTCAGGTGTTTAAAATCAACTGCATTTTAATTTTACTCTAAAAGGATAATTTATCTCCGACTATATATTGGTTTACAAAAAAATTTATACATGAATAACAACCTTTTTCTAACCGCAATTCGACAATATGACACTTACACAGAAAATGGAGCAGTTTCAAATAGTACAACAGGCAACGCCCTGGTAGATTATTTTGCTAAATGTGCAACATACAGAAGGCGAAAAGATGAAGAAGTTTTTGCAGATATCAGTGCTATTTGGGCAGAGTCCCCAAAAATTACACTTCAGATTGTGTTTTACCTTCGCATAATCACCCGTAAAACAAAAGGCTTTTTTAACTCAGAAACAGTTCAACGCGGTCAGGGCAATCGAAGTGAATTCAGATCGGCAATAAAATGGCTTTCAAAATATCAACCCGATATTTTTTATCAAAACTTATGGCTAATTCCGATTGCAGGGGTTTGGAAAGACCTTTGGCACAAAGGCTTAATTGAGGTTTTAGACCGGCAACAAATTTATGAACTGATAAAACGCGGACTGGCAGATGAATATAACAAAGAACTGCTTGCCAAATATTTGCCCCGAATCCGTTCAAATAGCAATATCAAGTCAGAAAGACATCATCAGTTAAATAAATTTGCTTACGGGTTATGCAAATATTTAGGTTGGACACCAACTGATTATCGTCTTTTCAAAGCCGACGGAAATGCACATAAGTTCCAACAACTTTGTTGTTCCGGGCTTTGGGATCAGTTAGAATTTAAATCAATTTCCGGAAGAGCATTGTTCAATTTAGTCAACCATATTGGTCGTGATGGCAAAAGAACATTAGAGCGTCATGGTCAGGAAGAAAGATATTTAGAATGGATTAAACAGCAACCTGTAGCTAAATTTACAGGGTATGTATATGAACTTATGTCAGTTGTAAACACCAAGATGGGGTTAGCTCAACGATATACAATTGACAAACAATTCGAGGGGTTACTTGAAACAGCAAATCAAAACAATAATGGCATCAGTGAAAATGTTTGGTGTGCGCTCGATACTTCAGGTTCAATGAATGCTAAAGTAGCTGATACAACCGCATTTGATATTTGTGTTAGTTTGGGTATTTATTTCTCTTCACTTAATACCGGAGCTTTTAAAGATTATGTGGTTATGTTCGACTCTGTTTCGAAGGTAATGAAACTGTCCGGAAGTTTCACAGATAAGGCCATGCAGATAAAAAATGCTGAAACAGCCTGGGGGAATACAAATTTTCAATCTGTTATAGATGAAATTATCAGAGTGCGTAAAAGTAATCCGAATATTCCGGTTTCAGATTTTCCAAGCACTTTGTTAGTGATCAGTGATTTGCAGTTTGATATTGCTACTGAAGAAAATGACACGACAAACTACGAAGCTATGATGCAGAAACTATCAGAAGTAGGATTGCCAAACATAAAAGTGATATGGTGGTACGTAACCGGAAGAAAAGACGATTTCCCATCTACTATCAATGACAGAGGCGTTAGTATAATTGGCGGATTCGATGGTTCAGTTATCAGCTTGATTTTAGGTGGAGAATCAACTGTAACCGATATTAAAACAGGAGAAACCCTGCAATTGAATGTTTTTGAAAACATGCTTAAAGCCTTAGATCAGGAATTGCTAAAACAGGTTAAAATAACAGCAGGCACTTAGAATGATGTAAATTGTTAAATTAACCGCCTGACTTTTAGCTTATATTGTCTATATGTTTCTCCATGTTGATTGGATAAAAATTCTTCTTCCAACCGGATTTGTATTTGAATTAATACGTAACCCATCACTAAAATGAGTGCAGTTAAAGCATTCGGGGTAGCCAAAAAAAGACCAAATAAACTAAATATCATACCCAAAAAAATTGGATTTCGGGAAACAGAAAACAAACCGGTAGTGATGAGCTCTGTTTTGTGTTCAGTGTCTATACCTATCCGCCAGGATTGTCTCATTTGATACTGAGCAATGACTACCCATCCAAAAGATAAAATCAACAACCCTATTCCCACTAATTTAACCCAATCTCTTTCCAATTCAGATATAGGTAAGAAGTAAGAATAGATTGAGGGGATAAAGGCAAAAACTAGCACATATCCTAACAACAAAAGCATAGTTAACCGAAAATAAAATCCAATTAACCCATAGGCAGAATCGTCATTTGGTAAAACAATCGGGTTTTTTCCTATTGTCTTTGCGGTCATTAGACTTTTTACGACAAAGGTCATCCCGAAATAAAACAGGAAAAAAACCGGAAGAAATATTCTTAGAAAGGATACCATAAAGTAATTTTCTCAGAAAACAGGTGTGGAGGCACTAATTTAAAATTGCCATAATTAATCATCATCCGTGTCATTTTGCAAGGTTGAATTGGTAGTTGAGTTATTTAACAAATGTGGGCTATGTATTTCTGTATGTCGTATTTGCCCTCCAATATACCCGGCATTGGCCATAAAACCAAAGGCAACAGCAGCAACTATTGAGGTAATAATTGCAGACCAGATAAAATATGATTTCTTCAAAAAATGAAGGATTACAGACAATAAAGAAAGTATGCCTGTTATGATCATCACCGTAAATGCGGATTCAGCAGCCTCTTCATGATTGTGCATAATGGTTTCGGAAACACCGGCAATTTTTTCAACGGTATCTTCAGCACCTTCTCCTGTCTCCATAACCGGATAGGACACAAAAGCCATAACAATTAACAAGTAACACGCTACTAACTGAACCTCTCTGCTTTTTTTAAGCAGTCCGAAAATTAAAACAACACATCCGATTAATGTTCCAATAATTGGAAAATGATTGAGCAATAAATGCAAGTGTGTAACATCCATTTTTTATTGAATAAATTGGTTAGAAAAATGTAAAAGATAAAAAAGCGTCTAAATAAAAAACAATAATGATGTTAAAAAAGATGCCGGAGTTTTAAAAAAAAAGCTTAAGTTTGCATTGCCGAAAGATTACTTCAGCAATTCCAAATATTAGGTAAACATATTCATGTAATCTGTGGCATCTTTTAAAGATCCGGTTTTTACTTTTTTTGATGTAAAAACCGGATTTTTTTGTAGTATAGGGTTTTGTTTTGCTTATTGTAATTTATAGGGTTTGATTCTTCTAAAATTACCTGTTTTCAGCATCAATCAGAAGTTGTTTGTGAATATCTAAGACTTGAGGAATAAGCAACAACCTGCCGTCATTATTTACCAAAAAATCGGAACGCGAAATTTTATAGGCATCCGGCAATTGTTTGGCTATTCTGGCTTTTATTTCTTCGGTTGTCGAACCATCTCGTTTTTGTACTCTTTTTATTCTAACATATTCCGATGCATATACCATAATAATTTTATCCATTTCTTTAAAGGAACCACTTTCAAATAAGAGCGCAGACTCTTTCAACACATAAGGTGTTTTTTGATTTTTAACCCATTTCTCACTGTGTTTCATCACAGCAGGATGTACCACTTTTTCCAAGGCCTCCAAAGCTGATTTATCCGAAAAAACAATAGCCGCTAATTGTCTGCGGTTTAAGCTATTGTCTTCCGAATAAATATCGTTTCCAAACAACTTTTTAATTTTTTTTATCAGCATTTTGTCTTGTTGCATAAGAATCTTTGCTGCTTCATCTGCATTATAAACCGGAACCCTCAGCAAAGCAAACAACTTACAGACTGTGGTTTTTCCACTTCCAATTCCACCGGTAATACCTACGCTGAGCATGACAATAGTTTTTGTTTGACAATTAAATGTCTAAAAAAGAAGTCGCACTTATTATTTAGGCTTGCCAACTATTATAAATTCAGCATATTTAGGACTAAAACGAACATTTCGCACACTGATCGGCTTTTCGGCAAGCCGCAATGGAACACTTGTATCCGACACAAAATTTACTTCTTCAAAATCGGCAATCATTTTAAAATAGTACGATTCAATTTGATCAAATTCGCTTATACCGACCTGAAACACTACTGTTGCTTCAGATGGATACATAAATACGGTTTGATGTGGGGGCAAATTAACCCTTTCTATTGGAATGAGCAATGTTTTTTCTGTAAATTCTTCCACTTTTATCTCATATTCAACCGCGTTTGTGCTAATTGTAACTGAAGATAGTGCAGGGGTTTGCAGCTTAATATTACCCTTATAGTTTTGATTGATATCGCGATACTTAAATAACTCAGATGGCCAGTTTGTTAAAGTGTCAATTAATGAAGTGGGACCGGAGACTAATATAGTATCCGGTGCTGCACTGACTAATTTCAAGTCAAACGCATTATTTGTTGTAATGTCATATTGCAGTTTTACCGGAACTAACTTTTCAGATTTTTGCTCAAAAATAAAGTATATGGTGTCAGGTCTGATCTCTCTGATTTCTAATTGAGATAACTGTATCGAGAACTGATGCACTAAATTGGCAGTATTCACTTTATTGTTCAACAACCTGCTATGATCTATCTGCACACCTTTGCCTGAAAGGTAAAATTGCCAAATCAGGTTAGTTCCTTTGCTTTTAACGTATAAAAACAATTCTTCTGGCAACGGCTTGGATAACACCTTATCGTCAGGCAGGTTGATATAGGTTACAGGCACAGCCACCTCAATATTGTAGGTCTGAGACAGGGAAATAAACACCCAGATTATGCAGGATGCAAGCATTGAAGCTAACAAAATATAGCGGTCACCCGAACTTATTAATTTTTCCATGCTGATAAATTGGGATGATATCAGTGGTTATGACTCATTTATAAGCCGGTCAAAAAGACCTGCTTTTTATTTAAATGAAAATTGCCTTTATACCTCCAAATTATTCTTGTTCAGGCTTTTCTTTTTCTTCTGTGGTAGTGGTAGTTGACTTGCCTGAATTTAGCAACTTAGTATATTCATGTGAAATTGCTGTTTTTTCAACTCGCACTTTTGTATTAACATCTATTGCCAAAAGTACTGAAGTGTCATCAGCTTTTAAGATTTTACCGTGAATTCCTCCTATAGTTACTACTTTATCACCCTTTTGAAGTCCTTCCATAAAAGTCCGCGCCTCTTTTGCTTTTTTACTTTGTGGACGTATCATAAAAAAGTACATAATTATAAAAACTCCGGCAATCAAAAATAAATGAGAGGATGGATTAGGGGAGCCGTCTGGGCTTGACAATATCAAAGTTAATAAGCTAATCATAAAAAGCTAACGATTTGTTTAGTGAATATTGCCACAAAACTAAGTAAAAAAAACTTAGCAGGTGTATGAAAGCACTTTACATTATTAGAGTTCATTTTAGCTTAAACTGTTTTCAAACAAAAGAAAAAACATCATTAACAAGAAGAAAAATGAAATAAGAAATGACCTGTTTCTTGTTTTAAAAAAGGAAAATGGAATAAGAAACAGAGCATTTCCAACTTCTTTTATTAGAATTGAAGAAAGAAACGGGGCATTTCCAATTTTAAAATTCAAGAATGAAGTAAGAAACAGGGCATTTCCAACTTTAAAATTCAACAATGAAATAAGAAACCGCCCATTTCTTATTTCAAAAAATCAAATTGGAATAAGAAACAGGGCATTTCTTACTTCAAAAGTTTTAAATGGAGTAAGAAACACACCAAAACCAGTTTCAAAAATGAATGGAAAGGCAATTTTTTTATTTTTTAAGTCCGGTAAATTCACATGAATTTCAACTTATCTACTAAAGTTTCGTCCTTTATCAAACAAAAATGCCATCTTTTCCAAGATAAATACCTTTAAACTTGGGAAGTCCGCCTTATTTTTTTGCATTTAATACTAAATTTCTGGACAAAATTGGCTTTAGGAGGATTAATTTGTTATTTATAACGGCCTACTGATATGAATGTGGTTATAGTAGAATAAGAAAAACTTGTTTCATTCAATTAGGCATACTAATTGTTTAACTATTTCACAAGTTAAACTAAACCTGCTCTTTTCAGCTTGAAGCGTTATGATTGAGTATATACCTTAAATGATGCTGAATGCAGTCAGTGCTTTAAGATTTCCAAAATGAATATGGCAGCAAAATACAAAGTTTTGCAGCATAAAAATTTTTTGCAAAAAATATTAGTTAAAGTAGTTCAAAATTCAGCTAAAGTATTTAGCTTTGCAACAGCTTAGCGATAAGATTTTTTGCAACCCATTCCTTTTTAAATTTTAATTAGTTTCAAAGCTTCAATCAGGCACATTTTTTAATTCACATAAATCAATTTAACATGACAACAGTAAACGTTTATCTAACCTTTCACAATAATTGTGAAGAGGCTTTTGAATTTTACAAATCCGTATTTGGAGGGGAATTTTCTTATATAGGTCGTTTCAAAGATATGCCACCACAAGAGGGTTCAGAACCAATGACCGAAGAAATGGGAAACAAAATTATGCATGTGTCATTACAAATCAGCAAAGAAACCTGCATAATGGGAAGTGATACCGGAGGAGAATGGGCAACTTCTTTCAAACAAGGCAACAATTTTTCTCTTTCAATCAATACCGATTCAAAAGCCAACGCTGATCGTTTTTTTAATGAACTTTCTGCAGGTGGACAAGTAACAATGCCTATGGCTGATACATTTTGGGGTGATTATTTTGGGATGTTTACAGATAGATTTGGAATTAACTGGATGATCAGTTTTAATGCTCAACATGCAGGATGATAAAAAATAGCTTTTAAAAAATTCTTTAAAAGGCAAGCAAACTTCTGTCAGTTAAAACTTTCTATTTTTTATACTGCCAAATAAATTAGACAATGTTCACGGAATATTGTTAGTTACCAAACTCTATTTAACAGATTCGGTAATTTTGAAAAGGAGCACCTGTACAAGGTTGCTCCTTTTTTGTTTAAAAATATTACAGCACTAAATTTTGCTTTTAAATATTAAACAATGTGTTGAATTAAAATTCGATAAGCATTTCTTAGTAAAGAGTAAACCGTTTTAAAATGTCGGACGAGTACCTTTTAATGCATTATACCTGTAAAATGTCAAAGTATTTAATCACTATGGTTATTTTTGCAGCATCCTAATCTAACTGTTCTTTAACGCCTCTTAAAAGTCATACTAAATGAAATATATTTACCTGATATTTTTGTTTTTGGCTTCTATATCCGGTTTCGCTCAAACCGGTAATGACGATTGTGCAAATGCTACCGATTTTGGTACTTTAACTCCATTTATTCCAGCTTGCTTACTTGGAAGTACTTCAACTGCCTTGGGCGAATTGCCATATATTAATCAGGGATATTGTTTTGGAGGAACTGATGCACCATCTCCGGCTGCCGATGTATGGTTTACATTTACCGCCGTAGGTAACTTATTGGACATTGTCTTAGATAGTGACTTTGACACTTCTATGGTTGCTCTGTATCAAAACACTTGTGATGGTTTAATTGGATTAAAGTGCATAGTTAATGAGAGTGGCGGTTATATAAACACCTCATTTTCACCAGTTTCTGTTGGTATTACCTATTATATTCAGATTAGTGGCGGTAACATTTCAGATACCGGGAATTATTCATTGTGTATCAATAGCTATCAGACATTTGAAGCAATTTGTATCATTGACCAAACCATAACCGTAGATCCTCCTCCATATCTCGGCACTTATGAAGCCGGTCAAACTGTTCAGATTTGTCTATTAGTTGGTGGATATCAGGAAAACTCGGCAGATTGGTTTGATGGCTTAGTTCCGGTTTTTGGCTCAGCATGGGATCTAACCACACTTACTCCTGTTTCACCGGCAAGTTGCGACGGTCAGGGAACTTGGGATTGGTATGATAGTGTTCAGGGAACTTCTACTTATGCACAAACTAATGTAGGAGCTGTGGGACCGGGATTTTTTTACGATCGCAACAATGACGGAAATCCCGGAAATGATTTTGGTGATTACAGTTCCGGAAATGCCTGTAACTGGGAATTTTGCATGACTATTACGACTAAAGCTGCCTGTCCCCCCGGAGTAGATGGTGAAGACTTGAGTATAGAATTTTTTAATTATTCAGATTCAGAAGCAGGCAGTTGGAACGCATCTTCAAGCCCTTGTCCCAATGATCCGAATTTTACCTTTAAAGCCTTGCTTTCATGTTGTACAATTCCTGAAATTATCGGTGTTTCTCCCACTTGCAATGATCCTCTGACCGGCAGCGTTACAGTTATCGGTGGAGGACAGCCGCCTTTTTTCTATGAATGGAGTACCGGTTTTTCTGAAACTGCCATTGGCGGCTCTACGGTAACAGGACTGCCGATAGGTTTTTACAATGTAACCGTTACAGATGCTAATGATTGTGAAAAAATCATTTCCTATCTTTTAGCCAATTCAGAAATTCCATACTTTTCATTGTCCTATTCTGTGCCAAGTACTTGTAATCCGGGCAACGGGTTAGCTGTTTTGATGGCTTCCGGCACAATTCCACCTTATACTTTTACTTTGACAACTCCATCAGGGACGACTATAACACAAACTGAAACAGAATTCACCAACCTCGCTCCGGGCGCATATAATGCTATTGTGGTTGATGGTGGTGGTTGTTTTAATGAACTCAATTTTGTGATAACCGGACTACCTCCTTTGGTTACACAAATAGATAATATCGTACCGGGATTATGTGCAGGAGATTCAATGGGTAGTATCAGTTTGTCTGCTACCGGTGGTTTTCCTCCATATACTTTTAGTATAGACGGTGGGACTTTTCAAACAAATGGGAATTTTAACGGTTTAACAGAGGGCGTGCACAATATTTTGGTTACTGATGTAAGCGGATGTGCTACAACTACAGAAGCGGTTATTCCGGCAATAGTTCCGGTTATTTCAGATGCTCAAATAACAACGGACATTTTATGTTTTGGGGGGAATGAAGGTGCTTTTACCATTTCAGCAACCGGAGGTACGGGAACTTATACGTATTCTACTGATGATGGTCAAACATTTTTAAACGAAAATACGGTTTCAGGACTTGAAGCCGGAAGCTATAATTATTTGGTTCAGGATTCTAATGGTTGTTTATCTGCTTCTAACTCAATAGCGATATCACAACCGGACTTACTTACGATTGCACTTCCGGAAGATACAGAAATTAATGAAGGCAGTTTTGTCATAGTTCAGCCTCAAATAATCAGCGGAGAAGCTGCTACATATTCCTGGTTTCCCTCAACAGGTTTGGATTGCGATAATTGTCCTCAGGTTAAAGCATCACCAACCAATACAACAACTTATACTGTAGTAGTAGCCAACTCAAACGGATGCAGTACTCAAGATAGCATCAGTATCTCGGTATTAAAAGGAGGAGCAATTATAATCCCAAATGCATTTTCTCCCAATGGTGATGGGGTCAATGATGTTTTCAGAGTTGCTGGAAGAAATATCACACAAGTTTCTGTTGTAGTTTATAACAGATGGGGGCAGGAAATATTTGCTTCAAAGGATTTGAATATTGGATGGAATGGCATGTATAAAGATACCCAAGCCGAATTGGGTGTATATGCCTACATCGTGGAAGCAGTTTATACCAATGGGGACATTGTAATTAAAAAAGGAAATTTAACCCTGATTAGGTAGAAATAAAGGCAACGGGTGAACTATCAATACGGTGGTTTCAGAAAACAAAAATCTTTAAATTAAGCGCACTATTTTTCTCTACCTTGGGGATTTTCTGTTTTAAATTTCAATTCTGCGCCATTTTTGGGGTTTATTCATACCTCCCTGTGAACCGGAAGGGTCGAGTATTTGAACAATATCGTTCGATAAAAACTCTATGTATATATCAACATATTCTGTGTGACTGACTTTATTGTTTTGGTCAACTGCTTTGATTAAATCTTTGCCAATATAACGCTTGTTTTCTTTGGTATCAGCAACGAGTTCTTTCCATTTAACATCACCAGCTTCAAACCCTAATTCCACCAAATTTCCCGATACGTGATGAAGTTTTCCTTCTAAAAAATCGCCCGTTCGTTCAACTTTAATAACAGTACCTGATGATTCATCATCGAATCGCTCCCATGTTCCGATTATTTTATCTTTATTTTTATTGCAACTGCTCGCACTTATAATAGTGAAAAGCATTAAAATAAATAGTAGGGGTGATTTATTCATAAGATAATAAAATTTTGGATTAAAGTTCAATTAACGTGCCGATTCACCTCTGTTTAGCTTAAAAACAGTTTCGTTCATAATTCTTTACAATTCTGTGATAATTTTAGGCAGACTTTTTTTTGCAAACCTGCTTTAATCACAAAAATAGCTATTTTGATTGTCTAAAAACAGCATCAAAAATTGTTTGTCAGAAATCTTTTGATTAGCGCTAATTAATATTCAAGAATTTTAAAAAAAAGGCTTAATCGTGGTAAATTGATAAGGGTAGAAAAAGTTCGAGCGAAATGTTAATTTATTACAAATTGATGGAGAAGAAATTTTGATTCTATGCAATAATTTTAATTAGAACTATTTTGAAGCAACTAATTTAGTTTTTAACAATTTAAGAGCTTAACTCCTGATAATCAATAACTTAGATTAATTGATAGTCTTGATAGCTTTGTACAACCCTTAAAAATTGTATTTTGAAATTACTGAAGTAAGATTTAAATTTGTGGAGGGGAATTCTTGCCTCTGGAAAATAATAAAACAACTCTTAACTTTCTAAATAACGCTACTATGATTTACTTATACAAAAACAACCGGTTTTTAGCTCTGATGGCTATTTTAATCGTTGTGGTCCTATTTCTGCCCCAAACTTCTAAGGGGCAAAATACAAGTTGCATTAATCCTGCACAAATCAATTTAAACAATGGATGTCCTACAGTTTTTGCACCTGTTTGTGGCTGTAATGGTATAACTTATGCCAATAGCTGTGAGGCTCAGAGTTATGGCGGAGTTACTACATGGTCTCCTAACGCTTGCAACACTTGTAATGTTTCGGTTTCTGCTACCGTTGATCCGGCATATTGCAATACAGCATCAGGAGGAATTTGTTTGTATGTAACCGGATTTGTAGGCAATTTTTCTTTCACCTGGCAGGGTGGGGGAGCTTCTGGTTCTGGAACGGGTGGCAGTGCTACCGGTACTGTCAGTTCACTTCCGGTTTGTATCAGTAATCTCGGAGCCGGATTTTATACCTTTACTATCGTATTTCCGGGCAATTCAGCAAATGCTTCTTGCACTAAAACCGTTACTGTTTATGTTCCTTCCGGAGTAAATCCTGCCATGTCAACACTTTCTGCTCAATTGACCATTCAACAACCAACCTGTGGAAATAATAACGGTAGTGTTTGTGGAGATGTATTTGGAGGAGAAGCCCCTTACACCGTTTCTTTTGGAAATTTGGCCGCCATTACTTTTTATCAAAATGACAATGCGCCCGATTTTTGTTTTAATAATCTTGGTGCAGGAACTTATATGCTCAATATCACCGATGGCAATGGATGTACCTATCAGCAAACGGTAACCTTGGGAGGCAATAATAATTTACAGGCATGGGTGAATGTTACTTATCCAAATTGCACTTCAGGTTCGGCTTGTGTACAGGTTATAGGCGGGTTGGCTCCTTATACATATACCTGGTACAATTCTAATGGAACACAAGTACTTCCGGTTGCAGGCACATCCGGCAATTGTATTTCAAATCTGCCTGCAGGAAGCTATTATGTTATAATTACTGACAGTCAGGGTTGCAACATCACGAAAGTGTTTACTATAGCACCACTATCCCTTTCCCTTCAATACTCTGTGGAACAAGTCGGTTGTAACACATTTAACGTATGTGCTTGGGTGAATATGACAAGCAGTGCTACCAATACAGTTAGTTTTACCTGGACAAATGCAAATGGCAATATTATTCAGGGTACTACTTTTGTCGGAAATGCTTCAATTGGAAGTTGTATCAATCAGGTTGGCCCTGGAGTTTATACTGTTACTGCTGCTAACTCAATGGGGTGTACAGTGTCACAAACAATCATAGTTCAAGGCTCATCCGGCAGTTCAATTAGTTTAACACAGGCTTTAGATTATCCGGATTGTGGAGGAAATCCATCAGGCTGTATCACTGCTGCCGGTGGATTACCGCCTTATAACTGGACTTTCTTTGCTGGTTGCATGCCTGCATATCCACCAAATATTGGGGCAATTACATTGCCTGTGGTAAATAACTTGTTTTGGCCATTGCCTACCATGCCACCCATCAGTTTAAATTCAACTGTTTGTAGTTCAAATATCCCCCCCGGATCTTATACAGCGCTCGTTCAGGATGCAGCAGGTTGTTATGCTATTACTTGTATTACTGTTAATCCCAACCCGGGATTATCAGTTCTGTTGAACATCACTCAACCAACTTGTGGCACTGTACTCGGAAATGTTTGTGGCGATATTATTGGAGGTAGTCCGCCTTATACTGTAACCTGGAGCGGAACTCAACCGGTAGTAAATAGTACTCCTAACTCAAATTATGACTTTTGTATTAATATGATACCTGCCGGTGCTTATACTCTTACTATCACTGATTCCAATAACTGTACTTATTCTCAAACCGTACTCTTATCTGCAACCGGTAGCAATACTGCATTATCTGCAAATATTACAAATGTGAGTTGTAATGGTGGAAATAATGGTGCAATTAACCTGATTGCATCGAATACAATAGGAACTCTTTGTAACTTTTTATGGAGTGGCCCTAATGGGTTCACTGCAACAACCCAAAACATCGGGAACTTAACTGCCGGAGTCTATACTGTTGCAGTTACCTGTGTAAATTGCACACAAACAGCTTCCTACACAGTAACACAACCCACCCCCCTCAACATCAATGTTTTAACATCTCAAGGTGGATGTACAGCAACAACAGCTGCAAGCAGTGCCTGTGCTACAATCACAGGAGGAACTGCCCCTTACACTTTGACATGGCTGACCGCTAATGGTACACCAGCAACAAATACCAGTACTCCTAATAATTGTGTGGGCGGTTTAACTCCCGGATCCTATATGGCAGTGGTAACAGATGCAAATGGATGTTCTGCATCAACATCTTTTACCATCCAACCTTCCGGAGGTCTTGGATTGCAAGTTCAGTTAACTCAACCCGGATGTAACGCAGTAGTAAACGCCTGCGCATTAGTTACCGGAGGATTGCCACCATTTACCTATACCTGGTACAATACCTGGGGTACTGCGCCATTGCAGTTGCCTGCTAGTACTATTACCGGAAATTGCGTTTCCATCAGCACTTCAGGAACTTATATGGTGGTAGTAACTGCTGCCAATGGTTGTTCAGCTTCTGCCACATTCAACGTGAATACCGGCAATTCCATGAATGTAAATGTATTATTGTCGCAAACAACCTGTACCGGAAATGCAACAGCGTGTGCAACTGTTTCCGGAGGAACAGGACCGTTTACTTATGTTTGGAGCACTGCTAACGGAACAGTTTTACCTCCAAGTACCAATAGTTTAAATTGTATCACCAACCTGACTTCAGGTGTATATATGGTAGTTGTAACAAGTGCAAATAATTGTACTGCTTCTGCAACTTTCACGGTAAACACTAATTCTTCTTTAACCGTTACAACATTTAATTCCACAAATAGTGGTTTTGTTTGTGCTCAGGCTACCGGTGGAACAGCTCCATATACATTTACATGGTTTAATCCGGCAGGAGCCCCACTACCCGGAACAGGAGGATTAGTTGGCAATTGTCTTTATACAGCTCTACTTCCTCCCGGAACTTATACGGTTGTAGTAACCGATTCCAATGGATGTCAGGCGAATACTACAGTCTTAGTAAATTCACCGAATACTGATCCAAGTAGCATTGTTTTGAATATCAGTACAATTAATGCATCTTGCGGGTTAAACAACGGAAGTGCCACTGCTACTGCAACAGGTGGTGTTCCTCCTTATAGTTATGCGTGGAGCAATGGCTCAACTGGTAATAGTATCAGTGGATTAGCGCCCGGGGCCTATACAGTTACAGTAACCGGTGCCAATGGTGCACAAACTTCACAAACCTTTGTCATCAATGCAACTTCAGAGTTAATTCTACAAATCAGTGCTAATAATCTTGGCACCACTCCTTCGAGCGCTCTGTCCAATAATGTTGTCCAATATTTAATAACTCCAATAGGAGGAACTGCTCCTTATACTTATGTATGGACTACAACAGGTCTTGCATTTGTTTATAACAACAATACTACCGGTGGTCTATCTGTTTTTACTATTGGCAGTGCTTCTTTTTCAATCACAGTAACCGATGCCAACGGATGTCAGGCAACCGGAGAAGTTTCAACTGCTAATAACAATAGTCTGGCAATTATTGCCTATACCGTAAGTTCGGCAACAGCAGCAGGTATTGCAGATGGAGCTATTGACATTACAGTATCTGGAGGAACCGGCCCATATACTTATCTCTGGAACAATGGAAGTACGACACAGGATGTTACAGGTCTTGCTTCCGGCTGGTATATGGTTTTAGTAACCGATTCAGAAGGAAACAGCATCGTAGGCTGGTATTGGGTGGGTATTGGCAGCAGCAATGGTGGCGGTGCTAAACCCGAAACTTTCCAATGGAAAGTTTTTCCCAATCCTGCTTCAAACAACGTAGAAATAATGTTGAATGACGATTTTAGCGAAACGCTGACACTGGACATTTACGATTACACCGGTAAATTGATGAACACTTATTTTATTAACAATTCAACAGGAAGTTTAACAATTAACCTTGATGAAGATTTCTATCCATCAGGACTTTATGTACTTATGCTTAGAAATCCTTTAGGAGAAATTCAAACCAAAAAGTTGATGGTGGTAAAATAGGCAGATTTTTAAACTATTTAATATAAAGTTACTATTGGTCAGAACGGCTGCTTCTAAATATAAGCAGCCGTTTTGTTTTTTTATGAGATAGAAAAACCCTTAAGAAGCCTGAAACTTCGTATATTTGCCTCAAAATATAAGAGGCGAAATATTATATGGCAAACGACGAACGAATACTGCAAATCAATATTGAGGAAGAAATGAAAACGGCTTACATTGATTATTCAATGTCAGTTATTGTTTCAAGAGCGTTACCCGATGTAAGGGATGGCTTAAAACCGGTTCAGAGAAGGGTTATCTATGGGATGGACACGTTAGGTTTAAGTGCAGGCAGACCTTATAAAAAATCGGCAAGAATTGTAGGAGAGGTGCTTGGTAAATATCACCCGCATGGTGATAGTTCTGTGTATGAAGCTACTGTAAGAATGGCTCAAGATTGGTCTTTGCGATATCCTATGGTAGATGGGCAGGGCAATTTTGGTTCTATGGATGGTGATTCTGCTGCTGCTATGCGTTACACAGAAGCAAGATTAGCCAGAATAGCAGGAGAGTTAGTCGCAGAATTAGACAGGGAAACAGTAACCTTTCAGCCAAATTTTGACGAAAGCGAGAGAGAACCGACTGTAATGCCTTCTCGCATTCCAAATTTGCTGATAAATGGTGCTTCCGGTATTGCTGTAGGTATGGCTACCAATATGATGCCTCATAATTTAATCGAAGTTATAAATGGGATCGTAGCTTATATAGATAACCCGGAAATTACGATTAGTCAACTTTCAAATTACATTATAGCGCCTGATTTTCCGACAGGTGGAATTATTTATGGATATGACGGAGTAAGGAGAGCTTTTGAAACTGGAAGGGGTAGGGTAGTGGTAAGAGGAAGAGCTACCATTGAATCTATTCAGGGAGGAAATCGGGAAAGAATTGTTGTTACTGAAATACCATTTCAGGTAAACAAAGCCTTGTTAGTTCAAAAAGTTGCAGATCTGGTCAATGAAAAACGTATTGAAGGTATTTCTGAAATCCGTGACGAATCAGACAGAAAAGGGATGAGTATCATTTTTGAACTCAAAAGAGATGCAAATCCTAATGTCGTACTTAATCAGCTTTACAATTATACACCGCTTCAATCTTCATTCGGTGTAAATAATGTTTGTTTGGTTGCAGGTCGGCCAAGATTACTGAACCTCAAGGAATTGATTTCACATTTTGTAGATTTCAGACATGAGATTGTCGTAAAAAGAACGGAGTTTGACCTTAAAAAAGCTGAAGCCCGTGCCCATATCCTGGAAGGATTATTAAAAGCTTTAGATCATTTAGATGAAATAATATCTCTAATTCGAGCTTCACAAACACCTGAAGAAGCAAAAGTAGGACTAATCAGCCAGTTTAGTTTTTCTGATATTCAGGCACAGGAAATTCTGAACATGAGATTGCAGCGATTGACCGGTTTAGAAAGGGACAAACTTAAAAAAGAATATGCAGAATTGATTGAAAAAATAGAATACTTCAAAGAAGTGTTAAGTAATGAAGCTTTGAGAATGTCTATTATTAAAGAAGAATTAATAGAGGTTAGAGATAAGTATGGGGATAAAAGACGCACAGAAGTTGTATATGCCGACAGCGATATTTCTTTGGAAGATATCATTGAAAGACAGCAGGTTGTAGTTGCTATTTCTCATCTCGGTTACATCAAACGTACAAGTCTTGACGAATATAGAGAACAAAACAGAGGTGGTCGTGGATCCAGAGGAGGAGCAACAAGAGATGAAGATTTCATCGAGCATGTTTTTATAGGTTCTACTCACGATTATTTGTTGGTCTTTACTCAAGAAGGGAAATGTTATTG